>JBIOYR010000031.1:0-38870 GCA_044870245.1 Aestuariivirgaceae bacterium | reverse complement strand
AGCGATCGCGATACCGAAGCTGCCCGCGCTGCCATGCATGCGCATCTGACCACGGTCTCGCGAAAGCTTCTCGCCGTGCGCCAGGCGGCGGAGTAGCGTCTCCCTCTCTCGGAAGGAGACCGACCATGGACCTCGGCATTGCCGGCTTGACAGCGATCGTCTGCGCCTCTTCGCGCGGCCTCGGCAAGGCCTGTGCGACTGCCCTGGCGCGCGAGGGCGTGCGCGTGGTGATCAATGGGCGCGACCCCGCCCATCTTCGTGCCGCCGAGGCGGAGATCCGTAGGCTCGCGGCCGGCGAGGTGATCGCCGTGGATGCCGATGTGACGACGCCGGCGGGTCGCTCCGCCCTGCTCGCCGCCGCCGGTCGAACCGACATTCTCGTCAACAATGCCGGCGGACCCCCTGCCGGCGACTTCCGCGATTTCTCGCGCGACGATTGGCTCGCCGCCATCGACGCCAACATGCTGTCGGCGATCGAGCTCATCAAAGCGACGATCGACCCGATGATCGCCCGCCGCTTCGGGCGGATCGTCAACATCACCTCCGGGGCGGTCAAGGCGCCGATCTCCTATCTCGCGCTGTCGAACGGGGCGCGCAGCGGCCTGACCGGCTTTGTCGCCGGCCTCGCCCGCGAGGTTTCGCGGCACAATGTCACGATCAACAATCTTCTCCCCGGCTCCTTCGAGACCGACCGGCTCGTCGACACCGCAAGGACGCAAGCCGAGCGGGGAGGTCTGAGCGAGGAGGAGCAGCTCGAACGCTGGCGGGCCGGCGAGGTCGCCGGCCGTTTCGGCAGGCCGGAAGAGTTCGGTGCGGCTTGCGCCTTTCTCTGCAGCACCCACGCCGGATACATCACCGGCCAGAACTTGCTGATGGACGGCGGGACTTATCCGGGGACGTTCTAGGAAGCTCCTTGACATCGCTCTATTTTTCGTATCTACAGTAAAAAGATGAGCGAGGGGGAAGCGGAGCCGGGGCCGCAAGTAGATTTCGACCCGAAGAAGGACCGAGAAAACCAGATCAAGCACGGAATCTCGCTGGGGCGTGCCGCTGACATGGTTCTTCTAAATCCCCCGCTTGTGGACGACCGTTTCGCCTATGGGGAAGTACGATATCGCGGGTATGGCAAGATCGACGCTGACTATTATGTTCTTGCCTTTACGATACGTGGTGGACGCCTGCGAGCCATCAGTCTTCGCGCAATGAGCAAGCGAGAGCGAGCACGATATGCGATCACGTAAGAAAACCTCAGTCATTGAGGACAAGGATAATCCTGAATGGACGGAGGAGGACTTCAGATCGTCCAAGGCCAAGACGGAATTCCCGTCTGAGGTGCTTGCTGCCTTCCCTAAAATGCGGGGGCGGCCACCCAAGGCTGAATCCGAACGTAAGGTTCTGACATCCATCAGACTTCATCCGATCGTGTTGGACTATTACAAGGCGACCGGACCGGGATGGCAGACTCGTATTGAAGAAGTATTGATCGAAGCTGCGTTCGGGACGCTGGAGAAGCCGGCAGCTTCGAAAAGCTCTGGCAAACGAGCAAGTGCAAGATCGAAAGAAACCTCCAAGTCACGGGGAACGACAAAAAAGAGTGGACGGAGCCCTGCACCTTACAAGAAGGTTTCGGCAACACGCCGCGCAACGTAAAGCAGCCAGGCTCAAACCCGCCAGCGCTGGAGCGCCTGCTCGTCGATCGTGATGCCGAGGCCCGGACCGTCATGCGGCGTGACCATTCCGTCATCCATGCGATAGAGCGGTGACGCAGCGAGCGCATCGCGCAGGGCGTTGGGATCCTGGTCGCATTCGAAATAGTCGCCATTCGGCAGCGCATGGAGCAGCTGGAGCGTCGCCGCCGTGCTCACCGCCGTGGAGTAGTTCTTGGCCGTCACCGGCAGATGGTGCATCTGCGCATAGGCCGCGATCTTGCGCGCTTCGGTCAAGCCGCCGACCTGGACCACGTCGAACTGCACCACCTGGATGGCGCCGGCGTCGATCAGCCGGGCGAATTGGAACTTGCCGGTCTCGGTCTCGAAGCCGGCGACCGGAATTCGCGTATGCCGCGCCAAGGCTGCGCAGCCCTCGACATTCTCGGGTTCCGTCGGCTCCTCGAACCAGCGAATGTTGAATGGCAGCATCGCCTCGGCATAGCGCATCGCCATCCGGGCCGACAGCGAGGTGTTGGCATCGACCATCAGATTGAGGTCGGGACCAAGCGCCTCGCGCGCCACCGCCACCCGCGCGATGTCGTCGGCGAAACCGAGCCGTCCCGGCACATCGCTCAGCACGCCGCCATGCACCACCTGCGGAATGTTGCCGATCTTCATCTTGTAGCCGCGGTAGCCGGCCTCGCGCGCCCGCGTCACATCGGCCGCAAGCTCGACTGCTCCATAGTCGTCCCGATAGTAGCCGGCCGAGGCATAGGCGCCGAGCGGCCGCCCGAAGCCGCCCAGGAGCCGCCACAGAGGCTGTGCCGCCACCTTGCCGATGATGTCCCACAACGCGATATCGATCCCCGACAGCGCCGCGATCACCAGCCCCTTGCGACCGTGATAGTAGGTGGACTGATAGACCTTCTCCCATAGATATTCGGGTCGGCGCGGATCCTCTCCGATGACCAGCGGCGCGATCTCGTCGGCAATGACCGTGGCCGTCACCGAGTGCGGCCCGCCCCACATTGCCGCCTCGCCCCAGCCATGAAGTCCGTCCTCGTCGGTCAGCACCTTGACGAGCAGCGCATCGCGCGTCTGATAGCGGCCTCGCGCATAAGTCAGCGCATAGGGCATCGGATAGCTGAGCGCGATGGTCTCGACCGCCGTGATCCGCATCGCCGATCTCACGCCATCGACTTGACCGGGATGACGCCGCCGCGCGCCGCATCCTCGGCATAGACCGACTGATCGCCGGCCCTGAGATGCGCTTCGGCAGCCGTCGCGAACAGTGCGGGATCGAGCTCGACGCCGAGCCCGGGCCCGTCGGGCACCCGCATGGTGCCCTGCGCGGTGAGCCCGATCACGCCGGGCTTCACGATGTCGCCGGCGAGCTCCGTCGCATGCGTGTCGAGCGCATGCGGCAACGCCGGCGTGGCAGCCGCGAGATGCAGATAGGCCGCCGTCGCAATGCCGAGCTCGCCGGCGCTGTGATAGTTGAGATTGATCTGGAACGTCTCGCACACGCCTTTCAGCTTGAGCATGGCACCGATGCCGCCCCATTCGAAGATGTCGCCGAGGATCACGTCGGCCGCACCGAGCGTCAGGCCCTCGGCGGTGCTGTCGAGATCGATGATGCACATATTGGTGGCGAGCGGAATCCTCACCCGCTGGCGCACCCGCGCCATTGCCACGCTGCCCCAGCAGGGATCCTCGTAATATTCGAGATCGAGCCCTTCGATGGCCCGGCCGATTCGGATGGCGGTTGCCGGCGAATAGATCGCCTGCGGATCATAGCGCAGCCTGAGCGTCGGGAAGCGCTCCCTGAGCGCCTTCAGGATCGCGATCTCGTCCTCCGCCGTCTTGACGCCGCCCTTGTACTTGATCGTGCCGAAGCCGTGCGCCGTCACCAGCGCCTCGGCCCGCGCCACCACATCCTCGAGGGTATTGACCGCATTGCGCCCCTTCGCGTCGGCATTGCGGTGATAGACATAGGCCGCGAACGGGATCTCCTCGCGCAACCGCCCGCCGATCAGCCGGCAGAGCGGCAGGCCGGTTGCCTTGCCCATCAGGTCGTAGCAGGCAAGCTCCAGCGCCGCCACCGCGCAGTGGCCGCATTTGCCGTAATAGAGCGGCACGAAGGTTGCCTTCGACAGCATGCGCTCGACATCGAAGGGGTTCTCGCCGACGAACATCGGCGCGATCTCGGTGTCGATCAGCGCCTTGGTCACCGATCCGCCGAGCGTCTCGCCAAGCCCGATAAGCCCGGCATCGGTCGTCATCTCGACGATGACCCGCGACCAGTCGGCATTGGCGCCGCCGGACCAGCGGATCGGCGCCACGAACGGAACATTCACCACGGTGACCTTGACGCCGGTGATCTTGAGCGGCTTCACCACAGCGCGCCTCCCGATATCGTCAGCGCCTCGCCGGTGATGCCGAAGGCCTCGTCGCGACAGAGATGGACTGCGAGCGCCGCCACCTCCTCCGCCGGGATCAGCCGCTTCTGCGGCATGGCGGCAGCGATCAGTGCGAAATTCTCCTCGACCGTCGTCCCCTGCCCGCCCTGCGCAATGCGGCGCAGCGAGCCGAGCCGCATCATCTCGGTCCCGACCGACCCTGGATTGATGGCATTGGCGGTGATGCCCGAACTGGCCCCTTCGAGCGCCACGCAGCGGGTCAGTCCGAGCAGCGCCGCCTTGGATGCGCAATAGGCGGAATGGCGCGGATAGCCCACCACTGCTGCCGTCGAGGCGATATTGATGACCCGTCCCCATCCTCTTTCCGCCATCGATGTGAAGCAGCGCTTGATGGTGCGGTAGGCGCCGTTGAGATTGATGTCGATCACGCTTGTCCAAGTCCGGTCATCGTGCTCCGCCATCGCCTCCTGCGCCGACACGCCGGCGGCATTGACCAGGATGTCGATCGGCCCGAGCGCCGACACGGCGACGCGATGAAATTCGTCAACTGATCGATCCTCGCGCACATCGAGCGCCGCGGCAAGGCAGCGGACCCCCTTCTCTTTGATTGCCTGCCGGATCTCGGCAAATGCCGAGGCATCGGGCCGGGCTGCATAGGCCGCTGCCGGCAAGGCGCCCCCCGCCGGCAACGATCCGACCGCCACATCGGCGCCGGCTTCGGCCAGCGCCAGGGCGATAGCCCGGCCCATGCCGGTTGCACCACCGGTGACCCATGCGACCCGACCGGCCAGAAACCGTTCTTCCACCTCAGGGCTCCCGCCTGCCGGCGACCTCGAGACCCTTGGCGAAGCCGAGCCGGAGCGCCGTGATGTCGTCGCTCACCGTCACATAGCTGGCACCCTCGGCTTCGGCGAGGGCAAACGCCTTCGGCCCCGGCGCCGGCAGCCCCAGCGCCTTGCCATGCGCCCGGCAAGCGGCGGCGACCGCGCGGAAGTCGGCGGCATCGCCGTCGCTGAACTTGAATGACCCGCGACCGCGGGTCATCGACAGATCCGACGGTCCGATGAACAGACCATCGACCGTGTCGAGTGCAGCGATCGCCGCGACGTCGGCAAGCGCCCCAGGCGTCTCGATCATCGCATGGCAAACCGTGCGCCGGTTCTCGTCCGCAAAGAACCCGTCATCGACATTGTCATAGGCGCCATAGCTCATGGTGCGGCTGTAGCCGATGCCGCGGCTCCCGAGCGGCGGGTATTTGGCGTGAGCACAGGCCTCGCGGGCATGCGCCAGGTCGGCAAGCTGCGGCAGCATCACGCCGTCCGCTCCGAAGTCGAGCGCCTGCTGGATGCGCAGCCGCTCCGCCGACGCGACCCGCACATAGCAGGTGAGCCCGATGGCGCGGCAGTGAGCGACGATGACGTCGCATGCTTCCTCGCCGATCGCTCCATGCTCCATATCGATCACCACGATCCGGTAGCCGACCAGCTTGGCGATTTCGCACGCCGCCACATTCGAACGTTCGAGCCAGAAGGCGAGATCGGGCTTTGTCACCAGTGAGACCCCATCGCAATCGTGATTGCTTCCGCAGTGATGCCGAACGCCTCGTCGCGACACAGAAAGGCGATCAGCGCCGCCACCTCGTCGGGATCGAGGAACCGCTTCTGCGGCAGATCCTCGGCGACCCGCCGGCGATATTCCTCGACCGAGATGGCGAGACCGGCAATGGCGATCTCCTGCTCGCAGGCCGAGTAGTTGCTGTCGGTCGCCACCCATCCCGGATTGACGGCGTTGCAGCTGACATTATGCGCCGCCCCTTCCAGCGCCACGCAGCGGGTGAGCCCCAAAAGCCCGGCCTTCGAGGCGCAATAGGCGCTGTGGCGCACATAGCCGACATTGGCCGCCGTCGAGGCGATATTGACGATCCGCCCGTAGCGCCGCTCGATCATTCCCGGGAAGCACCGTTTGATCGTGCGATAGGGGCCGTTGAGATTGACATCGATCATCCGATGCCACAGCACGTCGGGATGATCGGCGATCGGCTTTCGCGCCGACGATCCCGCGGCGTTCACCAGAATGTCGATCTTGCCGAACGCCGTAACGACACTGCGGTAGAAGCCGTCGACCGAGGCATCCGAGCATACATCGAGCGGCAGCGCCAGGGCTCCCACACCCTGCGCCGCGATTTCCGCCTTGGCCTCGTCCAGCGCCTCGTCCGGCGGGGTGTGAACATTCTGGTCCTCGAGCGCCACTGCCCGCTGGCTCTTCACCAGCGAGCCCACCGCCACATTGGCGCCGGCACGCGCCAGCCGCAGCGCTGTCGCCCGGCCCATTCCCGACGCCCCGCCCGTCACCCAGGCCGTGCGGCCTTCGAGATAGCGATCCTGCATGCGCGTCATTTCATGCGATGTCGCTTGCCGAGTTGAGCCCGCTTGCGCCAAGATGTCGACCATATGCGCCAGCACCTCCAACACGACCGGCCGCCGGAAGATCGGCCCGACCTCATCGCCTTCCTCCTCGTGCCGGACTTTCCGATGTTCGCCTTCTCGGCCGCCATCGAGCCGCTGCGCATTGCCAATTGGATCAGCGGCCGCCCGCTCTACGAATGGAAGGTGCTCACCAGGGACGGCCAGCCGGTCCCCGCCAGCAATGGCTGCATGGTGACGCCGGGCGCGGCCCTCGAATCGGATCAGAGCTACGCGCTCGTCCTCGTCTGCTCCGGCGTCGGCGGTTGCCATTATCGCGATCGCCAGGTGTTCGCCTGGCTGCGGCGCCTGGCGCGCGCCGGCACGAGGCTCGGCGCCATCTGCACCGCCGCCTATATTCTGGCGCGGGCCGGTCTGCTCGCCGGCCACCGCGCGACAATTCACTGGGAGGATCTCGACAGCTTCCGCGGCGAGTTCCCCGAGCTCGACATCTCCGATGCGCTCTATGAGATGGACGACAGCCGCATGACCTGCAGCGGCGGTGCTGCCGCCATGGACATGATGCTCGAGCTGATCGCCAGCCGGCACGGTCCGTTGCTCGCCGGCGAGATCGCCGATCAGTTCATGACCTACCGCCCGCGCAACGGCTCCGACCGCCAGCGCATGTCGCTCGACCAGCGCACCGGCATCCGCGACCGGCGGCTGCTCAGCGCCATCGCCGCCATGGAGGCGCGGCTCGAGGATCCGCTGGAGCTCAGCGCCATCTGCGCCGCCTCCGATCTGTCGAAGCGTCATCTGCAGCGCCTCTGCCACGAGCAGTTGGGCGAAAGCCCGAGCGAGTTCTACCGCACCCTCAGGCTCAAGCATGCCCGCAACCTGCTGCTGCATGGCTCCGAGTCGATCCTCGAGATCGCCACCGCTTGCGGCTTCGTCTCCGCCTCGCATTTCAGCCGTCGCTACCGCCAGCTCTTCGGCGCCACCCCAAGCGCCGACCGCCGCCGCGAGCGCACCGGCGCGTTCGAACGAGCGACCAGAGGATAGCGATGAACATCGATCACCTAGTCTGGTTCACACCCGATCTCGCCACCGCCGAACGCTATTTCGCTCAAGCCCTCGACGCCGCGCCGGTCTTTGGCGGTGTTCACACCGGTGACGGCACCTGCAACAGCCTGCTGTCGCTCGGCGATGCCAGCTATCTCGAGATCCTCGCCCGCGATCCCGGTCAGCCTGCCTCCAACCGCAGCGGCGAGCTTCGCAACCTGACCGGCCAGGGCCTCTATCACTGGGCGGTTTCTGCTGTCGATCTCGACGACATCGTCGCGCGCAGCCGTCATGTCGGAGCGACACCCGGCGCGATCGGCGAGGGCGGTCGCCGGCTTCCCGATGGCAGCTGGCTCGGCTGGCGGGTGCTCGGCCTCGCTGGCCATCCCTATGGCGGGCTCATCCCCTTCTTCATCGATTGGGGCGAGAGCCGCCATCCTGCACGTTCCGCGCCGCGCGGCGGCACCCTGACCGGGATCGAGCTCGCTCATCCGCGAGCCGAGCGACTTCAAGGCTTTCTCGACGGTCTCGGGCTGAAAGTCCCGGTGACCCGCGGCGATCGCCCGGCTTTGCGTGCCGGTATCGATGCGGCTGGCGGCAGGGTCATCCTTACCTCGATCGATCCCATGCCAAGCGGTTTCGCGGTCTGAGACGGAGCTAGAGGATGGGCAGGCTTCACGGCAAACGCATCATCGTCACCGGCGGATCGACCGGGATCGGTGCCGCAATCGTCGCCCGCTTTCTCGAGGAGGGAGCCTCGGTTATCGCCTGGTGCCGCGACCATGGCCGTGGCGAGGCGATCAAGGCGGCCCTGCCGAACCTTGCCGATGTGGTGCTCGCCGATGTCGCCGACAGCGATGCGGTTGCCGCAGCCTTCACCCGGTCGTTGTCGGTTCTGGGCGGCATCGACGTCATGGTCTGCAACGCCGGCATCTCGATCCGCCACGACTTCATCGCGATCGATCCGGCAGAGTTCGACCGTGTCATGAAGGTCAATCTCTACGGCTCCTTCCATGCCAGCCAGCATGCCGCGAGGGCGATGCTGAAGGATTCGGGCGGCACCATCCTGTTCACCGCCTCGACCAGCGGCGTCGCCGGCTACCGTTTTTACGCCGACTACAATGCCAGCAAGGGCGCGATCATCGCCATGATGCGCACCATGGCGCTCGAGCTCGCCCCCAAGGTCCGGGTCAACGCTGTCAATCCCGGCTATACCCTGACACCCATGCAGGAGGCCGAGTACAGCCCGGCCATGCTGAAGACGGTGAACGATGCGATCCCGATGGGCCGCCATGCAAGGCCCGAGGAGCTCGCCGGCCTCTTCGCCTATCTCGCATCCGACGAGGCGGCCTATGCCACCGGCCAGGTCTTCACGCTCGATGGCGGCGAAAGCACCGGCACCCTGGCGGGAAAGCTGTCAATGAGTGAGATGTGAGTTACTCACTGCTCACGGCTGACGAACTTCAAAAGCACCTCATCATCCACCACCACGCCCAATCCCGGCCCCTGCGGCACTGCCACGCACCCATCCACCAGCGGCAGCTGGTCGCGATCGAGCGTCTTGCGGATCTCGTTCTCGGTCACCTGACATTCGAAGAGCGCGGTGCGGTGCACCACCGCAAGGAAATGCAGCGAGGCGGCAGCGTTCAGCACGTAGGAATAGGTGTGATTGACGCAGGGAATGTCGAGCTGCTCGGCCAGCGCTGCGACCCGCATCGCCTCGGTCAGGCCGACCCGCGAAATATCGACCTGCAGCACATCGATTCCCCCGGTCGACATGAGCAGAGACAGCTCCTCAAAGGTTGCCGCCATCTCCCCCGCCGCGATCGCCACCGCCGCATCCTTCAGCTTCTCATAGCCTGCCAGATCATAGGCGGCGAGCGGCTCCTCCAGCCAGCCTATGTCGAACGGACGGAACAGCTTGGCCCGTTCGATTGCGGTCTCGGCATCCCATGCCATGCCGCCATCGATCATCAGCCCTATTCCATCGCCGATCGCCTCGCGCAGTGTCCGCACGATTGCCACATCATGGGCTTCGTAGGGTCCGAGCGGATGCCAGCCGAACTTGACTGCCCCGAAGCCCCGCGCGACGAGATCGGCGGCGAAGGCTGCGGTCTCGTCGAGCGTGGCGCCGAGCGGATGGCTGGCATAGGCCTCCACCCGATCGCGCTGCGCCTTGCCGAGCAGCGCATGCACGGGCATCCCGGCGCGCTTGCCGGCAATGTCCCACAGCGCGATATCGACCGCCGCCATGGCATGCCGGGTCACCCCGTCGCGGCCCCAATTGCTGGTGGCCTCCCGCATCACCTGCCACACCGCGCTCGGATCGCTGCTGTCGGTGCCGACCAGCACCGCCCGAAGGCCGCTCATCAACCCGTTCAGATAGGGCGCATCGACCACCGCTGCAGCGACGTCCGGCATCGTGTCGCTCTCGCCATAGCCGGTGAGGCCGTCTTCGCTCGTCACCTTCACCACGAAGCCATAGGGCGCTCCATAGGCGCCCTGCGCCCCCTTGCCGGCAAGCACGAAAGTCTCGACGCTGGCGATCCGGTCAGCCAAGCCCCAGCGCCTCCTTGCGCCGCGCCGCCCATGACTGGATGATCCGGTCGGTCGCGATGGCAATCAGCGCGATCGCCAGGCCCGAGACCAGTCCCGTGCCGGTATTGGCCTGATTGAGCGCGATCATCACCTGCTCGCCAAGGCCGCGCGCCCCGACCAATGCCGCCACCACCACCATGGCCAGCGCCATCATGATCGTCTGGTTGAGCCCCAGCATGATTTCGGGCAGCGCCAGCGGCAGCTCGACCTGGCGCAGACGCTGCAGCCGACCGGTTCCCATGGCGCGCGCCGCCTCGACGATCTCCGGCGGAACGCCGCGCAGCCCGTGTTCGGTGTAGCGGATCGACGGCACGATGGCATAGAGGATGGTGGCGATCAGCGCCGTGAACTCGCCGACCAGGAACACCATGATCGCCGGGATCAGGAACACGAAGATCGGCATGGTCTGAAGCGTGTCGCAGATCGGCCGCAGCAGCGCCGATACCCGATCGTCGAGCGCCGCCCAGATGCCGAGCGCAGCCCCGATCAGGAACGAGAACAGCACGCCGATCGCCGCCAGCTGCACCGATACCATGGCGCCCGCCCACAGCCCGTTCACCAGGATGAACAGCAGGCTGACCAGCGTGAGGACGGCGATCCTGGGTCCGCCGGTGCTGAGAGCAAGGGTGGAGGCGACGATGATCACCACCGGCCACGGCATGCCGAGCGTCCCGAAATAATAGAAGGCAGCGATGATCGCCACCGCGACCGCCGCCCGCCAGCCCTTGAGCCACAGGGCAACGCCAGTCAGCGCCGTCGCAATTGCCGCGAACACGACAGTGACCGTCGGCGACATCGCAAAGCCCCAGAAGCTTGGCCTGACGCTTGCCGGCAGCCCGATCTTGAACGGCAGCATGAGATAGTAGACCGTCCACGCCTTGAGCGCCGAGGTCACCGGGAAAGCCGTACGGGTGAACCAGTCGAGCGCCGCATTCATCGCCGCCGCCGGATAGAAGCGGGCACTCTCGGGAAAGCTCCAGAGGCTCGGATAAGCGATCGCCAATGCCGTCAGGGCTGCAGCGGCGATCGCCACGCCGCCATAGAAGAGGCGCGTCCTTTGCGCGCCAACAAGGTCGGTGCCGCCATGCGCAAAGCCGCGGGTGATCCGGTCGGTCACCATGGCGATGAGCGCGATCACCAGGCCCGACAGCAGGCTCTGGCCGAACTTGGCCTCGCGCATCGTGTTGTATACTTCGAGCCCGATGTCGTTGACGCCGCCGACCATCGCAGCGATCACCACCATGCTGAGCGCTGCCATCACCGTCTGGTTGACCCCGATGAGGATCGTCGGAAGGCCGGTCGGCAGCTCGACCCACCACAAGAGCTGCCGCCCCGTCGAGCCCGACATCAATCCCGACTCGACCACGTCCTGCGGCACCCGTTCGAGCGCCAGCATCACATTGCGCACCATCGGCGGGATGGCATAGATCGCGCTGGCCACCAACCCGACCACCGGCCCGATGCCGAACAGCACCAGGATCGGAATGATGTAGGAGAAGAACGGGATGGTCTGCATCAGATCGAGCACCGGCTCGACCACCCGCCTGACCGCGCGCGACCGGAAGGCGGCGATGCCGACCGCAAGCCCGACCGCCACCGACAGTGGCACCGCCACCAGCACCGAGGCAAGAGTCGTCGCCGTCATCGGCCAGTAGCCGGTGACCACGATATAGACCATGGCGAGCGCACAGAAGAGCGCGAGCCGGAAACCCCCGGCACGATAGCCGAGCGCTGCGGTGATCAGGATGACGACCGGCCAGGGCAACGCCAGCAGCAATTGTCGGAACCAGCCGAGCGGCCATTGGAAGAGCCAGGTGATCGCCCGGAACGCAGCCCGGAAATGGCCGGTGAACCACGCCATGGCAGCCGAGATCGCATCCGCCACCGGAACGAGCGACTGGGATGGCGCCGCCAAGCTGAAGCCGAGGGCGTAAAGCGCGATGACCAGCACCGCAAGCACCAGCGCTGCTGCCCACAACCATCCCTCCGGCATGACGGCAGCCCGCGATGCCGGCGCTGCCGCGGCACTGCCGGTGCCGATCCCTGCCATCTCTGCCGCAATCACCGTCAGGCCCCCCTTTAGGCCCCGCTTTGCGCCAATGCGCCGACCACCCCTTCGGGCGTGATCCGGCCGATCGCCCTGCCGGAGCCGTCGACCACCGCCAGCGCCCGCCGTTCCCTGGCCATCAGCGCGATGACTTGGTCGAGACGCATCGCCGCTCCGACAGCCGGCGCCGCCATCGCCTCTCCCCCCTGTTCGATGATGTCGGCCGCGGTGAGCACCTTGTCGCGCGGCACATCGCGGGTGAATGCAGCGACATAATCGTCCGCCGGGTTGAGCACCAGCTCGGCAGCCGTGCCGATCTGCACGATCCGGCCCTGCCGCATGATGGCGATGCGGTCGGCGAGCCGCAGCGCCTCCTGAAAATCATGGGTGATGAACACGATGCTCTTTCTGAGCTTCGATTGCAGCTTCAGGAACTCGTCTTGCATCTGGCGTCGGATCAGCGGGTCAAGCGCGCTGAACGGCTCGTCGAGAAACCACACGTCGGGCTTGACCGCGAGGCTCCTGGCGATGCCGACCCGCTGCTGCATGCCGCCCGACAGCTCGCGGATCGCTGCCCGCTCACGCCCGGCCAGGCCAACGAGCTCGATCATCTCGCGAGCCCGTGCCTGGCGCTCCTCCAGCCCCATGCCCTGGACCCTGAGCGGATAGGCGACATTGTCGAGGACGTCGAGATGCGGCAGCAGCCCGAAATGCTGGAACACCATGCCGAGCTTGTGACGCCTGAGCTCGATCAGCTGGCGTTCCGACAGCTGCCGGAGGTCGCGCCCCTCGATCAGGATCGTGCCGGCCGACGGCTCGATCAGCCGCGACAGGCACCTGACGACCGTCGATTTGCCGGAACCCGACAACCCCATGATGACGAAGATCTCGCCCGCCCCGACATCGAAGCTGACATCACAGGCCGCCACCACCAGCCGCGCGCGAACCAGTCGATCGGCGATCTCGACGGACGCCTCGCCCCCGCCGAGCGCCCGGGCGAGCGTTGCATCCGCAGAGGCGCCGTAGACTTTCCACAGATTGCGGCAGCTGAGGATTGCCGGCATCAGCTCCTACTGAGTGGCCTGATCGACCCAAGGCTTCCACACCGCCTCGTTCTCGTCCACCCACTTCTTGGCGACCTCGGAGGCCTTCTTGCCTTCCGTCTCGACCGCCATGGCGAGCGGTCCCTGCTGCTCGTTGGTGATCTGATAGGCCTTCAGGAAGCGATGCGCCGCCGGCCATTTGTCCTTGAGCCCCGGCCAGCCGAATTTGACGATGTCGATGCCCTTGCTCTTGCAGTCGAACGCCTTCTTCGACGTGATGCCGGCGCTCTCGGCGAGCTTGCAGCCCTCCCCCGCATCATCGAGCGTCACCCGCTTGAGATTGTAGATGCTGGCGAGCCAGGTCGGCTCCCACCACTGCAGCAGGATCGGCTCCTTGCGCGCCGCCGCCGACTTGACCTCGGCCGCCGTCGAGCCCTCGCCGCCGGACGGCACCGTCACGAGATCGAGGTTCCACGCCTTGACCCAGGCGCTCGAATCCGGTGTCCACTCTGCCGGATAGTCGAGCAGCCGGCCCTTCGGCGCGGTGTCGGGCGTCGCGAAGATGTCGGCGCATTTCTGGAGCGCCCGCCAATCAGGCAGGCCAGGGCATTTCTCGGCGACATAGTCGGGATAATACCAGCCCTCCTGGCCCTTGAGGCCGGTCGGCCCGAGCGGCTCGATGCGCCCGTCCTTGGTGAACTCGTCATAATATTTCTTCGAGTTCTGGTTCCAGTTCTCGAGGTAGGCGGTGATCTGCCCGTCGGCCACCGCCTGGAACAGCGGCACTTGCGTCGTCTGCACGAATTGCACCTTGTAGCCCATGCGGCGCAGGATCTCGCCGGCAATCTCGGCGGTGATCTCCTGCCCCGTCCAGTCGAGCTTGCCGATGACGATCGGATCGGGCGATTCGGGCACGGTGGCCGCACCCGCAGGTACAATCGCCGCAAACAGCCCCAGCAGCAGCGCCTGCACCGCGGCACGGGCGATCCGGAGATGCTCGAGCATTGTTGTTTCCTCCCTGGTTTTATCAAATGAGGCTATTGCGGGAACAGGCGCAAGAATTGTCCGGCGGCGCCGCCGTTTGGCTTGCTTGCGCCAAATCGCCCGGCATAGGTTGGAGCATGAAGAGGATCTCGAACGAAGCGTTGCGCGACCATTTCCTGGGCTGGCAGTGCCGGATTCGCCAGATCGCCGTGCGCCAGTTCGACGGCCAGCCGATGCCGGCGATGCAGCCCGCCGTCTGGAGCCGCAAGGGCCGGTTGCTCAGCGAACGGATGACCGTCCTGATCGTCAAGGCCGAGCCCGGTGAATCGACCGCCTACTTCCGCCATCAGCTGAAGCGCACCCATGAGCACGCCGAAGCGCGCGGCGCCGGCCTCGCCTGGCTGGCAGCCGACCATTTCCAGGACCCGTTGTCCTTCTCCGACGAGATGACGGCGCTGTTTGCTGCCGCGAGTCCGCTTGCCGCGGCCATCCTCGCCGCCCGCACGGTGCTGCTCGACTTCGACCAATACAGCCAGCGCTACCGCATCTTCTGCCGGACGCGGCAGCTCGAGAGCGATGATCCGGCGCGCCAGGCGACGCTCTGGCACAACCGGCTGTTCAATCCCAATCTACCCGGCGATGCTGCCGTGCTCGCCTTCAAGCCCGAATGGAAGAGCGCCGAGGCGGATCCGTGGCCTATGTGAAGACAGGCAGTCGGCATTAGGCAATAGGCAGTGAGCAGCGCCTTTGCCTACTGCCCACTGCCTACTGCCTACTGCCCACTGCCTAGAACTTCCGATACGCCTTGTTCAGCTCGATCATCGGGTGCTTCGGCGACATCTGGAATCGGATCAGCAGCTCACGTGCCAGCATGTCGCGATCCTGCTGGTTGTCGGGAAGCTTGACGCCCGCCGGAATGCGCACCCAGCCATTGACGTTGCGGTCGAAGATTGCCGGCTCGCCTTCCTCGTAACCCATATGGACGTCCTCGAGCCAGTTGAGATCCTCCCAGCCCATGAACTCCATATAGCCCTTGAGAAACGGGGTCAGCCGCCCGTAATCGGGCAGCAGATTCACGTCGTAGCGATAGCCGATATGCTGGCCGATCTCCTGCTCGCGCGTCGAGCCGAGGCCTCTGGAGTCCTTGATGAACTGGTCCACATCCTTGACCTGCGAACCCTTGTAGCTCGATCCCGCCATCTTGGCCCTCGCCTCAATAGGTGTGGTAGTTGCCGCCGCCATCCATGCCGACGACATAATTGGTGCCGGCGAGCGGCACCTTGCACATGGCCGATGCCTCCATGGTGAGCGCCGCCAGAT
This sequence comes from Aestuariivirgaceae bacterium, assembly GCA_044870245.1. Lineage (GTDB taxonomy): Bacteria > Pseudomonadota > Alphaproteobacteria > Rhizobiales > Aestuariivirgaceae > DATAFF01. The sequence goes on along the minus strand of JBIOYR010000031.1, from coordinate 23,345 downwards.
CCTCGGGCTCAAGCGAATGGATATTGGTCTTGCCGCAGGCCCGCGCCAGCATCTGCGCTTCCATGGTCAGCGTATGGAGGAAGTTGTAGACCCGCTCCGCCGCCCGGTCGGGATCAAGCCGCTGGCGCAGCACCGGATCCTGGGTGGCAACGCCGACCGGGCAGCGGCCGGTATGGCAGTGATAGCAATAGCCCGCCTCGACGCCGATCTCGTTGGGATAGTCGGTGACGCCTTCGATATGCTTGTTGCAATTGAGCGCCATCATCACCGAATGACCGATCGCCACCGCATCGGCTCCAAGGGCCAGCGCCTTGGCAACATCGCCGCCATTGCGGATGCCGCCGGCATAGATGAGCGAGATCTCGCCGCGCTTGCCAAGCTCGTCGATGGCGCGCCGCGCCTCGCGGATCGCCGCGATTCCGGGAATCCCCGTATCCTCGGTGGCGACATGCGGGCCGGCGCCGGTGCCGCCCTCCATCCCGTCGATATAGATCGAGTCGGGATCGCACTTCACCGCCATGCGGACATCGTCATAGACCCGTGCCGCCCCGAGCTTGAGCTGGATCGGGATCTCGGCATTGGTCGCCTCGCGGATCTCGTTGATCTTGAGCGCCAGATCGTCCGGACCCAGCCAGTCGGGATGCCGCGCCGGCGAGCGCTGGTCGATGCCGGCCGGCAGCGAGCGCATCTCCGCCACCTGGTCGGTCACCTTCTGGCCCATCAGATGGCCGCCGAGCCCGACCTTGCAGCCCTGTCCGATGAAGAACTCGCAGGCATCGGCGAGCCGCAGATGATGCGGATTGAAGCCGTAGCGCGACTGGATGCACTGATAGAGCCACTTCATCGAGTAGCGCCGCTCGTCCGGGATCATCCCGCCTTCGCCCGAGCAGGTCGCGGAGCCCGCCATGGTGGCGCCGCGGGCGAGCGCGATCTTTGCCTCGTAGGACAGCGCCCCGAAGCTCATGCCGGTGACGTAAATCGGGATGTCGAGCTCCATCGGCCGCTTGGCGCGTGGCCCGATCACCGTCTTGGTCTCGCATTTCTCGCGATAGCCCTCGATGACGAAGCGCGTCAGCGTTCCGGGCAGGAACGTCAGATCGTCCCAATGGGGGATCTTCTTGAACAGCGAGAAGCCGCGCATGCGGTAGCGGCCAAGCTCCGACTTGATGTGGATGTCGTTGATGACCTCGGGCGTGAAGATGCGCGACTGGCCGAGAACGTATTTGCGACTCTCCGCCGGCGCCCGCGCCAGCGGCGCCACCGGCGATGGCTGGCCGTTCTTCTTCACGACTTTCGTCTCTGTGTGCTTCTTGGGCATGGCGAATTCCTTTAGAGCACCAGCTTCTTTTCGCTCGGCTCGAGATTGTCGTAGTTCCATAGCTGTTTGCCGGCGACGATCTTGCGGAAATTGTCGAGGCCGGCGGCCGGCACCATGTCGTAGATCTTGAGCTTGCGGGCGAGCCATTCGCGGTCGCCCGCCGTCATTTCCGCCCACACCGCATCGACTCCGAGCGAGCGCGGCTCGCCGCCGATATAGATCGTTCCGTCATACATCGAATCGCCGAGATTCTTGCCGGCATCGCCGCAGATCACCATCCGGCCGCGCTGCATCATGAAGCCGGTGAAGGCGCCGGTGTCGCCGCCGACGATGATCGTGCCGCCCTTCTGGTCGACCCCGGTGCGCCCGCCGACCGAGCCCTTGCAGACCAGATCGCCGCCGCGCAACGCCGCGCCGAACTGGCTGCCCGCATTCTTCTCGATGACGATGGTGCCGGCCAGCATGTTCTCCCCGCACGCCCAGCCGACGCGACCGGCGATGCGCACATTCGGTCCGTCGATCAGCCCGCAGGCGAAATAGCCGCAACTGCCCTTGATGATCAGGTTGAGCCGGTTGAGGATGCCGACCGCGAGCGAGTGCTTTGCCCCCGGATTGGCGAGCACGATGGTGCCGTAGCCCTGCTTGATCAGCGAACGGATCTCGAGATTGATGTCGCGCGACTCGCGCCCGGCGCAATCGACCTCCGCCCGCTTGTTGAAGTCGACATCCGGCGCATCGGGGTAGCCGAAGCCGGTGCTTTCCTCGGAGATGTCGAAGAACCGCTGCTGGCTGCGGCCGGCGAGCGCCTCGGTATGCATCCCCATCTCGAGCGAGGCATGGGATTTCGGCTTGGTCGTCAGGCCTGCCATACGCGCACCACTCCATCATAGGGGTCCGAGGTATCGATCTCATGCGGGATCACGCTTCTGATCGCCACCTCCTCCGAGGCGAGCGCCACCAGCTGGTCGCTTTCGTAGAGCACCATCGGCTTGGCGGCCATCGTGTCCTTGGCCATGCCGAGCTGGTCCTTGGTGGCGACGAGATAGGTGAACACCCCGTCAATATCGTCGATCGAGCCCTTCAGCGAGTCCTCGAGGCTCGCACCCTGGTCCAGATTATAGGCCGTGTAGACCGCCAGAAGCTCGGAATCGCAATTCGACATGAAACGGTGGCCGCGGCGCTCGAACTCGCGGCGCATTGCCCAGTAGTTCGTGATCTGACCATTATGGACGACCGCGATGTCGTTATAGGGATAGGCCCAATAGGGATGGGCCGAGCGGATGTCGACATCGGACTCGGTCGCCATCCGCGTGTGGCCGATCGCATGGGTGCCGGTGAAATCGTTGAGGCCGTATTGTCCGGCAACCACCCCGGCATCGCCGAGATCCTTGATCAGCTCGAGCGCATGGCCGAACGACAGGATCTCCACTTTCGGAACATCCTCGATGAAATCGGCGAGCTTCTTCATGTCGCCGTCATACTGGATGCGGTAGCGATAGGCATATTCCGTGGCATCCTCGCGCTGGAGCACGGTGACGCCGAGGCTCTTCATCCGCTCCTCGACCAGCGCCCGACGGCGCTTGATCTCGTCATGGATGTCGAAGCCCTTCCTGGTGTCCTCCTGCTCGGCCACCTTGAAGCGCATCACATAGTCGTTTCGCCCCGGCCCGCCATAGAGCGCATAGCCGGTGGAGTCCGGCCCGCGATGGCGCAGCGACAGGAGCATCGCCGTCATTTCCTTGCCGATATTGGCGGTGCCGTCGCGATGGATCAGCCCTGCTATTCCGCACATCGTACTCTCGCCTCCAATCGATCGTTCACGGCAGGCAGTCGAGATAGGTCTTCAAGTCCCATTCGGTGGCGGTATGGAGGAAGCGCTCCCATTCGTCGCGCTTGTACTCGTCATAGAGCCGGTACATCTCGCCCGGCATCGCCGAGCGGATCACCTCGTCGTTCTTCAGCGCCGCGAGCGCATCCCCAAGCGTCATCGGCAGCTTCTTGACCTGCTTGCCAGCCTCCATCGCCTGATAGATGTTGCGCTCCTCGGGCTTGCCCGGATCGAACTTGTTGTTGAGTCCGTCATCCATGGCGCGCAGGAGGCCCGCCGCCATCAGATAGGGATTGACCATCGAATCGACCGCCCGATATTCGAAGCGGCCGGGCGCCGAGATCCTGAGGCCCGTTGTGCGGTTCTGGAACCCCCAGTCGGCGAACACCGGCGCCCAGAAGCCGGTGTCCCACAGCCGGCGATAGGAATTGACCGTCGAGCAGCCGATGGCGGTGAGCCCGCCGAGATGCTTGACGATGCCGCCGATCGCCCACAGTCCGGTCTGACCCGGAAGCTGGATGTCGCCGGTATCCGGCATGAAGGTGTTTTCGCCGCCGCGCCGGTACATGTAGTTCTGCTTGAGCCCGGGGAGGTTTTCCGGATCGTTGCCGAGCGGCTTGAACTCGTCCTTGCCGCCCTTCCACAGCGAGATGTTGTGGTGGCAGCCATTCGCCGACACGCCCATGAACGGCTTGCACATGAAGCAGGCGATGATGTCGAACTCGCGCGCCACCTGGGCGCAGACCTGGCGGTAGGTGGTGAGCCGGTCGGCGGTCCTGAGCGCATCGTCATAGGTGAAGTTGAGCTCGAGCTGGCCGGGGCTGTCCTCATGGTCGCCCTGGATCATGTCGAGGCCCATCTGCCGGCAATAGTCGATCACCCGCATATAGACCGGGCGCAGGCTCTCGAACTGGTCGACGTGATAGCAATAGGGCCGCGAATAGCCCGAATGATCCTTCTTGAGCCACATCATTTCGGGCTCGGTGCCGTGCCGCAGCCTGAGCCCGTGATCGGCCTCGAACTGGTCATGCAGCCGGCGCAGATTGCCGCGGCAGTCGGCAGTGAGGAACCCACCCGGATTGTCACGCTCCTCGCGATTGCGGAACAGCGTGCAGAACATGCGCGCCACCCGCTTGTCCCAGGGAAGCTGCATGAAGGTCTCGGGCTCCGGCACGCCGACGAGCTCGGCCGCCTCCGGCCCATAGCCCATATATTCGCCATGGCGGTTGAGGAACAGGTTGACGGTCGCACCATAAACCAGCTGGAAGCCGCCATTGGCGACGTTCTCCCAATGGTCGGCCGGGATGCCCTTGCCCATCACCCGTCCGGTCACCGAGACGAACTGCAGATAGAGATATTGGATGCCGAGCTGATCGATCTTCGCTCGCACCTCCCTGATCAAGTCGTCGCGACCGCTCGCCTTGGTGAATTTCTCATAGTCGGTGGCCATGCGCTTCTCTCCCAAACCTTCATATGATTCGCTGCTGCACGAACGATCAGCTCCAGGGGAACGGGCTCCGTGACACCGGATGGAGCTTGCCCTGCTCATAGCGCGAGAACCGGAAGGGCCCGAGCAGCCGCGAGCTCTCGCCCGCGATCTCGCCGGCCACCAGCTTGCCGACACCGAGCATCTTGTAGCCGTGATTGGAATCGGCGATGACATAGACATTGTCGCGGAACACGTCGAACACCGGGAAGCTGTCCGGCGTGAAGCAGCCGAGGCCGCCCGAATTCTCCTCGCGTCGGTAGAGATGCGACTTGCCCTCGAACCGCTTCTGGCAATGCGCCAGCATCGAGCACCAGCTCTCGATGAACTTCTCGCCCACCACGAAATCGGGGCTTTCGGGACCATAGGGATCGACCGCCACCGCGTCCGGCTCCCCCGGCACCACATAGGGCGATGAACCGCCTTGGATGCCGCCGAAATTGAAGTCCGGCTTGTAATAGAGGCCCCACAGCTGGTCGGTGATCAGCTTGCCGTCGATGTCGGAATAGAGCGGCGCATCGGTGTCGACATGGATCACCGGCGGCATCCGCCCGTCATTGGTCTTGTGCATGTCGGGGTCGACGCCGAGCGTCCCCTCCTCGAGGCACCAATATTTCCACATCCTGATGCCGTCATGGCGCTTGCCGTCGCGGCCGACCACCGTGATGTCGCGCGGCAGCTCGAGCATGTTCCAGATGCGGTTGACCCACGGCCCGACGCCCACCACCACATAGTCGCAGGCAATGCGCCCTTCCGAAGTGACGAGCGCCGTCACCGCCCGGCTGTTGTTGCCGAACTCGAAGCCGGTGACCTCGACCCCTTCGAGGATCCGCACACCCTGCCCTTCGGCCTTGGCGGCAAGCCCGCGCATCGAGGCCTGGTTGTTGGCATAGCCGCCACGCTTCTCATGCAGCACCGAGGTGATGTTCCTGGCCTGCCAGTCGTCGAACAGCTCGCGCATGTAAGACTGGCAGCGGGCTTCGCCCTCGACGAACACCGAGTCATAGCCGATCGCCCGCTGTTGCTCGTAGATGCTGGCGCAGCCCTCATGCATGACCTCGGGGCTGATCTGCATATAGCCGACGGGATGATAGGAGTAGGCCTTGGGGTCGCTCTCCCACACCTCGACCGAATGGGCCATCAGCTCGCGCATTGCCGGCTGAAAATAATTATTGCGGACCACCCCGCAGGCGATTCCCGAGGCACCGGCCGCCACCCCCGTCTTGTCGACCACCACCACGTCGCGGCCCGAGCCGCGCCCGGTTTCCTTGAGCTTCAATGCGAGGTGGTAAGCGGTGCTCAAACCGTGGATCCCAGCACCGATGACGGCATATTTTACGCCCTCCGGAACCGCCATCCGGTCTTTCCTCCCTTGCCGTTCGACGCTTTTTCGTCGATATGATTTCATGAAAATGAGACCAATTGCAAACCAATTCACGACCGCTCATGACCGCTGATCCGGGCCTCGTTCCCATCAAGGGTGCCAATGCCGTGGTGGTTCGGCTGCGCCGCGCCATCGAGACCGGCATCTATTCCGATGGGGACCAGCTCCCGCCCGAGCGACAATTGGCGCTGGCATTGGGAACCGCTCGCTCGACGGTGCGCAAGGCGCTGGAGCAGCTCGAGGGTCGCGGCCTGGTGGTGCGCCGCGTCGGCGCCGGCACCTTCGTCAACTATTCCGGCCCGATCGCCACCAGCGCCGGCGACGTCGCCGATCTGATCAGCCCCTTGCAGCTGATCGAGGTGCGGCTTGCCGTCGAGCCCAGCATGGCGCGGCTCGCCACCATTCACGCCTCGAGCAAGGATCTCGATCATATCGGTGCCGTGCTCGCCGAGCTCGAGGCCTGCGGCGCCGACCAGGACCGCTTCACCCGGCTCGATTCCGATTTCCATCTCGCATTGGCGCGCTGCTCGCGCAATCCGTTGATGCTGCACATCTATCAGGAGATCAATGACGTCCGCACCCTTGCGCAATGGGACCGCATGAAGACGGTGATCCTTAACCCCGAGACCATCGCGCTCTATAACGACCAGCATCGCGCCATCCTCCATGCGATTGCCAGCCGCGACGTCACTGGCGCCGTGGCGGCGATCACCCGCCACCTCGAGACTGCCCGCCAGCATCTGATCGGCGCCGAGACGACCGAATGACCCGATCCATGCTGATCCGCGCCAGGGAGTCCTGCCTCATCGTCATCGACATGCAGGAACGGCTGGTGCCGGCAATGCAGGCGCCGGCCCGCACCATCCGCAATGCCAAGATCCTGGTCACCGCCGCCAAGCGGCTTGGCATCCCGGTGCTGCTGACCGAGCAATATCCCAAGGGCCTCGGCCACACCGTTTCCGACCTGGCGAAAGTCGCCGACGGTCTGATGGTGCTCGAAAAGCTGCATTTCTCCTGCATGGAGGACAAGGACTTCGCCGCCGCATTCCGCGCGCTGGGAAGGCGCCAGGCGGTGATCGCCGGCATGGAGGCGCATATCTGCGTCATGCAGACTGCGGCGACTCTGATGGAGGAAGGCTACGAGGTGTTCGTCGTCACCGACGCCACCTCCTCGCGCACCCTCGAAAGCGAGAAGGCCTGCCTCGACCGTCTGTCCTCCGGCGGCGCCGGCATCGTCACCACCGAGATGGTGGTGTTCGAATGGCTGGGCGAAGCCGGCACCCCGGCGTTCAAGGAGCTCCTGCCCCTGATCAAGTGATTAGTGCATTTTCGCTAGTTTTCAATTCCCGGTTGCTCCCGCTATGTAGGTCTTGCGGGTGCTGCCGGGGGGGCTGGCGAAAATGGGAGACGCGGTACACCGTGATTGTCCTGAGAGCAATTCTCGTAAGGGTTCGAATCCCTTGCCCCCCACTCTCGGTACTTTATATTTGCCGAATGGTCTCCCGGGACTGGCGGAATGCGCTCCTTCGAGATTGCTCGCGCACCGTCCAGATTCACGACACCGGTAGAAAGTCTTTGTTTGGGCGTGGACGAAGGCCGGGAGATCAGTCCACGCCCAAATTTGCTGACACCGGTCTCCTGGGACTGGCGGAAGGCGCTAGTTCGAGATTGCTCGCGCACCGTTCAGTTTGGTAACACCGGTTAACCATCTGTTTTTCGGGCGTGGATCAAGGCCAGGAGATCAGTCCACGCCCCTACTGCCTACAGCCGATCCGTCCTGAACGTATCGCACTGATCCATGTCGCCGGTATCAATGCCGCGCTTGAACCAGCGCACCCGCTGCGCCGATGAGCCATGGGTGAAGGCATCGGGCACCACATAGCCCTGGCTCTGCCGCTGCAGCCGGTCATCGCCGATGGCGCTGGCTGCATTGAGCCCCTCCTCGATATCGCCTTCATCGAGGATCCGCCGGTTGTCATGTGCCCACACGCCGGCCAGGCAGTCGGCCTGGAGCTCCATCCTGACCGACAGCTGATTGGCCTCGGTCTGGGGCGCCCGCATGCGGGCCCGCGTCACCTGATCGGCGATGCCGAGCAGGTTCTGCACATGATGACCGACCTCATGGGCGATCACATAGGCCTGCGCGAAGTCGCCGCCGGCGCCAAGCCGGTTCTTGAGGTCGCGATAAAAGCCGAGATCGATATAGACCTTCTGATCGAGCGGACAGTAGAACGGGCCCATCGCAGCGATCGCATCGCCGCATCGCGAGCGCACCTGGTCGGAGAACAGCACGAGCTTGGGCGGCACGTAACGGGCACCTTTCTCGGCAAAGATCTTTTCCCAGCTGCGCTCGGTCGTGCCCAGCACCTTGGACACGAAGGTCTTCATCGCGTCATTCTGCGCCGTGCCGCCGCCTTGCGGCCCGGGAATCTGCTGATAGGGCGACTCCTCCTGCGGCACGGTGAAGCCACCGCCGCCGCTCAGAATGTCGACCGGATTGATCCCGAACACGAGCCATAGCACCAGCAGGAGAAGGATCCCGCCGATTCCGATGCCGCCGCCGCGGCCCATCGGGATCCGCACGCCTCCGCCGCCGGGAAAGCCGAAGCCGCCCCGCATCCCCCGCCGGTCTTCAATGTTGTCGCTGCCGGCTTCATCGTCGAGTCGCATAGGCTCTGCTCCGCTGGCGAGATTTTCCGTGATTTTGTGCGTGCAAAGCCAAAAGGCAATAGCCGGCCGGCGCAGCTCTTGCCGACTGCCTACTTCCCCGTCGCCGCATAGGTGCCGGTCGATCGTCCGAGCTGGGTGATCAGCGACAGCACGATGTCGATATGCGGTGTCGGCAGGTCGGTGATCCGTCCCATCTCCTGCACCGCCGTCACCAGCGCATCGACCTCCATCGCCTTGCCCGCCTCGAGGTCCTGCAGCATCGAGGTCCGGTGCGCCCCCACCTTGGCGGCGCCATCGATCCGCCGCTCGACACCGACCCGAAACCGCGCCCCGAGCCTCTCGGCGATGGTCTGCGCCTCGAGCATCATGGCGCGCGACAGCGCCCGGGTTCCCGGATCGGTCGTCACCACATCGAGCGTCGCCCGCGTCAGCGCGCTGATCGGATTGAAGCAGAGATTGCCCCACAGCTTGAGCCAGATCTCGGAGCGGATATCGTCGAGCACCGGCGCCTTGAAGCCGCCCTCCTCCAGCACCCGCGCGATGGCCGTCACGCGCTCGGAGGCTGAGCCGTCCGGCTCGCCGAGCGCGAATTTGTCGCCATAGACATGCTTGATCACGCCCGGCGCGACGATCTCGGTCGCCGGATAGACCACTGCGCCGATCACCCGTTCGGGACCGATGGCCCGCCACTGCCGGTCCTCGGGATCGACCGCGCTCAGCCGCCGTTCGGCGTAAGGTCCGGGCAGACGGTGGAAATACCACCACGGCACGCCGTTCTGACAGGTTATCACCGCAGTGCGCCGCCCGAGCAGCGGCCGCATGTGATCGGCCGCTTCCCAGGCCTGATGGGCCTTGAGCCCGATGACCACGACATCCTGAGGGCCGATCTCGGCCGGATCGGCGCTCGCCTCTATCCGCGCGACGCGCTCGTCGCCGTCCATGACGAGCTTGAGACCGTTGCGCCGAACCGCCTCGAGATGGGCGCCGCGGGCAACGATCGACAGCTCGACGCCTGCGACCCCGGCAAGGCCGACCGCCAGATAGCCGCCGATCGCCCCTGCCCCGTAGATGCAGATTTTCATGAGTACAGCAACTTCATGCTCATGGCCTACTCCGCGGCCTGCCGATGCGCCTCGTTCCAGGTTGCGCGGAAATGCTCCTCCGCCGCCCCGACGCCCGAGCCCGCCTTGATCTTGGCGCCGGCATCGCGCAGCGCCATCTCGGCGCCGGCCAGAGCCTGCAGCACCATGATCTCGTTGAGCCAGCCGAGATGGCCGATGCGGAACAGCTTGCCTGCGACCTTGGAAAGGCCGACGCCGAGCGACAGGCTGTAGCGGTCATAGGCATGGCGCACGACGTCCGAGCCATTGACGCCATCGGGCACCATGATCGCCGACACCGTGTCGGAATGCCATTTCGGTTCCGCAGCGCAAAGCCGCATGCCCCAGGCCTTCACGGCCTCGCGCACGCCCTCCGCGAGTCGGTTGTGGCGCGCGAAGACATTGTCGAGTCCCTCCTCGAACAACATGTCGAGCGAGGCGCGCAGACCGCGCAGCAGCGTCGTCGCCGGCGTGTAGGGGAAGAAGCCGTCCTTGTTGGTGGCGATCATGTCGTCGAACGACAGGAAGGTGCGCGGCAAGGTCGCTGTCTTGCGCGCCTGCAGTGCCTTGTCGCTCACCGCGACGATGGCAAGGCCGGTCGGCAGCATGAAGCCTTTTTGCGAGCCCGAGACGCAGGCATCGACCTTCCACTCGTCCATGCGGAAATCGATGGAGGCGAGCGAGGATACCGCATCGACGAACAGCAAAGCCGGATGCTTGGCGGCATCGAGAGCGCGACGAACCCCGGCAATATCCGACGTGACGCCCGTTGCCGTCTCGTTATGGCAGGCGAGCACTGCCTTGATGCGATGCCCGGTATCGTTCTTGAGAATCCGCTCATACTCCTCGACCGGCACGCCCTTGCCCCACTCGACTTCGAGCGCCTGGACGTCGAGATCATGGCGCCGGCAGAGATCGGCCCACAAATGCGAGAACTGGCCGAACACCGAGCACAGCACCTTGTCGCCCGGCGACAATGTGTTGGCGATGGCTGCCTCCCAGCCAGCGGTGCCCGAGCCCGGGAAGATGAACACCTGGCCGCTGCTGGTCCTGAACACCTTCTTGAGATCGGCAAAAAGCGGCAGGGTAAATCGAGGAAAATCGGGAGCCCGCTGATCCTCCAGCTGTATGGCCATGGCCTGGCGGACCTTCTCCGGGATATTTGTCGGTCCAGGGATGAACAATCCGGGGTAGCCGGTCTTCATGAGCCGCAATTCCTTTGCACAATTCAGGGTTAACGGATGAGTTGAAATCATGCCAATCATAATTTCTTTCGCTTGTGCATGGACAAAATGCATCGAGCGATGACTTCAACTCATGTTAACCAGTATACAGGTTTTCTGGACAGACGTGAAATGCGTTTCCAAATGGTGGAATGAGAAGGTGCCCACCTTCTCGGGATGAGTAAACGTGGACATGGCGGTCAGAAGATTTCTGACGGCCATTTGACAGGGTTTGTGGTATTTGGTATGCCAGACCCGCGTACAGAGGTCGCGGCCTGAAGCCCTCGCAGCAAAAAAGTCGGCCTTGTCCCTGTCGGTCCACCACAGAAAAGTGCCATTCGGCGGGCTATGCACCCGCGAGGGCGGCAAGACACGGAGGAAAAATTGAAACTGTCGCACAAAGTCTCGTCCATCGGGGTCGGCGCAGCCTGCCTTATCGGCTTGACCCTCGGCACCGGTACCGCGATGGCCGAGTGGAAGCCCACGAAATCGGTCGAGTTCATCGTTCCGGCTGGTACCGGCGGTGGCGCCGATCAGATGGCCCGAATGATCCAGGGCATCATCCAGAAGCACAATCTCATGGATCAGCCGCTCGTCGTCATCAACAAGGGTGGTGGCGCCGGGGCTGAGGGCTTCCTCGATGTCAAGGGGGCCGCCAATGATCCGCACAAGATCATCATCACCCTCTCCAATCTCTTCACCACGCCGCTCGCTACCGGCATTCCGTTCAACTGGAAGGACTTGACCCCGGTCAAGATGATGGCGCTCGACGAGTTCGTATTGTGGGTACCGGCCGATGCCAAGGAGACCTCGGCCAAGGAGTATCTCGAGAACGCCAAGGCCGCTGGCGACGGCGGCTACAAGATGGGCGGCACCGGCTCGAAGCAGGAAGACCAGATCATCACCATCGCGGTCGAGAAGGCTGCCGGCTCAAAGATCGCCTACGTCCCCTTCAAGGGCGGCGGCGAGGTGGCGACGCAGCTGGTCGGCAAGCACGTGAACTCCTCGGTGAACAACCCGATCGAGGCCGTGTCTCAGTGGAAGGCCGGCAATCTGAAGCCGCTCTGCGTGTTCGATGAGCAGCGCATGGGCTACAACGACAAGGTCACCGACAAGATGGCCTGGAGCGACATCTCGACTTGCAAGGAAGCCGGGATCGATTTCTCCTACCTCATGCTCCGCGGCATCTTCACTGTTCCCGGCGCCGACAAGGACGCTGTCGATTACTATATCGGCGTGCTCGACAAGGTTCGTGAGACGCCGGAGTGGAAGGAGTTCATGGCCAAGGGTGCCTTCAACACCACGAGCCTGTCCGGCCAGGAGTTTGTCGACTGGCTTGGCAAGACTGAAGAGCTCCACAAGGGCCTGATGACGGATGCCGGCCTCGTGAAGAAATAACGCTCTTCACGGCTGCCGGGATGAAGCCCCCTTTCCCCTCCCCATGCGTGGGGAGGGGGTCGGGGATCGGGGAAGCGACAGAGGCCCCCACCCGCCTCGCTCCGCCCGGCAACCCTCCCTGGGGTGGGAGGGGTTTGAAGCAATGACTGAAACACTTTGGGAGATCCGGCCATGACGCATCGCGGCGTGGACATGGTGGTCGCAATCCTGATCATAGCTCTCGGCGGCCTTGTGATGTACGACAGCTATCAGGTAGGCATTGGCTGGGAGAGCGGTCCGCAAAGCGGCTATTTTCCCTTCTATATCGGCGTGCTGATGACGCTTGCGAGCGTCGTCACCCTGGTTCAGGCCACTGTCGGCGGCTCCACCGAAACCTTTGTCGACTGGCCAAGTTTCAAACGCGTGCTGACCGTGTTCGTGCCGGCTGCGCTGTTCGTCGCCGCGATCCCCTATCTCGGCATCTATGTCGCCGGAACGTTGTTCATCGCCGCCTTCATGACCATCGTCGGCAAATACCCGGTCTGGAAGGGGCTGGCGGTCGGCGCTGTGCTGTCCGTGGTCTTCTTCTTGATCTTTCAAAAATGGTTCCTGATCCAGCTGCCGATCGGCCCGCTCGAGCGGGCACTCGGCTACTGAGGCGGATGAGGAGGGCGACCGATGTTTGACGCGATGGTGTCACTGCTGCAGGGCTTCGAGATCGCCCTGACCTGGCACAATCTGCTGCTGATGATGCTCGGCATCGTGCTCGGCGTGCTGATTGGCGTGCTGCCAGGTCTCGGCGGCGCCAACGGCGTCGCCATTCTCCTGCCGCTCACCTTCTCGATGTCGCCGACCTCGGCGATCATCATGCTCTCCTGCATCTATTGGGGAGCGCTGTTCGGCGGCGCCATCACCTCCGTCCTGTTCAACATCCCCGGCGAGCCATGGTCGGTGGCCACCACCTTCGACGGCCATCCCCTCGCCAAGAAGGGCCGCGCCGGCGAGGCACTCACCGCCGCCTTCACCGGCTCCTTCTTCGGCGCCTTCGTCGCCATCATCCTCATCACCTTCATGTCGCCGCTGATTGCCAGATTCGCCCTGCAATTCGGCCCGCCCGAGTTCTTCGCGGTCTATCTCCTCGCCTTCTGCAGCTTTGTCGGCATGAGCAAGGCCTCGCCCTTCAAGACCATCACCTCGATGATGCTCGGCTTCGCCCTTGCCTGCGTCGGCCTCGACTCGGTATCGGGCAATCTGCGGCTCACCTTCGGCTCGAACGAGCTGATGCGCGGCTTCGATTTCCTGGTGGCGGTCATCGGCCTGTTCGGCATCGGCGAGATCCTGCTGTCGATGGAGGAGAAGCTCTCCTTCCATGGCGGCAGCGCCAAGCTCAATCCCAAGGTCGTGCTGCAGACCTGGGCGGAGTTGCCGCGCTATTGGGTGACGGCGCTGCGCTCGGCCTTCATCGGCTGCTGGATGGGCGTGACACCGGGCGGCGCCACCCCGGCCTCCTTCATGAGCTACGGCCTTGCCAAGCGCTTCTCGCGCAGGGGCAACAATTTCGGCAAGGGCGAGGTCGAAGGCGTGTTCGCTCCCGAGACCGCCGCCCATGCCGCCGGCACCAGCGCCATGCTGCCGATGCTGACCTTGGGAATTCCCGGCTCCCCGACCGCCGCCGTGCTGCTCGGCGGCTTGCTCATCTGGGGCCTCCAGCCTGGGCCGATGCTGTTCGTCGAGCAGAAGGACTTCGTCTGGGGCTTCATCGCCAGCCTCTATATCTCCAATCTCGTCGGCCTGGTCGTGGTGCTGACCACCGTGCCGCTCTTCGCCGCCATCCTGCGCATACCCTTCACCGTCATCGCCCCGATCATCATCGTGATCTGCGCCATCGGCGCCTTCACCGTCGCCAATGCCTATTTCGACATCATGCTCATGCTGTTCTTCGGCGCCGTCGGCTATGTCTTCAAGAAGCTCGACTACCCGCTGGCGCCGATGGTCCTCGCGCTGGTTCTGGGCAAGAGCGCCGAGGCGGCTTTCCGCCAGGCGATGATCACCGGCGACGGCAATCTCCTGGTGTTCTTCTCCAATCCCTTGGTCGGCACCATCACCACGCTTGCCATCGTCATGCTGCTTTGGCCGCTGATCACCAGTGCCATCGCCACTCTCCGCGGACCGTCGAACGTCGCCGGCGTGGCAAAGGGCGAGTGACATGGAGGAAGCTGCATCGGCCGGTTTCTGGGTCGCGCTGCTCGAGATCATCACCATCAACATCGTGTTGAGCGGTGACAATGCTCTGGTGATCGCGCTGGCCTGCCGCGGCCTGCCGCCGCAGGCGCGCCGCTGGGGCATCGCCTTCGGCACGATTGCAGCGATCGTTCTCAGAATCATCTTCGCGGTCATCATCGTCTTTCTGCTGCGCATCCCGCTCCTGATGCTGGCCGGCAGCGGGCTCCTGATGTGGATCGCCATCAAGCTGGTGATGCCTGAGAACACCGACCACGACTCCGACATCGTCGCCACCGCCTCGATCTGGAAGGCGGTGTGGGTCGTGATGGTGGCCGATGCGGTGATGAGCCTCGACAACGTCATCGCCGTCGCCGCCGCCGCCAAGGGAAGCCTGCTGCTGCTCGTGCTGGGCATCACCATCTCGATCCCCCCGGTGGTGCTGGGCAGCGCCATCATGCTCTATGTGCTCGATCGTTTCCCGATCCTGGTGATCGCCGGCTCCGGGCTTCTCGGCTGGGTCGCCGGCGAGCTTGCCGTCGAGGACGAGATCGCCCATGCGTGGCTGACCGCTCACATGCCATTGCTGATCGGCTCGGCGCCTCTTATCTGTTGCTTGATCGTGGTGGCGATCGGGCTGTGGGCGGGTTCCGCCAACCGCAAGATGGCATCCCGCGAGCTTCTGCCGCTTGACCGCGATGGCGAGGGCCACCGATGAATGCCTCGAAGGAGCTGACCTGGCAGGACGTCGTCGAGTCCGAGGAGTTCTGGATCGGCCTCCTCCAGATCATCTGGCTCGACATCATCCTCTCGGGCGACAATGCCCTGGTCATCGCCCTTGCGGTACGCAGCTTGCCCGTGCATCAGCGCCGCCTCGGCATCGTGCTCGGCGTCGGTGTCGCCATCCTGCTCAGGATCATGTTCGCGGGCGCCATCGTCTACATCCTCGAGATCCCCTATCTCAAGCTCGTCGGTTCGGCGCTGCTGATGTGGATCGCCATCAAGCTCATCCTGCCGGACAGCGGCAGTGGTCACGCGGGGCCGAGCGGCGTTCGCAATCCCCGCGCCAACCTTTGGTCGGTGATCCAGACCGTGGTCATCGCCGATGCCGTGATGAGCCTCGACAATGTGATTTCCGTCGCCGCCGCTGCCAAGGGCAGCATCTTCCTCTTGTCGCTCGGCATCGCCATCTCGATCCCGCTGATGATGATCGGCTCGCAGATGATGGTGTGGGCCCTCGACCGCCTGCCCTGGTTGATGATCGCCGGCGGTGGCCTGCTCGGCTGGATCGCCGGCGAGCTCGCCGTACACGATCCGAGCGTCCATGACTGGTTCCTCAGCGAGGCGCCGCTCTTCTTCACTGCTGCCCCGGTGATCGGCTGCGGCATCGTCGTCGCGGTGGGACTCTGGGTGACCTATGGCCAACGGGAGCGCTTGACATGAGGTCTCTGCTGGTGCCGGTCGACGGCTCGCCGTCATCGCTGCGCGCGCTCGACTATGCCATCGCAGAGGCCAAGGCGCTCGGCGAAGGCGCGAACATCCATCTCGTCAATGCCCAGCCGCCGGTCCCTTCGGCGGTGTCCGACTTTGTCGGCCGCAGCAATGTCGACGATTACCACCGCGAGCAGGCCGAGAAGGAGGTCGCGACCGCCCGCCAGAAGCTCACCGAGTCGGGCGTGACCTTCCGCACCGCCTTGCTGGTGGGAAGCCCCGCCGAGTCGATCGCTCAATATGCCAGGACCAATACGATCGACGAGATCATCATGGGCCGGCGTGGCCTCAACCGGCTCTCCGGCCTGCTGCTCGGCGCCGTGTCGACCCGCGTGCTGGCTTTGGTCGATCAGCCGGTGACGCTGATCAAATAGCGGCGAGTCTGTAAGATCACTGCCAACTTACGGTTCTCGGTCTAGCCAACTCCCCCCGGCACCAGTAGAACAGCTCCTTATTCTTCACCCTGATGTCAGCCAAAAGCTTCGTCAGTTTTTGCTCATATTTTGCAGCATCGCCAAATCCTCTAACAATCCTGCGTTCGTCCGGAACATGACTGAACAGATCCATAAAGGCCCGGCGATGCGCCAGCTTGCTTGGATCGTAATGCTCGACGATGCAGCCCATGACGAAGAACTTGTCTTTCGACCACAGCCATTCACGTCCCTTGAAGATCATGTGCATGATCTCGAAATGGCCGTTTGCCGCAGACGCCCGAAGCGCCTCCGAGAGAACCTGGTGATCTCGGCCATCAAGCATCGGGTTGAGTCGAGACACCGCCTCGATATCGCCGCTCCTCGCCGCATCGACGAAATTCGAGTGCAAATACTGATAGCGTCCATGTTTACCGAGCGCGGCGAGCGCCTGCTTGAACGCGACGAGAACTTCTGCCGATGCGTTGGGAGCCGGCACCGCCACTGGCACCTGCGGTGCATCCAGCCTAACGCCGATCGGACGCGTCATGTCGAATCCTCCCTTGTGTCGAAGACTGTCGGGATTTAAACAGCCCCCGCCACACGACCTGTGCCGTTCGGCACATGATCAGGAGAATTGATCGAGCTATCGACAGAGCCAACTCAGTCTGCGTGCTCGAAGAACCATGTTTCGACCTCGATGCTGGGCTTCGCACCATGGGCGAGCAACAGTCCCGCCAGCGGCACCGAATTGCTGCCCATTGCGAGGTTCAGGCATTCGTCATGATCCCACTGCACTCCTGCCGCTGTACAGCGCTTCAGCAATTCCTCGATCGTCGCCAGGCTCACTTCGTTATCTATTGCGATCACGAGGAGATCGACATCGCCTACTTGCTCGTGAATGTTCGCGCCCGCCTCCACCAGCAATCCGATCAATTCAGGCAAATCATAGTTCAGTGTGTGAGAGATTTTGAGGCCGACCTTGACCAAAGGACTGAGAATAGCGACTGCCAGCGCGCGATCCTTCTGGGCGAGATCGACAAGCAGCTGAAACATCTCTCGCTTTTCAGAAGACGGTGCATTTCGGTTCAGGAGCGCTTCCCTGAACATGCGCTGCAGGGCTTGCGGTGCCCCATCCTGCAGGCCGGGCTCGAAGCGCTTGACGGCGGCTTCGAGCGCCGGAGTTGGCACAGGGATGGGCGTACGTTTGTGCACATCCAGCCCGTACTGCAACATCAGCGCCAGCATCCCCCAGTTCGCCCGATTCGCCGCAATCTCCAATCCGTCTCGCAGATCGACAGGTTGCTCCAGCGTGCGGCAGGAAGTCAGGACGCAGTTGAGGCATTCCAGGCTACCGCCCTCCGCGATGAGCGCGAACAAGGAGGTTCCATTCCTTGACGGCATGAGAGCGCGGTCATTGACCTCGGCACCGTGCAGGATCAAATCCCCGACCAATTGCTCGTCATTCTCCTGAACTGCGCGCATCAGCGGCGTGAAGCCGTCGCGGTCGGGAAGATTGAGGAACTCCCAATGGGCACGACCGGTCAGAAGGTCCGCGAATTGCTCGGTGTTCTCGTTGAGAATGGCCCCGAGCTCGGCGGCATTCGGCTCCTTCGCAATATGCTCCTTGAGCGAGGCGACTGCGCCGTCGCGGTCAGGCCGCGGCTCCTCGCCGCAATATTGCTCATACCCACTGATGAATCGCGCCACCGAATCGGCATCCTTGGGGTCGACGCCCTTGATGCGGAGATAGGCAACGAAGCGGGCGAGCTGCTTCTCGTTGAGCGAGGCAAGCATGAAGCGCTGCCTGCCCGGCGGCAGAAGGGCATTGATGAATGCCTGCCGCTGCTCATGGCTCGCACTTGGGCCGGGGACCGGGATCCTCGGTGTCTCATTTGTGGCTGTCGAATGTGAAATTCCGTGAGCGCCAAAGCGCGAGATGCCCATGTCCATGCTGATCACCCCCGTGATCCGGCATTAATATCCCTAATTCATAAGCGGGACTGTGCCGTTCGGCACAGCCAGATGAAAAAACCTAGTCGTGCTTGCGCGAAGCGCCCACCTACTCGCTATTGGCTAATCACCACGCCCGCCAGGCTCCTGCTACTGATGGCTGTCGTTCGTCGTCGGGAGAGTGATCATGAGTTTTGCGGATGAGAATTTCCAACCCGCCTGCCGATCTCGTGACAAAGGTGCGGAAAGCGACCGAGCCCTCCATCCCGCCGCCCTCGCCCATCGATGACAAGGGCAAGGAGTGCGAGCTCTCGATGGACGTCAGCGAAAGCGTGGTGTCGGACGAGTCTCCTCCATTGCCATCACATGAGCCCTACTGGGTGACCGACATCGAGCCTTCTGTGCCGCCGCTGGTCGACGAGCCGCTGCCTTCTCCGCCATCGACGCCGGAACATCCGGAGGAAGAGACACCGGAAAATTCGGCGGAAGAGTCGTCCGACGGCCAGACATCCATCGAGACGCGTCTCCTCCTTTCAAGCTTTCCGCTTGCCTGCTCGACCATTCTGCTGGTGATCTATTCGGTCTATGGCGCCGCGAGCGTCGGCTGGCTCATTCTTGGCGGCCTGTCTTGGAGCGGCATCATCCTGTCCGCTGGCATCATCCTAAAGACCGTCTGGGATTGCGTCCGAAAGTCCTGACTCGTCCATGAGAGTCTGCGCCGCGAGCCAGCTGCGGAAGGCGGCGGCATTGGGCAGGCGGAACCCTGCCGCCGTCGGATCATCGCCGATCTTGATCGACACGCCGCCCAGCCGGTTCACGGTGACGAAGGCATCCTCGTCGGTGCGGTCATCGCCGGCGACGATCGGCACCCTGCCCTTGAACGGCAGCTCGTTGAGGAACGCCTCGATCGCATGGCCCTTGTGGGTCGCCGCGCTCTTCGCCTCGATCACCATCTTGCCGCGAATGAGCGTGATGCCGGTCAGCCCTTGCGTCGCCCTGACCATTTCGGCAATCGCCTCGCCTTCGAGCTCGGGACGCAGCCGGTAATGCAGCGCCACCGCGCCACGCTTGCGCTCGACCAGGACACCGGCATTGTTCTTGGCAAAGGGCTGAAGCACCTCCTCGACCTCCGCCACGAAGGCCGAGGACAGCGTCACATCGACCATGACGCCGTTGTAGCTGCGCCGCGTCAGGCCATGCACCCCGGCAACCGGCAGGCGGAGGGGGCTCAGATAATGATCGATATCCGGGATCTCGCGACCGGTGACGATGGCGACCGCGCCACCCATCGCCATCGTCAGATGGGACAGCGCCGCCCGCGCCTCCGGCTCGAGCCGCACCGCATCCGGCCGTTCGGCGATTTCGACCAGCGTGCCATCGAAATCGAGAAACAGGGCGTGTCGCCCGCGATCGATCGCGAAGGGAAGGACGGGGCTCTCGGACATCGGCTCGAGCGGAATAGCAGCTTGGCCAGGGTATATCACTGGGCGAAAAATGCGACAGGCAGAAGCAATGTTCCAGCCCCGATTCCGGCGCTCACAGCGACCCGATGAAGGCGATGAGGCGTTGGCGGCTTGCCTCGTCCAGCCCTACAAAAGCATCGCGCGACCGTCTAGCCTCGCCGTCATGCCACAATATTGCCTCGCGGACGCTGGCGGCTCTGCCGTCATGCAGATAGCGCCGCAGCGACCCCACACCGCTGCTCGACCCGACAAGCGGTGCGGTGCGCCATTCCCCGGGCCCGGCCGTGCCCTCGGCCGTCCCGTCGCTGAGCCCCGGCCCCATCTGGTGCAGGAGGAGATCGGAATAGATCGTGACCGCACCGCCTCTCTCGGCGGCAAGGCTCTCGCGGTGGCAGGCGGCGCAGCCGGCGGCGCGGAACGTCGCCGCTCCGGAGCTGTCGGAGGGCTTGCGGCCGGCCCCGAGGCTCATGACGAAGCTGCTCAGCCTGGCGACATCGGCAGCGGGGAACTCGTGGGGCGTCAATCCCATGTCCTCGGCCAGGGCGGAGGAGATCTGATCCTCGAGCCGCGCCTGCCCTGCCCGCCAGCCAAAGCGGCCGATCCGCTCGATGCCATGGGCATCGCGGACGAGGCGCGGCCGGCCGTAAACCCCGTCACCGTCGCGATCCAATGGATCGGCATTGGCGAGGATCGCCGCGTTGTCGACGCGCGAGATCGCCGCGGCTGCCCCGAGTGGCGGTGCGGCCCTCAGGCTCATCCGGGTCATCGCGGCGAAGGGCTGGCCGTTCAGCGCGACTCTGAGAACGAGCTGCTGGAGGCCGTCGCCGCGCGGTTCGAGCCGGGCATAGACCCGGCCTTCCGGCGCGACGCCGGCGATGGCCTTGCTGTGCAGCTGCCTGCCATAATGCGGGTCGGGCTGGCCATCCCTGGAAGACAGTCGCAACACCCCGCCCGCCGCCGCGATGTCGCCGCCCAGGCTCGGCACGAAGCGGGCGCCACCGCCATCCTTGTGGCAGGAGGCGCAGGAGGCCTCGTTGTAGAGCGGGCCGAGGCCGCTGTGGTCGGCGGAGGGAACCCATTTCCGCTCGAAGAGCGCCTTGCCGTCCTCGACATCGCCGGCGAGCACCAGGCCGGCCGGAATGGCGAGCAGGACCAGGAGCGCGATCCTCGCAACGAGAACGGTCATGCGGCGATGATACCCCCATCGACAGGAACGAGTTTGCTTTTTCAGCGTTCTCGCGTCCTTCTTACGAAAGCAGCGGGCGATAAATTCCCGTGAGGCGGACGTCCTTCGAAGACGGGGAACGGAATGCGCATCCATATCGTCATGAACATCCATGCCGGCACGTTGCGCGGCGGCGATCCGCACCGTGTCGCTGAGCAGGTGGTCGCCGCCTTCGCCGATGCTGGGCACGAGGTTTCGATCGACCTGGCCAGCGGACCGCAATTGCGGGAAAGCCTGGTCGCCGCCTCAAAGCGCAATGACATCGATGTGCTTGTCGCCGGTGGCGGCGACGGAACGATCTCGACTGCCGCCGGCCTCCTGAAGAATCGCCCTATCGCGCTCGGCGTCCTGCCTGGCGGCACCATGAACATGTATGCCCGCACGCTGCGGCTGCCGATCGATCCGGTGGCGGCAGCGAAGGCGCTCGCTCATGGGGAGGTGCTCGCCCTCGACAGCGCTACCGCCGGTGGGCATCTGTTCCTGCACCAGATTTCCTTCGGAATTCAGCCCCATGCCATCCGGCGCCGCGAGCAGATGCGCTACGGCTCGCGGATCCAGAAGATCATCGCCGGCGTGCGCTCGCTTCTGGCGACGCTGCGCGACCCGCCGCAATTCACCGTCGAGGTGGTGCTCGACGGCGACCCGCGGCTGCTGACGACCTCGGCGCTCGCCGTGTCCAACAATGTCTATGGCGACGACCATCTCCCCTATGCCGACCAGCCCGATGGCGGCATTCTTGGCATCTATGCCGCGACCTCCACGAGCTGGTCGGACCTTGCCGAGATCGGCGCCGCCCTGGTGCTCGGGGGTTGGAAGAACCACCCCAAGATCATCGTCGAGACGGCGCGGCGGGTGCGCATCAAGCCGCTCCACCGCCATCGCCACCGCGGCCTGCTTGCCTCGATCGATGGCGAGACCAAGCGGTTTCACGGCGATATCGAAATCGCGATTCACCCGAAAACCGTCAGGATCCTCGCACCCGCCCGGCCGGCTGCCGCATGAGTGCCGCATTTGCCGCGCCCGCCCTGCACGTTCCGCGGGCGGCTTTTTTTGCCTTCCCTGGGAACCAGGGCTAACATGGGCCGTTACGGCCGGGGAGTTTCCGGCCGTGTGCCCGTTTGGGGAAAGGATCTGCATCGAATGAGTCTTGCCCAGCAGGTTGCGCCGCATATTCCGTTGCTGCGCCGTTTTTCTCGGGCTCTCACAGGCAGCCAGCAAAGCGGCGATGCCTATGTCATGGCGTTGCTCGAGGCGCTGATCGCCGATCCCGACGCGCTGCGGACCGACGTCCCGCTGCGGGTCGCCCTTTACCATCTGCTCTGCAAGTTGTGGGGATCGCTCAGGATCAATTTGCAGAGCTCGGCACCGACCGAAGGCTGGGAGCGCCGTGCCGTGCAGCGGCTCGAGCAGATCACGCCCCGCGCCCGCCAGGCGTTTCTCCTGGTGGCCGTCGAGGGTTTCAGCCTCGATGAGGCCGCTACCATTCTCGACATCGATGTGAGCCAGCTCAATCAGCTGCTCGACCAGGTCAGCCGCGAGATCGCCGAGCAGATGGCGACCGACGTTCTCATCATCGAGGACGAGCCGATCATCGCCATGGACATCGAAAGTCTCATCACCGGCCTTGGACACAATGTCACAGCCATTGCCCGCACCCATGGCCAGGCCGTGGAGGCGGTGAAGCGCCACCGGCCGGGCCTGGTGCTGGCCGATATCCAGCTCGCCGACGGCAGCTCCGGCATCGATGCGGTCAACGAAATTCTCAAGAGTTTTGAAGTGCCTGTGATCTTCATCACGGCCTATCCGGAGCGCCTCCTGACCGGCGAGCGTCCCGAGCCGGCCTTTCTCATCACCAAGCCGTTCCTGCCCGATATGGTCAAGGCGGTGGTGAGCCAGGCGCTGTTTTTCGAGACCCGCTCGAAGGCCCCGGACACCCGGCAATCGGCCTGAGCAAAAGAATCTTGCCGACACCGCGGAACCGCCCAGGCTGATCGACGTTAACCCGAAAGAACCGACAGCGGACGGTTCGAAAGTGAAGCTCCGGCCGGATGTCCCCCCTCCCCCCTCTCCCCGCCCGGCCGGAGCTATTCCTCCCCGAAATCGATCCTGGAACTTTCCTGATCCCCGTCGCTTGTTAGGCGGCACCTAACAAGCGATTGGAGGCTTGTCGCATGCTGAAATGGGCAATCATCTTTCT
>JBIOYR010000030.1:0-58187 GCA_044870245.1 Aestuariivirgaceae bacterium | reverse complement strand
GGAACCGTCCCGCCGGCTGCATGTCGACCAATCGCGGAATGTTGTAGCCGAGCTTCTCCCAATCGTCATTGGTGAGCTCGATCCCAAGATGGCGGGCGACGGCATTGAGGTGGATCGGAGCATTGGTCGAGCCGCCAATCGCCGAGTTGACGACAATGGCGTTCTCGAACGCATCACGGGTCAGGATGTCGGAGGGGCGCAACTCCTCCCTCACGATCTCGACGATGCGCTGGCCGGTGCGATAGGCAATGGCGCCACGCTCCTTGTGGGGCGCGGGGATGGCGGCGCAACTCGGCAGCATCATCCCCAATGCCTCGGTCAGCGAGTTCATGGTCGTTGCGGTGCCCATGGTGTTGCAGAAGCCCGGGGACGGGGCGGCCGACGCGACGAGCTCGACATATTCCTGCTGACTGATATTGCCGGCGGCGAGCTCCTTCTTGGCATGCCATTTGATGGTGCCGGATCCGGTGCGTTGCCCCTTGTACCAGCCATTCAGCATCGGCCCGACCGAGAGCGCGATCGCCGGTATGTTGACGGTCGCGGCGGCCATCAGCAGCGCGGGCGCGGTCTTGTCGCAGCCGGTGGTCAGAACAACGCCGTCGAGCGGATAGCCGAACAGCGTCTCGACGAGGCCGAGATAGGCGAGGTTTCGATCGAGGGAGGCGGTCGGGCGTTTGCCGGTCTCCTGGATCGGATGGACCGGAAACTCGAAGGCGATGCCGCCGGCCTCGCGGATGCCCTCGCGCACGCGCTGGGCGAGGACGAGATGATGCCGGTTGCAAGGCGCAAGATCCGAGCCGGTCTGGGCAATGCCGATCAACGGACGGCCGGATTGCAGCTCCTCGCGCGTCAACCCCCAATTCATGTAGCGCTCGAGGTAGAGCGCCGTCATTTCGGGGTCTTCCGGGTTGTCAAACCACAGTTGCGAGCGGAGCTTGACAGTTCCGCCTTTCTTATTTCTGTAAGTCATCGCCGCGCCTCTCGATGGATTGTCGCGGCGAGCTTAGCGGAATTTCAGCGGCAAAGCACAGGGGGGCCGGAAAGGGCCGGTGATCAACCGCGGTGTGGGCGGCGCCCCTCGCGTACGTCCTGGCGGGTCAGTCCGATATCTTCAAGCGTGCGATCGTCGAGCCCGAGGAGCTCCTGCTTCATCAAGATCGATCGCCAACGTCGTGCGAAGTCCTCCATGGTGTGCATGAAAAAGCCCTCGGTGGTGTGGCTCGGGGTCGTGTCAGCAACCGCGCTGCTCATGATCTGTCCTCCTCGCCCTCTCGCGAGGTAAGTTGTTCCCCGGGACGCGAACCGGACCTGAACAGCGCGTTCAGCTGGGGTTCATCACGATTGAAGAGCCAGCGGCCTGCGCAACCGGGTCTTGCCGAATTTGACTGAAGTTTTACTCAGCAGGTTGCGGCATCAGCTCCGGCGGCAATTTGGGCGAACGCGCTGCTCGCAACGAGTTCTTTCTCCGCCGCTTGACGGCGCGGGCCTTGATCCAGCGCATCCGCCACGCGGAAATCTGGGCGAAGAGCATGAGGGTGGCGGGTGTCACCACCAAGGTGAGGATGGTGGCAAAGCCCAGACCAAAGACGATGGCGGTGGAAAGATGGATCCACCATTGGGTCGAGGGGGCACCGATCATCACGGAGCGCTCGACGAAATCGATATTGATCCCGAATGCGATGGCAAGCACGCCGAGCATGGCGGTGACCGCGGTCAGAACCACCGGGCGGGCCCGTTCGCGGCAGGTCTGGAGAATTGCCTCATAAGCGGCCACGCCTTCGCTGCGCAAGCGGTCATAGGTGTCGATCAGCACGATGTTGTTGTTGACGATCACCCCGGCATTGGCGATCACGCCGATGCCCGTCATCACGACGCCAAAGGCCTGTCCCATGATCATCAACCCGATCAGGACGCCGATGGTCGACAGGACGACGGCCGACAGCACCAGAAGGACGCTGGAGAATTTGTTGAACTGCGCAAGCAGGATGGCGAAGATCAGAAAGATCGCGGCGCCGAACGCCTTCATCAGGAAGGCCCCGGCCTTGGCCCGCTCCTCGTCCTCGCCCTTCATCTTGTAGGTGACCCCCGGACCGAGATCGGCCTTGGCGAGCTTGGCCATGACCTCCTGCTGCACGACGGCGGATTGAGCACCCTCGGCGACATTGGCGGTGACGGTCACCACGCGCGATGCGGCGACGCGGTTGATCAGGCCGACCTTGGGCATCGGTGTGCGGTGGACAAAATTGCCGATCGGCACATTGCCCGAGGATGTCTTGAGCACGAGCTCGTCGAGCTCATTGAGGCTGCGGCGCTCGGGCGGGAAGCGCAGCAGGATGTCGACCGACTTGTCGGTCGTGGTCGGGCGGTATTCCGAGACCTTGACGCCATTGGTGACAAGCTGAACGGCGGTGCCGACAGTCAGCGGGCTCGCACCGAATTTGGCTGCCTCGGCCTTGTCGACCTCGAGGTTCCAGTCGATCCCGGGTAGCGGCAGCCCATCGTCGACATCGCGGGTCAGGGGATTGGAGCGAACGATCTCCGCCACCTTGCGCGCTGCCGGAAAGAGCTGATCCTGATCGGCGGCCGCGATCTGAAGCGTGATCGGCTTGCCGGTGGCGGGTCCGCCGGCCGGCTTGGTCACCTCGATCACCACGCCGGGGATGTCCTTGGTCATGGCGCGGATCTCGTCCATGATGAGGCTGGCGCGGCGGCGCTGCTTCCAATCGACGAACTCGAACTGCACCGTGCCGATGGTGTCCTCGGTGACCTCGTTCGAGCCGCGCTGGCCCTCGCCCGACCGGGCGTAGACGGTCTCGATCTCCTTCATGCGAAGCAGCCGCTGCTCGACGAGATGGACGAGCCTGTCCTTCTCGTGGATCGACAGATTGCCGCGCGCCCGCACCTGAACGAGACCGAAATCGGGCTCGATGTTGGGAAAGAACTCGACGCCGTGTCCGAAGGTGCCATAGGCCTTGATGACCGAGACCAAGAGCAGGAGCGTCAAGCTCAGCGCCATGACGGGATGGCCCAGCGCCAGCCTGACGATCCTCATATAGAGCCCGCGGTCGCGATGTCCCGCACCGGGCGAGGGCTCGTGGACGTGGCCCGCGCGACCGAGCATGGCGCCAAGCGTCGGGGTGAAGAACAGGGCGACGACCAGCGAGGCCGAGAGCGTCGCAATGAGCGTCAGCGGCATGTATTTCATGAACTCGCCGACAATGCCCGGCCAGAACAGCAGCGGCGAGAATGCGGCGACACGGGTGGCGGTGGCCGCGATCACCGGCCCCGCCATGCGCTTCGCCGCCAGCGCGTAAGCCTGGCGCGGCTCCATGCCTTCAGCCATGCGGCGCTCGGCAAATTCCGAAACGATGATCGCATCGTCGACAAGCATGCCGACCGCCAGGATCAGTGAGAACAGGACGACGATGTTGACGGTGAGGCCGGCGAGCTGGAGCCCGAGAATGCCGGCCAGGAACGAGGCCGGGATGGCGATGCCGATGAACAGCGATGCGCGCCCGCCGAGCACCAGCAGCATGATCACAACGACCAGCAGGACGGCGGTGATGACGCTGTTCTGCAGCTCGTGCAGCATGATGCGGATGTCCTTGGACTTGTCCTGGGTGAAGGTGACCTCGACGGTGCTCGGCCAGGTCCTTTTGAGGTCCTCGATCACCTTTCGCGTCGCGTCGACCGTCTCGATGAGGTTGGCGCCGGTCCGCTTGGACACCTCGATGGTGATCGCGGGCTTGCCATTGATGCGGGTGATCGAGGTCGGGTCCTTGAATGTCGGACGCACATCGGCCACGTCGCCAAGGGTGACGGCTGCCGAACCGGAGACCGCGATCGGATAGTTCAGGATGTCCTCGGAGGTCTCGATCAGTGCTGGGACCTTGACTGCGAAGCGACCCGATTGGCCTTCGAGCGCGCCGGCGGCCACCAGGCTGTTGCTCAGGCCGAATGCCTGGATCAGGCTGTCGAGGGCAAGGCCATAGCTGTGAAGCAGCATCGGCTCGGTGATGATCTCCACCGCCTCGTCGCGGGCGCCCCGCAGATCGGCCGAAAGAACCCCAGGGATCTGCTCCACCGCGGTCTCGGCCTGACGGGCGAGCTGGAGCAGGGTCCGCTCCGGGACATCGCCGCCGAGCGACACCACCAGAACCGGAAACAGCGACAGGTTCACCTCGGTGACCTGCGGCTCGTCGGCATCGCGCGGCAAATCGCTCTTGGCGTCGTCGACCTTGGCGCGGACATCGGCAATGGCGATATCCGAGTCGAAGCCGGCGTCGAATTCGAGGAGCACATAGCCGCCACCTTCGAAGGCGGCGGAGCGCATCTCCTTGACGTTCTCCACCGATTTGAGCTGGGTCTCGAGCGGCCGCAGGATCAGCCGCTCGGCATCCTCCGGACTGATGCCGCGCTGGGTGACATTGACATAGATGATGGGGATCGCGATGTCAGGCTCGGCTTCCTTCGGGATCGCCACATAGGCGAGAAACCCGGCAACCAGCAGGAACAGCAGGGTGGCCAGCGTCAGGCGCGCATGGCTTATGGCATAGTCGACCGGGTTTCCCATGGCTCTACGACTTGGAAATGATGGCGCCAGGCGCGTCGGCTCGCACGGCGTCGACAGTCTGGCCGTCCTTGACGAAATCCTGACCCTGGACGATCACCGTGGCATTGCGGGTGAGGCCCGACAGCCAGACCTCCTCGCGGGCATCCTCGATGATCCGGACCGGTACGGAGCGCACGACGCCGCTGTCATCGACGGTGCGTATGCCAAGCGTGCCCTCGGCGGTGAAGGTCAGGGCCGAGCGCGGCACCCGGGCGGCGGTGACCGGCTGGAGGCGGAACTCGACCTCGGCGGTGATGCCATCGGCAATCTCGCCGGCACCGTTGGGAATCTGCACGTCGACCCGGTAGGTGCGGGTCTGCGCGCTGGCGGTCGGCGAGATGAAGCGCACGGTGCCCTCGGCAGTGTTGCCGGTGACCAGATGGACAAGGGCGCGGTCGCCGACCTTGATGCCGCTGAGCTGCCGCTCGGCGACTTCGACGACCGCGAGCATGGGATCGAGGGCGACGACCTCGGCGACCATGGCATTGGGCTGCAACGCCTGGCCGGTGGTCACCGGAACCGCGCTGACGACCCCGGTGATCGGGGCACGGACCTTCGCGCGGTCGCGCTCGGCTTCGGCCATCGCAAGCTCGGCCTCAGCCTTGCTCAGATCGGCGAGAAGCTGGTTCTTCTCGTTGGCGGCGACGATGCCGCGCTGGATCAGCGGCAGCTTGGTATCGAGATCGGCCCGGCGCTTGCGCACCATGGCGGCGGCTTCCTCGACCTTGGCCTCGCGCGCCTCGTCCGAGAGGACGGCAAGGATGTCGCCTTGCTTGACCCGGTCGCCGCGGCGGACCTCGAGATTGACGATCGAGCCGGTGGTCCGCGCAACCGCGCTCGCGCGATTGTCGGCCTCGGTGCGGCCGGAAAGGGTGATGGTCTTGACGTGCATTTCGGGGCGGACCTGCAGCACGGCGACCTTGAAGCGAGGGTGCACCTCGGGGGCTGCGGCGCTCTTGGTGGAGGCAGCGCCACCACCATGCCCATACATGCCGGAACCGATCCACAGGGTGGCGGCGATGACGATCAAGACGGCCGCGATGCGACTCCACTTCATCTGCACTCACTCCTCAATGGCTGGTGCGGCCGGAAGGGCGATCGTCCCTTGAACCAGCGCTGCGATCACCGCGAATACCTCGGCGACCTCGCGATCGGGGTCGAAATCGGCTGCCACCGCACGGCGAACGAACAGCCCGTCACCGAGCTTGCTGACGATCGAAGCGACAGCCCTGGCATTCACTGAGGGATGGACGAAACCGGAGCCCTTGGCACGCTCGAAGGCGGCCGCGAGCTGCTCCACGAGGGTGTTGTCGAAGTCGGCCTGGAGGGCGGCTATAGCCGGGTTGCGGGTCGCCTCGGCCCAGATCTCGAGGCAGAGCTTGGCCTTGGCCGTGTTGGCCTCTTCGAAATGCTTCCGGCCAAGGGCGCGAAAGGCAGCCAGGAAATCGCCGGTCGTGGCGCCGAGCTCGGAGAACTCCCTGCCGAGACTGACCCGGTCGCGCTCGCACAGGCCGGCAACAAGGGCATCCTTCGAGGGAAAATAGCGATAGAGGTTGCCGGGGCTCATCCCAGCCTCGGCGGCAACGTCCTGCATCGTCGTGCGGTGAAAACCGCTGCGACAGAAGCTGCGTTCCGCGGCATCCAGGATGCGCGCGCGGCGATCGGCGAGCTCGTCGCCGAGTCGTGGCTTGTTCTGGTGCATTTTCCCCTGGTGAATGAATGTTCATTCACCCCCGATTGAGCCACCTCAGTCGCACAATCGGACAGCTTAGTCAATGTGGTTTCTGCAAGAACCTTCACTCTTGCGAAAGTGCGTGCGAAGCTTCATCGATTGATGAACGAACGACCAGCCAATGTTGCCGCATTTCCGCAGAAATTTCGTCACCGGTCTCGTGACCGTCGTGCCTTTGGTGATCACCTGGGCGGTGTTCGATTTCGTGCTCGGTCATCTTGCCAAATTCGGCGATCCGCTGGTGCAGTGGCTGGCCCGTCATGCCGGTCCGGATGCCCGGGGAGTGTCGCTCCTGCTGATCGAGCCGCAGGTCCAATGGCCCTTGGCAATCCTGATCACCGTCGGGGTCCTCTACGCACTTGGTCTGATGATGTCCTATGTGATCGGTCGACGGATTTTCGCCGGCGTCGAGCATTTGCTCGGCAAATTGCCGATAGTGGCCAAGGTCTATCACTCCGCGAAACAATTTGTGAAAGTGATGCAGGGGCCGCCGGTGGAGGGCAAGCAGATCGTGCTGGTGGAGTTTCCGCCAGGCATGAAGGTGATCGCCGTCCTGACCCAGGTCATCACCGATCCCGAAACGAATGAGCTCCTCGCCGTCGTCTACATTCCGACCGCGCCACAGCCCGTGACAGGCCTTCTGGAGACGGTTCCGATGGACAGGGTGACACCGACCGATCTTACTTTTGCCGAGGCAATGAGCTTTGTCGTTTCGATCGGGGCGCTCGGTCCTGATACATTGGCGTTCTCGGTGCCGTCGGCATCGAAGGGGTGAGACGGTCCGTGTCAGTCATGAGAGTTGCTCCCATTGTCCTTGCGATGTGGTGTGCCGCCTGCACAAGCGTCGGGGATTCGGGCGGCGACACGGCAAGCATCGACCGCTGCTTCGGCCTCACCGGCGACTGGATGGATGGACGAAACCGGGGAATCAGCTTCAGCCCGGCGGCGCAAAGCCAGTTCTGCATGGGCTATTGGACGAGCTGCAAGCTCGATTTCCACCTCAAGCGGCTGGATGCCGACGGCACTGCCGACCTGACGCAGTTCGCGAGCCAGAGAGTGCGGAACGAATGCCCGCTCGAGGGCGAAAAATGCACGATGGTGAAGGATGGCGAGCAGCTGACGGTGAATTGCGGGCGGGGGCCACTCGTCTATCAAAGGGCGCCCGTGGCCGAGCAATGAGAAGGGGCGCGCTGCGCCCCTTCATCAGATCACGCGGGAAGCCACCAGGTCATTTGGCAAGGCAGCTCTCGGCATTCTCCTGGGTGCATTCGTCCAGGCCGGTATAGAGCGGGTCCTGAACGGTCTCGCCCTTGATCAGCTGGATCAGCACGTCGGGCGCACGATGCCCCATCTCGAAGGGCCGCTGGCCCACCTGCGCATGGCTGTGACCCGCCTTGAGGGCGTCCATCTGCGGCGGCAGGGTGTCGCCGGCGATGATGATGAGCTCCTTGGCCTTGAGCTTCGGCTCGAGTGCAGTGGTGGTGGCCGAATAGGCTTCCGGCCCGAACTGCGCCCAACCGCCGACCAGGATAAAGGCATCGAGGTCGGGATGGGCCCCGGTGATATCGGCGAGCTGCTGATTGGCAGTCGCGATATCGTCATTGGTGTAGAGCGGGCAGCCGTCGATCTCGGTCCAGCCACCCTGGCCGGTCAGGCGTTCGGTGCCCTTCTGGCCGGAAATGGTGTCACGGAAGCCGGCGGCACGCTCGTTGATGTTGTTGGCGGCGACATTGCCGAGCTGCAGACAGACCTTGCCGCCCTTCGGCTTGTGGCCGGCCAGATGCTTCGCCATCAGCACGCCCATCTGATAGTTCTCGGTGCCCAGATAGGTCTTGCGGAGGCCGCGATCCTCGGGCTGAAGATCAGCATCGATCGTCATGATCGGCATCTGGGGTTTCTTTTCCTTCAACATCGACGCCATGGCCGGGGCGTTTGAGGGCGAGATCGCGATGCCCGCCACGCCCTTGGCGATGAGATCGGCGACGAGCTGGACCTCGCCGGCCTCATCCGAGGTCAACGCCGGACCGGTATAGAGGCATTCATATTCGGAATCGGGGTGCTCCTCGTTCCACTTTTTGCAGCCATTGCCAAGCACGGTGAAAAACGGGTTGTCGAGGCCCTTAACGACGACGGCAAGGGTCTTTTTCTGGGCCAGGGCCGCATCGGCGGACATGGCAATCCCAGCGGCTGCAAGAATGATCAGCAGTTTCTTCATGGAACTCCTCCCACGGATCGACCGTCCCTGTTTATCGTCGTTCGGCGGCAACAATCCTTGCCGGCCAGCTAATATCGATCGTTTCGTGAAGTCAATCTGTCGCAAGCCAATCTTGCGCCGATCGGAAATCTGCGGCTAGCTAGGCGAAAGCCGACCACAGGAATATTCCGGTGTCCGTTCTGCAATTGATCGATGTTTCGAAGAATTTCGGTGCCATCCAGGCGCTGCACGAGGTGTCGCTGATGCTGGAAAAAGGGCAGGTGGTCGGGCTCATGGGGGACAATGGCGCCGGCAAGTCCACCCTGGTCAAGATCATCGCAGGCAATTTCCGGCCGTCGCATGGCAGCCTCAGGATCGACGGCCATGAGGTGCAGTTCCATCGGCCGATCGAGGCGCGGCAGCATGGGGTCGAGATCGTCTATCAGGACCTCGCGCTGTGCGACAATCTCACGGCGGCGGCCAATGTCTATCTCGGCCGCGAGATCCGCAAGAAGATCGGTCCGTTCCGGCTGCTCGACCATAGCGCCATGACCAGGCGTTCCGGCGAGCTGTTCAAGGAGCTGAGGTCGGAGACAAGGCCGCGCGATCTGGTGAAGCAGATGTCGGGGGGACAGCGCCAGGCGGTGGCGATCGCCCGGACCCGGTTGTCCGATCCCAAGATCGTCCTGATGGACGAGCCAACGGCGGCGATCAGCGTGCGGCAGGTCGCCGAGGTGCTGAACCTGATCAGGCGGCTGCGGGACACCGGCATCGGGGTCATCCTGATCAGTCATCGCATGCCCGACGTGTTCGCAGTGGCGGACCGCATCGTGGTGCTGCGGCGCGGCCGCAAGGTTGCCGACAAGAAGGTCGCCGAATCATCGCCGGAGGAAGTCACCGGGCTGATCACCGGTGCCATACAGGCGGCATAAAGGCTCGACAGTCATGGCAGTTTCGCTCGAGGAAACCATCAGCCGTCAGACCCACGGGCCGATCGGTCAGCTGCTGTTTCACCAGACATTCTGGGTGTTCGTCGCGGCGGTCGCGGCGTTCGTCTATCTGTCTTTGGCAACCACCACCTTCGATACCTCGGCCAATCTTTTCAACGTCGCACGCAATTGTGCGTTTGTCGGCATCATTGCGCTCGGAATGACGGCGGTGATCATTACCGGGGGCATCGATCTTTCGGTCGGATCGGTGCTGTGCCTGTCGGGAATGGTCACCGGCATGATGATGTCCTGGGAGTACCCGGTCTGGATCGCCATTCCGCTCGGCCTTGCCGCGGCAATGGTCTGCGGCCTCGTCAATGGCATTCTCATCGCCTATGTCGGCATGCCGCCGTTTGTGGTGACGCTCGGGATGATGTCGCTGGCGCGTAGCCTGGCAATGGTGCTGTCCGGCAATCAGATGGTCTACAATTTCGGCCACGACCACGCCAAGCTGGTGGCACTCGGCGGCGGGTCGACGCGTGGCTGGTTTCTGCGTCTTGCCGAATGGATCGGAAGCGACACGCCGGTCGGCTCGCTCCTCGCCTGGCTGGCCGGGATCGTGTTCGTCCCCAATCCGGCGGTGTTCCTGCTGGCCTTCGCGCTGATCTTCGGCTTTGCGTTTCGCTGGTCGAGATGGGGCCGTCATATCTTTGCGATTGGCGGCAATGAGCAGGCTGCCGAGCTGACCGGCGTCAATGTCCGCCGGGTCAAGGTCAGCGTCTATATGCTGTCAGCCCTGATGGCGGGGATCGCAGGTATCCTGCAGGTCGGATGGCTCGGCACGATTACGACCGGCATGGGCACGGGGATGGAGCTGATCGTCATCGCTGCAGTGGTGATCGGTGGTGCCAATCTGATGGGCGGCTCCGGTACCGCTTTCGGCGCGGTGGTCGGCGCGGTGCTGATCGAGATGATCCGCAACAGCCTGACCTTGCTCGGGATCAACCCGTTCTGGCAAGGAACCTTCGTCGGCACTTTCATCATCGTGGCGGTCCTGTTCGACAGGATCCGACACAATCGCGAGGCGATCGCGGAAGCCTGGCAGTCGCTCTTCAGATCATCGAAGGGTTGATCGCGGCAAAGCCGGCGCACGGGATCGCCTCGTTGGTGGCAAGAGCATAGAGGGTCTCAGCTACTCGCAGATCCGATAGTTGTCGGTCCTGCCATGGAGGCCCGAATCGAAATGGAGATGATCCTTGTGCGCCTCGTTCGAGCCCGGCCCAAGCACCGTGGTGAAATAGCCGCAAGCGCTGGTGCGCAGGCCTTTGAGCGCGACCGCCAGGGGTGTCTCCATGTCGGCATCGCCGACCGTGATGCGGCGGCGGTCGGTGAGCTCAAAGCTCGCAACGTCGATGGCATTGCCCCGCGCATGCTCGCTCGGCTTGCCGGAGCTCTCGCCATTGCGGTTGCGGCATTGTAGGCCGGGGCCGGTTGAGATGGTCTTGAGGGATGCGCCGGCATGGGCGGCGATGATCGGCGCGGCGGTCTCGGCGATCCAGCGCCCGAACTTCACGGCGAAGGCACAGGTCAAGCGGGGGCGTGCAGGCAGCTCCACCTTGCCGCTTGGCGTCACCACCGACTGGAGGGCGACAGCGCCTTCGAGGGTGCAGCGACCTTCGCTCACCTTGTCCAGGGCCTGAAACTCCATCCCGGCGCTCCGCATCTCGGAGAGACAGCTCTGGAGGAGATCGGCCGGGCTGGGTGGGGGCGGAGCAACGGTCTCTTTCGGAATTTCGGTCGGTGCAGCTTCGGGGCTCGGCTTGGCTGACGGTTCCGGCTCGGCCGGTGGCTCAGCGGACTCTGGTTTTGGCTTCGCCCGAACATCAGCCGGCTTCGGTTTCGGCTTGGCCTGACCATGAGCCGGCTTCGGTTTGGGTGCAGGCACGGGTGCGTCCTTGCCAAGGGCGGACTGCAACAGCACCACAATTGCAAGCATCAGCGTTGCCGAAGTTCCGATGGAACGAATTTTCATAGGGGCGAGTTGCTGGCTGACGACGCGCATGAGGATGCCCGATTGACGCCGCTCCGTCGAGAGCGGATGGTGCAGCAGGTGAAATTCGGCCGCTCGTTTCCGGAGGGCACATGCAGATCAGAGAGAGCAAGCTCATCTATGACGGCTGGACGCGATTCCTGATTCTCGAGGTCGAGAACCCGGATGGTCACCGGATGACGCGGGCAGTGCTGGATCATGGGGAGTCCGCCTGTGTGCTGCCATATGATTCCACAAGGCGCACTGCGCTGCTGGTCGCTCAGCAGCGCGTGCCGCAGCTCTATCTCGGGCAGCCGGAATCATCGCTCGAAGCGATCGCCGGGCGGCTTGAACCGGATGAGGCGGTCGAGGAGTCGATCGGTCGAGAAGCCGAGGAAGAGGCGGGCCTGCGGCTCCATGGGCTCGAGGCGGTGGCCACCTGCTGGGCATCGCCCGGCGTCTCCACCGAGCGGATCCATCTCTATCTCGCCGCCTATTCGCCGGCCGACCGAACCGGTCCTGGCGGCGGTCGGGCAGAGGAGCTCGAGAGCATCGAGGTCAAGGAAATGGCATTGTCGGAACTGGCTCGACTTGCCGATAGCGCATCCATCACCGACGCAAAGACCATGCTGCTCATCCAGACCTTGAGGTTGCGGCGGCCTCATCTGTTCGCATAGCGATCGCCGGGACAGGGGAGAAGAGATTCTGGCATAATGCGGCGCCATCATGGTCGACAAAAGGGAGATCCCGCCGATGATCAAGAACGACTTCGCCGAGCAGCTGCGCGCCCAGACCGATGCCTGGCGCGCTCAGGTCAAGGATTACCAGCAGCAGGCCGAACAAGCGAGCGACAAGCTCCGAGCCGATTACAAGGCTGCCGTCGCCCAGCTCGAGAAGCAGTCGGACGAAGCCCGCAAGCTCCTCGAGAAAGTGCAGGCTGCCAATGAGGCGGCGTGGGGCGACATGCAGTCGGCAACCCAGAAGGCGTTGGTCGAATTGCAGCGCGGCTGGCAGGACGCACTGTCGCGATTCAACAAGTGAGGCTGGTTCTCCTCGGACCGCCGGGGGCCGGGAAGGGCACGCAGGCGGCGCGGCTGGTTGCAGCTCTGAACGTGCCCCATCTGTCCTCGGGCCAGTTGTTGCGCGAGGCGGTGGCGGCAGGAACTGCGCTCGGGCGGAAGGCGAAGCCGATCATGGAGCGCGGCGAGCTGGTCCCGGACGCTTTGATCAGCGAATTGATCGCCGAACGAATCAAGCAGGAGGAAGCGGAGGGCGGCTTCATCCTGGACGGCTATCCGCGGACAGTGGGGCAGGCCGAGGCGCTGGACCGGGCATTGGCCGAACGCGGGATGGAGCTCGATGCGGTGCTGCACATCGCGGTCGAGGAGGGAGCCCTGCTGAACCGGATTCTGCTGCGGGCAGGGGAAGCGAAGCGCCGCGGCGAAGCGGTGCGGACGGATGACGATCCCGCCGTGTTCGAGAGGCGCATGGCGCGCTATCGCGCCGAGACAGCGCCGCTGATCGCGCATTATCGCAAAGCAGGAAAGCTCAAGACCGTCGATGGCGGCCAGTCGATCGATCGCGTGACAGAGAATTTGCTGGCAGCGATCGGCAGGAGAGAATCCCCGCGATGACAGCTCATATTCTGACGATCAATGCCGGATCGTCGTCGCTGAAATTCGCGCTATTCGATGCCGAGGTGCTTGCGACTGTCGCCAGCGGCCAGATCGAGGGCATCGGTGCCGTTCCCAAGTTGAGCTTCAGGAACGGTGGCGGCGAGAGCATTCTCGCCGATGCGCTGAAGGATCGCCGCTCCATCGGCAACCATGCGCAGGCGATGGATGTCGTGCTGTCGATGCTGGACGAGCACATCGCCGGTGCACAGATCGCCGGCATCGGTCATCGGGTGGTGCATGGCGGTCGCGACTTCGATGCTCCTGTCGTGATCAATGAACGGATCGTCGAGCGATTGGCCGGTCTCATTCCATTGGCGGCGCTTCACCAGCCGCACAATCTTGCCGGCATTGCGGCGGCGGCCAATGCCTTTC
This sequence comes from Aestuariivirgaceae bacterium, assembly GCA_044870245.1. Classification (GTDB taxonomy): domain Bacteria; phylum Pseudomonadota; class Alphaproteobacteria; order Rhizobiales; family Aestuariivirgaceae; genus DATAFF01. Next base: position 44,643 of record JBIOYR010000030.1, on the reverse strand, counting down.
CCGGTGTGCCGCAGGTCGCCTGCTTCGACACGGCCTTTCATAGGACGCAAGACTTCATCAACAGCGCCTATGCGCTGCCGCGGGACCTCTATGAGCAGGGCATCCGGAGCTATGGATTCCATGGTCTGTCCTACGAATATGTCGCCGAAAGGCTTCGCGAGATCCTGCCGGTCCACGGCAGGGGTCGGACGGTCATCTGCCATCTCGGCGCCGGGGCGTCGCTGTGCGCGACAAGAAACGGACGGTCGGTAGCGACGACCATGGGATTCTCGGTGCTCGACGGCTTGCCGATGGCCACCCGGCCTGGTCAGCTCGATCCGGGTGTCCTGCTGCATCTGATGACCGACAAAGGCATGGATGCGAAAGCGCTGTCGCAGCTGCTTTACCATGAATGCGGATTGAAAGGGCTGTCCGGCTTGTCGGGCGACATGCGTGTGCTTCAGCAGTCGGATGATTCGAGAGCGCGACAGGCCATCGATTACTTCACATCCCGCGTTCGCCGCGCGATTGCGAGCCTGGCGGCGGTGCTCGAGGGGCTCGATGCGATCGTGTTCTCCGGCGGGATCGGCGAGAATGCCTTCGCGGTGCGCGAGGCGGTGCTGACACCGATGGCCTGGATGGGGATCGTGCTCGATCACGACCAAAACCGCTGCAATGGAACGGTCATCTCCTCCGACAATTCGGCGGTGAAGCTGTTGGTGATCCCGACCAATGAGGAGCTGATGATCGCCCGGCACACCGCAAGGGAGCTGGCGCGGGGCAGGGCCGGGTAATCCTTAAGGACTCCCATGGTCGCTCGACAGGCAATCGGTGGACGAGGCTGTCGAGGAGGCCAGGGAAGTGCTAAGGAACTGGTCTGGCGCCGACCAACCACTTTCGGGGTTCTCGAACATGGCCGACCTGGCTTCGACCAGGCGCTCTCTCAACTGGAACGGCTTGATTGCCGTCGCGCTTGTGCTCACTCTCGGATTCGGCGTGGCGACCGGTTATCTGCTGTGGGGTCGGCAGCCTGACTGGTACGCGTATCATGATCCAGACAAGCTCCCGCCGGGTCCGGAGAGCGAACTCATCCGCTATGGCCGCGATCTGGTGGTAAACACGGCGAAGATCGTGGGGCCCCAGGCAGCCGACGTTCGGACGCGCTTTGCCGGCAACAATCTGGCGTGCACGAATTGCCACATCAATGCCGGTCTCAAGCCGTTTGCGGCACCGTTCGTGTCGACTTTCACGAGCTTTCCGCTGGTGGTCGACGATCGCTTCCTGACGCTGGTCGAGCGGATCAATGGCTGCATGACCCGCAGCATGAATGGCAAGGCGCTGCCCGATCACGGCAGAGAGATGGACGCCATCGTGTCCTACATCAAATTCGTCGGGAAGGGTGCGCCGCAGGATGTGCGCGTCGCGGGAATGGGCCTGAAGACGCTGAAACCGGCTAAGGAGACGCCAAGCACCGAACGCGGCCAGGCGGTCTATGACTCGGCCTGCGCGCGATGCCACGGCAGTGACGGGCTTGGGCAGAGGAAGCCTGCGCCGGAGCCCGGTTACCTCGTGCCGCCGGTCTGGGGCGACGATTCCTTCAACAGTGCGGCAGGCATGGATCAGCCGCCGATCGCAGCGGCCTTCATCCGGGCGAAAATGCCCTATTACGGCATGCCCGAGCTCAGCCGACAGGAGGCATGGGATGTCGCTCAGCTGCTTGCCGCCAAACCGCGGCCGCAACGGTCGCAGAAACCGTGAGGCAGCATGAAGCTGCGAAAGGCCACCCTGGCCGATCTGCCACGACTGCGCTATTGGGATTCAAAGGCCCATGTCATTGCTGCGACCGGCTCGGATGAACCCTATGACTGGGCGAGCGAGCTTGCGCGCGACGTCCCCTGGCGCGAATTCCTCATTGCCGAGATCGCAGAGGTTCCCATCGGCATTCTCCAGATCATCGATCCGGCGGAAGAGGAGAGCCATTATTGGGGCGAGATCGAGAGGAACCTGCGCGCCATCGACATCTGGATCGGCGAGGAGGGCGATCTCGGACGCGGTTATGGCACGCAGATGATGACGCTCGCTCTCGACCGGTGCTTCGTCGATCCTGCCGTGAAAGCGGTTCTGATCGATCCGCTTGCCAGCAATATCCGGGCACACCGGTTCTATGAGCGCCTCGGTTTCGTGGTGGTCGAGCGGCGGACCTTCGGCAGCGACGACTGTCTGGTCTATCGGCTCACGCGCGAGGATTGGCGGGTTCGCAAGCAACTGACGGAATGATCGTTCACCATTGCGCGATGCGGGGCGCAGTGATCGCGCCGACCGCCGCCAGGATGGTGATGGCGGCGGTATACCAGACCGAAAGGAACAGCGGTGAATCGTCCGGACAGTGGAGCGCATAGAAGCTCGCTGAAACTCCACCGGCGAGAAGACCGGCAACGGCGCCAGCGATGGCGGGTCGGCGCGGGGCGCCATAGCGCAGGGTTGCCAGGAAAACGGCGAGGGGTGCCAATCCAATCAAGGGGATGAAGGTGAGGCAGAACAGGCTGTTGATGCCGATCATCCGGACTGCCCATTGCGACGGCGGAACGACGAGCAGCTCGGTCGCGATGGCGAAGGCAAGGAGAGCCGGTGCAAGCAGCAGGAGCAGCAGGCGGGTCGGAGCGGCGTCGGTCGGTTGGGAGAGAGCGCGAAGGAGCGCAAGGGCGCTGACTGCCAAGGTCAGAGTGATCACGAACTTGAAGGGGAAACGGATGGTGCTCAGCGCTTCGCCAATGTCATGGCGGGGTCCGAGCATGGCAAGGAAGGCCAATGCGGCGAGCAGGATCGCGGCCATCACGGCAATCTGCCATGCTCGTCGCATCGGCATGCCAGGCCGCCTGGCATCGGCGGCGATCGCGCGAATGAGCTGGTTGGTGTCCATATCAGCTCCGGCGATACCGTGCGGCGATCGCACTCAGGCCGCGGTGCAGGGAAACGCGAATGGCTGTCTCGCTCTTGCCAAGGCGCCTTGCAGTCTCGGCGATGGAGCAGCCCTCGACTGAAATGGCGACGACGACCGCCCGCTGCGCCGGCGTCAACGTGCCAAGCGCCCGCTCGATATCGCGACGCATGAGCGGCTCCGGAGCATGGTCCGATGCGACTTCGGCACATTCTTCCACGTCGATTGCAGTGGCGGGTCGGTGCCGGCGAAGGGCATCGACGAGCTTGTGGCGGGCGATCGCATAGATCCAGGGCATGACCGGCGCGTCGGTGATCCAGGTGTGCCGCTTCAGGTGGATGGCCAGCAGGGTGTCCTGGACGACATCCTCGGCATCGAATGCCCCATGGGCAATCCTCGGGCGCACGAAGCTGCGGATCATGATGGCGACCTTCTCGAGGAAAGCGGCATAGGATCTCTCGTCTCCTGCGATCGCGGCTCGAAGCAAGCCGGAAAGCTCGGTTTCGTCACTGCCGCTCAAGCGCGATCTCTCTCCATTCGCTGACTCGCGCCGCTTTGTTACAGAACCTCCGGAATATTGCCGAGGCCGGCCAATCACGAACTCGTGTTGATGGGAGCCGAAACGAAAGCCGGCTGCGGTTCGAAATACGGGGCACGGAAGGACTGAAAGGATCCGATCGAATGGCAAATCCGCTGGAGAACGGCGCTGAGAGCCGGCCGCTCGTGTACCGCCAGCGCCTGTGGACCCGCATCACGCATTGGGTCTGGGCAATCGCGTTGTTCTTCCTGCTGCTTTCCGGCTTGCAGATCTTCAACGCCCACCCGACGCTCTATGTCGGCAAGCAATCCGGTTTCAATTTCAACAATGAGGTGCTGGCGCTCGGCGCCGACAACACGGCGGACGGGGCGCCGGCCGGCTATGCCCGGATATTTGGACATCGCATTCCCACCACCGGCGTCCTTGGCTTGTCACGGCAGGGCGAGGAGGCGGTCGAGCGGGGCTTCCCGTCCTGGGCAACCATCCCGTCCTATCAGGATCTCGCCACCGGACGCGTCGTTCACTTCTTCTTCGCCTGGATCCTTGTTCTGGCGCTGGCCGGATGGCTGGTGGGCAGTCTCATCAACGGTCATCTCAAACGCGACATTGCGCCGAGGGCCGCCGACTTTCGCAATCTGCCGCGCGACGTTGCCGACCATGCCAGGCTGAGATTCCACCATACGCGCGATTACAACACGCTCCAGAAACTCACCTATGGCGTGGTGCTCCTCGTCATCATGCCGATGATCATCCTGACCGGTCTTGCGATGTCGCCGACGATGGATGCCGTCGTGCCGTTCCTGGCCGACATGCTTGGTGGAAGGCAGACCGCAAGGACTATCCATTTTGCCATGATGATGCTGTTGGTCGGCTTCTTCGTCATTCATATCGTGATGATCTTCGCAGCAGGGCCGCTCAACGAGTTGCGGTCGATCATCACTGGCTGGTACCGCGTCGACGCGAAGGAGGGAGCCTGATGGCCAGGCTTGCTCTCTCCCGTCGGCGCTTCCTCGGCAGCGCAGCGATCGGCGGCGCGGGTCTCCTGCTGTCCGGGTGCGACGTCCTCGACGGTCTCGATGGCGACAGCTCCGTGCGCCGCATCCTCGCAAGTGCCAATGACCTTACCTATCGGGTGCAGAGGTTGCTTACGCATTCCGATGCTGTTGCCCAGGAGTTCACCGAGGCTGATATCCGCCAACCGCAAAGGCCCAATGGCGTCACCTCACCCGATGATGAAAACTACAAGTCACTGCTGGCCAACGGCTTTGCCGATTGGCGCCTCGAGGTCTCCGGTCTGGTCGAGAAGCCGCTCGCCTTCTCGCTCGCCCAGTTGCAGGCAATGCCGTCACGGACCCAGATCACCCGGCATGATTGCGTCGAAGGGTGGAGCTGCATTGCCAAATGGACCGGGGTGCCGCTGTCGCTGATCCTCGATGAAGCCAAGCCGAAGCCTCCGGCGCGCTTTGTGATGTTCCACTGCATGGACACCATCGAGCGCGGATTGGATGGCGACGTCAAATATTATGGCTCGATCGACCTTGCCGATGCCCGACACCGACAAACCATCCTCGCCTATGGGATGAACGGCAAGCCGCTTCCTGTCGAGAACGGAGCACCGCTGCGGGTTCGGGTCGAACGGCAGCTCGGATACAAGATGCCGAAATATCTTCGCAAGATCGAGCTTGTCGACAGCTTCAGCCGGTTCGGGACGGGCCGCGGCGGCTATTGGGAGGACAATGGTTACGACTGGTTTGGCGGAATTTGAGCAGCAGAGGAGACGTTTACCATGATCAAGACAGTGTTGGCGACTGCAGCGCTTGCCATCGGGCTCATTCATCCGGCAGCCGCGATGGATACCATGATGAAATGCGACCACGCCTCGATGATGAAGGTCCAGTCCGAGATGGACGCGATGGACAATTCGATGAAGGCGCAGAAAACCATGGCCATGAAGGAGATGGACATGGCCAAGAAGTCGATGAAGGCCCACAAGGACAAGGACTGCATGATGCACTTGGACAGCGCCATGAAGGCGATGAAGAAGGGTTGAGAGGTCCTGAGGGGTCCACAGCAGGGGGCAGGGACGATCCGCCCCACAGTCGACGGCCGTCCCTGCCTACCGATTGCTGTGGGCACAATCGGCGGGAATGCAACGTTCGAAGCTGCCGAGAAGTTCTCGGTTGCTCTGCAGCAAAAAGGCGAGACGACCTAGAGCCCAGACCAAACCAACAATAGGCCGTCCCGCCGCGGCGACACCTGCGCCAAATCACCCCGACAGCGCGTCGCCGGTTTCGTGGGCGATAACCCGTTTTTCCCCCGGCTGTCCTGACATGGTCCAACCGAGGTTCGTTGAAACCGCCTCGGCGATGAGCGGAGAGCCGCAGACGAGACAGATCCAACCGCTGGGACGGGCCAACTCGGACTCGTCGCGCGGAGCAGTTACCTGACAAGCATGGCAATGGATCATTCTGATCGGCGAGCTCGAACTCATCGCGACGTCCAGAGCGATATTTTTGCGTTAGCGAAGGTCCAAACGCCGTTCGGCGAGGAAAGTTGCACCGAAACGATACATGGGGACTGGAGTGGGCTAGCGGCAGACGGGAGCCCGCTTGCGGACCGAGCTCCTGTCTGCCTGGCCGCTCGAGGACGGGGCTTGGAGCGGCATGGACCGACGTTAGAGGAGAGCGGACTCTTCCGATGTGGCATTTGCCACATCGCATGCTGCGATTCGAATCTGATTAAATTCCTTCGATGACGTGCGAGGGTTCAGCGCTTGGCGATATAGGCATCACGCAGGACATTGGCCTCAAGCTCCATGTCGTCCAGCCGTCGCTTGACCACATCGCCAATGCTGATGATACCGGCGAGCTTGCGATCGCGAAGCACCGGCATGTGGCGAACGCGGTGACGGGTCATCAGCCGCATCACCCGATTGAGATCCTCGTCTGGCGTCACGGTGATCGGCGCCTGGGACATGATGTCTCTGACGAGCATGGAGGTCGCGCTCTCGCCGTAGCGGGCAAAGGCATGAACGATCTCGCGTTCGGCTATGACACCAAGAAGCGCCTCGCCGCTCATCACCACCAGGCAGCCGATGTTTCTTGCGAGCAGCCAGTCGGCCGCGCTTTTGATGCTGGCATCAGGGGAAATGGTCGCAACGTCGCTGCCCTTCTCCCTCAGTATGGTTTCGACGGTCATAGCCGCATCTCCTCGAGCTTGAACCGCAGCGGAGTGCCGTAAGCCCGGATATTAGGACGATGACAGCGACGGCCCAAGAGCTTCTTGTTGCGATTGATCCACAAACCAACCGGCTTTTTCCGCCGGTCTTAACCTAAGTCAAACGTTAGTGATTTGCGCTGTAGTGTTTCTGGCACACTGAACATCGCTACCGCGTTCTTCTCTCGTCATATCGAGGAATTGAAAGAAATGTCCAGGTTTGTAGGAATGAGTGTCATGGCGGCCGCGTTTGCGGCAGCCGCATTGCTGGTCGCGCCGCCGGCGCAGGCGGTCACCGCTGTTCTGCAGCCTCACATGATCCTGCTCGACCAGGCAGATCAGGCATCAACGAATTCCGTCGTGGCCGTTCGCAGCAGAGGCGGATTCGGTGGGAGCTTCCGCGGCCGCATGCGTGGCGGCTCGATGATGTGGCGGCGCGGCGGCGGCATGGGCGGCCGTTGGGGCGGCGGTTGGCGCGGCGCTGCTTGGGGAGGCCGCTGGCACGGGGGCAATTGGGGCAACCGGTGGCACGGCGGGAGATGGGCCGGCCGTTGGCATGGCGGCAAGTGGAACAACCGTTGGTATCGGCGGGGCTGGGGCTATCGCGGCTGGGGAGTTCCGTGGGGCTTCGGCGGATATTATGCCGGCTCTTATGGCGGGGCCTGCGGTTATGGCTATCGCTGGACCTATCGCTGGGGCTGCGTTCCTGTCTATGGTTACGGCTTCGGCTACTATTGAGTGGCCGTCCAATCGACATGTGCCCCTTTGCCGGGAAGGGGCATGTGCTTCCATAGCCGAAACGGGATACCCCAATGCACTACGTCAGCAACGTGAACGGAAGCTGCTGGACCGACTTTGGCGGGCCGGCATTACGAAACCCGGTTAAACTTGCGGCTTTCTTCCTGTTGCTGCTCGTTGCCACGCCAGGCGAAGCCTCTGCAGCGGTTTCGGCGGAAGTGCGCAATGCCTGCATGAGCGACTATTTCCGCTTTTGCAGCTACACCGGAGGAAATGTCGCCAGGGCCAGCAGGTGCATGCGGGCGCACCATTCGCAACTTTCGAGGCGCTGCAAGGCGGCGACCTCGCGCTCTAAAAAGACCAAGCGGTCGCGGCGACGGTAGTATTTCGCATCGCGGGCGCCAGACCACCGGCCGGGTCGGAAAAAAGGACCGGTTTGTGAAGTCTTGCTGCTATCGCGCCACATGAGAGGCAAGATCATCGCCCATGTGCCTGGATCGTGCCGTATTACTGCCATCCCCGAGGTTCCAGCTGTTCACACACCGGCCTGGAGATGATCCTCCCTGTCTCCTGAGGGCCGACAACTGCGGAGGCCAACGGCGGGGATTGGCTGCGCCTCCGCTTCTTCCCCAGCCTCATTCAATGTGAGCATGTTCGAGGATCGGCCGAGCTCGGCAGGCGGCGATCAGCCAGGGCCTAGTGCCCGTATGCGATCGCCGTGGTCTCGGCATTGGCGTTCGACAGCCGCAGGACGCCGATACCGGAGATCGCACCCGACAGCAGGGTTGACAGGACAAGAACAGCGAGAACCCGCCGCAGGAAGGGCGCATCGGCGTGAGTAGCGGTCATGGATCGAAGCCCCGTTCAGAATGGCAGCGCGTCAAAGCTGCCGAGATTTGCCACCCCGTCGTCCAACATGGAGCGTATGAAAACGTTCCCGCTGAACTTGTATCCGGTTTTAGTCGGCTCGCGCTTAATCCGCCCTGAACTCGACGTTCATCGCTCGTTCATCCGCCAATTCCGGACGTGCCAGACTCAATAGAGACCCACAAATAGGCAAGCACGGACGCCACGCCGAGACCCGTTCGAACGGCATGCAGGCGACCCCAGGCCTCGATCATGGCCCGTGAAGATGCTCCCGCCGCTGCAGGGCCGATCGCTTCGAGATCCTTGTTGATCGGCAGGATCACGAGCAGCGTATAGGGCCAATTGGCGAGGATCAGGATGGCGCCGACGATCCAGCGCCAATCCGCGGTCTGCCAAGCCGCTACCAGGCCGAGCACGCCTGAGACAACTGCGAGGCCGGCTTGCATGGGCAGGCCTCGCGCATAGCTCGGTTTCCATTGCGCGAGGAGGCTTTGGTCATCAAGGCCCAGCCGGGCTGGCTGCTCCGCGAGGTTGATGTAACAGGCCGCTCCAGCGAAGGCCGAGGCCGTGGCAAGTGCAACCAGCCCTGCAAACAAATCACCCTCCGCCATGCAATGTTGGTTCAGGACAATCGGCTGCCAGCGAGACAACCTAGCATCTGGCGCGGGAGTTTCGTCCACTCCTGTCGGATGGCGTCCGCGACATTCGTCCTTGGCGAACGACGTGGAGTTGCCGAACAGAACCGGAGAATTGCAATGAGAAGGGTCATTACGGGAGCTTTCATATCACTCGATGGCGTGATGCAGGCGCCGGGCGGGCCGAAGGAGGATACGACGCATGGCTTCAAGTTTGGTGGCTGGGTGGTGCCCTATATGGACGAGGTTTTCGGTCAAACGATCGGGGAAATGCTCAGCCAGCCCTACGACCTGCTGCTCGGACGCAAAACCTACGAGATCTTCGCCGCGCATTGGCCGTATGCCGAGGGCGGAGACGATGGGCCCATTGCGAAGCAGTTCAACAGCGTCACGAAATATGTCGCGACACGTTCGAACATGGAACTGACATGGAGAGGCTCGGTTGCCCTCAATGACGCGGCAACGGATGTCGCCAGGCTCAGAAAGGAGGATGGGCCTGCCTTGCTGACGCAGGGGAGCAGCGAGCTGATTCAGACATTGCTGGCCCATGATTTGATCGATGAGATCAGAGTGTTCATGTTCCCGATCGTGCTGGGGCGCGGCAAGAAGCTGTTCGGTGCGGGCGCGAAACCGGCAGCATTCAAACTGGTGAACAGCAAGGTCACGCCGAGCGGGATCATGATCGGCCATTACGACCGGGCAGGAGCGGTGGAGACGGGCGATTATGCGATGGACCCACCGACGCCGGCCGAAAGGTCGCGGCGCGAGCGCATGGAGCGCGAGGGCTGACGTTCCGGAGTGTCGATGGCGACTTATCGCTGCGCTGGCGATCCGCCAGCGTCGCCAACGCGAGAGGTGGTGAGTGACAATTGTAGCGGGATTGGAATGGACGCGCTGATCACCGCCGCAGGGCGTGCGCTTGCCGCGGGCGATCCACTCGGCGCGTTGAACCGTGTGGCCAGGCGCGACGACGCTGCGGCGCGGGCGCTTCGGGGCATTGCGATGGCGCAGCTCGGCGATCTCGTTCGAGCGAGGAAGCTTTTGCGAAGTGCAGCGCGTGGCTTCGGCCCGAAGCAGGCTGCGGCGCGCGCGCGGTGCATCGTGGCCGAAGCCGAGGTCGCGCTTGTCTCGCGCGAGCTGGGCTTTCCCACGAAAGCGCTCGAGGCGGCGCGGGTGACGCTCGAAGAGCATGGCGATCGGGTGAATGCCGCTCATGCGCGGTATCTGCAAATTCGGCGATTTCTCCTGATCGGGCAACTCGATCAGGCGGAGCGACTGCTCGCAAGGCTTGACCCGACGCGTTTCCCGCCCGCGCTGCGGGCGGCCCATGAGTTGGTCGTTGCCGGGATTGCGCTCCGACGCCTTCGGGCGAAGGCGGTGCGCTCTGCGCTTGCTCGAGCCGAGCGCGCCGCGCGCCTGTCAGCCATTCCGATGCTGCTGGCAGAGGTCGAAAGTGCATTCCTCGCCCTGGATGCGCCAGCGGCCCGCTTGATGTCGCAAGGCGGAGAGCGGCTCCTCATGCTCGAGGAGGTCGAAGCATTGTTGGCGTCGGGAGCGCTTGTTGTCGATGCCTGCCGCCATGCGGTGCGCCATGCAGACGCGGTGATTTCACTTGCGAGGCGTCCGGTGTTGTTCGCGCTGGTGCAAGCGCTGGGCGAAGCGTGGCCTGGAGACGTGCCGCGGGCCTCGCTCGTCGCCGGGGCGTTCCGGGCGAAGGTCGCCGATGAATCGCATCGGGCGCGGCTGCGCGTCGAAGTCGGTCGGCTCCGGACGTTGCTGCGGCCGCTGGCCGACGTCAGCGCGACGAAGCGAGGCTTCGCTTTGGTGCCCCGATGCGCAGGCGAGGTCGTCGTTCTGGCCCGACCGTTCGAGGAGCAGCATGCGGGGGTGCTCGCGATGCTTGCCGATGGCGAGTCGTGGTCGAGCTCGGCGCTCGCGCTGGCGCTCGGCGCCAGCCAGCGTACCGTCCAGCGGGCTCTCGATAGGCTTGCGGCAACAGGCAAGGTGCAGGCGTTCGGTCGCGGCCGGGCTCGCCGCTGGACAAGCCCGTCCGTGCCAGGATTCACGACGACCCTGTTGCTCCCCCCTCCATTCCTCAATGACAGGAGAGCGACATGACCCGATCAGCGGCGGAAATCCTGCGTGAATATGGACCTTTTCCCAATGTCGACCAGGTGCATGGGGTGACGTTCGACGGTCAGCATGTCTGGTTTGCGTCAGGGGACAAGTTGCACGCCTTCGATCCGACGAACGGTAGGATGGTGCGATCGATCGATGTCGCTGCACATGCCGGAACAGCCTTCGACGGCCGGCACTTGTTTCAGCTCGCCGAGGGTCGGATCCAGAAGATCGATCCAAAAACCGGTCGGGTGATTGCCACGATCCCGGCACCCGGCGGCGGCGGTGACTCCGGGCTTGCCTGGGCCGAAGGGACGCTCTGGGTGGGCCAGTATGGCGAGCGGAAAATCCATCAGATCGATCCTGAAACCGGGGCGCTTCTCCGCACCATTGCGTGCACTCGCTTCGTCACCGGCGTTACCTGGGTCGACGGTGAGCTCTGGCACGGCACCTCGGAGGGCGACGAAAGCGATTTGAGGCGAGTCGATCCTCGAACCGGACAGGTCTTGGAGCAACTCGAGATGCCGGCAGGAATGGCGGTGTCGGGGCTCGAGACTGATGCCGGCAGTCGGTTCTTCTGCGGCGGCGGCAGGAGCGGGAGGGTGAGAGCGGTTCATCGGCCAAGGCGATAGACCGGCACCAGTGTCGGCAAGGTTGCACCGGCAGCCGAAGCAGAGCAGGCAGGATCGCCGCAAGAACCGGCAGATTGGCGCAAGATCACGCAAGCAGCATCGCAGGTCGATGCCTAGCTCATCGCCATCGCGTTGAACAAAAGGTCCTCCCGATGAAAACGAAGATGATGCCGAAGATAGCATTCCTGCTGGGAGCGCTGGCGCTCGCCGGCGCTGGCCTGACGAGCACCGATGCGTTCGCCCGCGGTGGTGGCGGCGGCCATTTTGGCGGCGGCGGGTTCGGTGGTGGTGGCGGCCATTTTGGCGGATTTGGCGGCGGGCACATGGGCGGCGGCTATGCGATCCGACCGTTCAGAGCCGGCGGTTTCGGTGGCTATGGTCATTTCGGTGGCTATGGCCGCGGCGACTTCCACCACGGTTTTGACGGCCGGTTTGGTCGCCACCACAATGGTGTGTTCTTTGGCGCTCCGCTCGGCTTTGGCGACGCCTATGGCTATTGCTGGCCTCCGGGTTATTACCAGCCGTGGGGTTCCTATGCCTGCTACTAGGCTGCAGTCAGCCTGGCAGGTCTGACCTGCCTAACCATCGAGACCGGTTGCCCCCTCGCCGGTCTCGCCGAGAGGCAGGAGAATGGGCCGGTGGACTTCACAGGTCCACCGGCCATAAGCTAGCGCCGCATGAAACGGATTGGAGCGCTAACGGGACTTTCGCCGCCGGACGTGCACCGCGGCCCGAATCGACCCACCATGAGCGATAGTGTTTCCCCTGCTCCGGCAAGATCCCGATTTCTTCCGGTGCTTGCCGGATTGTTCGCGATCGGAATCTTTTTCATCGACACCTTCGTACCCTCGGATATCGCGATCGCGGTGCTCTATGTCGTCGTCGTGCTCATCGCCAGCAACGTCTATCAGTGGCGCGGGTTGTTGGTTGCGTCAGCGGCCTGCATGGGACTGACGCTGCTGAGCTATCTAATCGTGCACGTTCCTGAAGCCGACTCGGCTCTCGTAAGGTGCCTGATGAGCTTGGCCGCCATCGGCGCCACGACCTTCCTGGCCCTGAGAAATCAGGCAGCCAATGCCATGCTACGCGAACGCGCGCGCCTGCTGGACCTGACGCACGACACGATCTTCGCGCGCGACATGAACAACACGATCACCTATTGGAATCTCGGCGCAGAGCAACTCTATGGCTGGCGCGCCGACGAGGCCATCGGGAAGAACAGCCATCAACTCATGAAGACAGTCTTTCCGGAACCGCTCGAGAGCATCAATGACGAATTGTCACGTACGGGACGATGGGAAGGCGAGCTGCTGCATACGAAGCGCGACGGGACGTCGGTGAAGGTCGCAAGCCGATGGTCGCTGCAGAAGGACGACCGCAACCGCGTGATCGGAATCCTCGAGACCAACAACGACATCACCGAACGCAATCGCGCCCAGGAGGCGCTGCAGCTTGCCCAGACCGAGCTCGCGCATGTCTCGCGCCTCACCACGCTCGGCGAATTGACGGCGTCAATCGCCCATGAGGTGAACCAGCCTCTGGCCGGCATCGTGACGAACGGCGAAGCCTGCCTGAGATGGCTCAACTTCGATCCGCCAGAGCTCGGCGAGGTGCGGAGCGGCTTGGAAAGCATGATCAGCGACGGGGTTCGTGCCAGCGAGGTGATCTGGGGACTGCGCGCGCTCACCAAGAAGACGCAGTCGCAAAGGACGACACTCAATATCAACGAGCTGGTCGAACAGGTTACGAAACTCGTTCAACGAGAGTTGTTGAACAATCGCGTGTCGCTGCAACTCGACCTGTCGCAAGCATTGCCGGAAGTCTTTGGTGATCGCGTCCAGCTGCAGCAGGTGGTGCTCAATTTGATCATCAACGGCATTCAGGCCATGTCGACCCTCGATGATCGTCCGCGAGTTCTGGGTGTCCAATCACGCCAGAATGAAGCCGGCGAGGTGGTCGTCGCGGTGATCGACAACGGCACCGGCATCGACCCGGCAATGGCGGACCAGCTGTTCAGCGCGTTTTTCACCACCAAGCCATCCGGCTTGGGGATGGGATTGTCGATCTGTCGGTCGATCATCGAGGCCCATGGCGGAAAGGTCATTGCACGGAACAATCAAGGCCCGGGGGCAAGCTTTCAATTCAGCTTGCCTGCCGATACGGCCGCTAACGGGTGAGCGCAGTCTCGATGCATTGAATGAGCTTCCTGCCATCAAATGGCTTGGTGAGAAAGCAGATCGCTCCCGCCGTCAGCGCTCGTGAACGAATAGCGTCCTCGGGAAAGGCGGTGACGAATATGATCGGCAGTGTCCTGCCTTGACAGGCCAAATGGTCCTGCAGCTCGACGCCGCTCATGCCGGGCAGCTGGACATCCGTGATCAGACAGGACGTGCCGCTGGCAATCGAGGAGCGCAGGAATTCGGAGGCGGAGGAGAATGTCTGTGCGGAGTAGCCAAGGGATCTTACGAGCCTGTGGATGGCCACCCGCACGGACAGATCATCGTCGATGATCGAAATGACCGGAACCTGAGACAAGAAGCGCAATCCTTCGATCAAGCGGGCACGTCGTCCAAATTGCTCCCGGAAACCGATTGCGGAAACTATACATAGGTTTGCAGCCTCAAGTTTTTGTGCGACGCACACCAAGGACCTCAGCCATGCGCACCAAGTCCGCCAGCGAGTGTGCTCCCATCTTCTTCATGATGTGACCCCGATGGATCTTCACGGTGATCTCGGCGAGTCCGGTCTCCGCGGCGACCTGCTTGTTCATGAGCCCGGCGGTGACCAGGGCCATGACTTCAAGCTCTCGCGGGCTGAGCTCCGCAAGGCGGGCGCGCATGGTGGCGAGCTCGAGCTCCCTGGCGCGCCTCTTGCGATCCGCATCTATGGCGCTGGTCACGGCGTCGAGCATGTCCTGATCGCGGAACGGCTTCGTGAGGAAGTCGATTGCACCGGCTTTCATCGCGCGAACGGTCATCGGGATATCGCCATGCCCGGTCATGAAGATGATCGGAGTATGAATATTCGCGCGAGCCAGCTCCGCCTGAAAATCGAGGCCGCTGACGCCCGGCAGACGAATGTCCAACACGAGGCAGCTCGGTACATCGGGAAGCTTGCACTGCAGCAACTCCGAAGCCGAGGCAAAAAGCTCAGTTCGCAGCCCCACGGACCGAAAAAGATTGCTCAAAGCGTTGCGCACCGACACCTCGTCGTCAACGACTAGGACCACGGGCTGCAGATCCGGTGTTGGTTTTGCCATTCGGGTGCTCGGATTGGGAGACTTCGCAAGATTAGGCGAATTCCGAGCAGGATCGCAACAAACGTCCCAGAATCGCTGGTACAGGCTCAGAAGTCCGCCGATCCGCTGCAATAAGCCGCATGATGGTTTGCCGGACCGGTGCGCGAAGCATACTTCGGTATGACGGCGGCAAACAAACACCTTACCGGCGTCTACCTGTGTAGGATGGTGGACGGAATCGCGGCTTTCTAATCTTTGGCTACCCGAGGGCTTTCACTGACAAGAGGGTAGCCGACCATGCTGGATTTCGATATCGCAACTTCCGACGCCCTGAGCAGCCCAAGTGGCGAAACCTTCGCGAAGCCGTCCAGCGAAGCCGGTACCGCAGCATCCGTTGAAATCATTCCGCCGGAGTCCGTGAAGCGGCGGGCCTCTCGCTGGCATGACGTGGCAGCAGAGACAGTCGAGTACGTCGGTCGACGCGGCGCTGAATTCCGTTTCTCCGGTCCAATGCATCTTTTGGCGATCAGCGATCGCAAGCTCAGCTTCCTGCCGGCGGGGCATGCTTATCATGAGTGGCACAGGATGTCGTCACCTGGCCGCTTCGTGTTCGTCTTTTTCGATCCGGCGAAGCTGCAGGCGCTGGACCTGAACACGCCGCATCTCTTCATCGAAGACCGGATGCTTGTCGAGACGGCACTCCGATTGGCGGCAGTGGTCGAGCGAGCGTCACCCGAGGACCAATCCTACCTCGAGGCTCTTGGCCGCGTTCTGGTGCATGAGCTAAGGCGTCTTGGTCGTGGTGACAAGCCGGGCCGCCTGCCGATGCGCGGCGGGCTTGCCGGCTGGCAACAGCGCGTGGTCACGGCCTATATCGAGGAACATCTCGACGAGCACGTTCCTCTGCCGGTCTTGGCGGGCCTGGCGCGGCTGAGCCCCTATCACTTCTCGCGCGCCTTCAAGCAGTCGTTCGGAATTCCCCCGCATCGCTATCACATCCGGCGGCGAATCGAACGCGCCAAGATGTTGCTGGCAGGATCGGCAATGTCGGTTACCGAGGTCGGAGTTGCCATGGGGTTCAGCGAGACCAGCTCGTTCACGTCGACCTTTCGCCGGCTGACAGGCGTCACGCCAAGCGCCTATTCCCGTCAACTCGGCGCGTTTCCCGGCTAATCCCGTGCCATTCAGCTTCAGCCAAGCCAACGAGGGAGCCTTGACGATGAAACTGTCTGCCGCCTGCCTTACCCTTATGACCCTGATGTCGACCGTTGTCCCGGCACGTGCCGACGAGGTCAAGAGCATCGTGCTGGTCCATGGTGCGTGGGTCGATGCCTCGGGGTGGAAGCCCGTTCACGACATTCTCGTCGCGAAGGGATTCAATGTCGCGATGGTGCAGGAGCCGGAAACGTCGTTCGACAACGATGTGGCGGCAACCAATCGCGTACTCGACCTCCAGGATGGTCCGACCTTGCTCGTCGGCCACAGCTATGGAGGATCGATCATCACCGAGGCCGGAATGCATCCAAAGGTCGTCGGCCTCGTCTATGTCGCCGCGCACGCACCCGATGTCGGCGAGGATGAGGGGACGCTCGGCAAGAGCACGCCGAGCGTACTGGGAAAGACCAGTGGCGCGATCGGCAGGACTCCTGATGGATTCACCTATCTCCAGCGCGCGGAGTTCCCCAAGCTATTCGCACCCGACCTGCCGCGTGAACGCGCGGAGTTCATGGCACGATCGCAGGTCCTGGCGGCGGCCACGGTTTTCGATACCCCGTTGACCACGGCAGCGTGGAGAGCCAAGCCGAGCTGGGGCGTCGTTGCGGGGAATGACCAGATCATCAATCCCGATCTCGACGTTGGTATTATTCCCGTGCCGGGAGCCAGACGATCGAGATCGAAGGCGCAAGTCACGCGGTATACGAGTCTCATCCGAACGAGGTCGCAGCCCTGATCGAACGAGCTTCACACCTGGCGCTCGCTGCTGCCGGTCGCAAGGAGCAAGAGGAGCTGCCGTGAGTTCTCGGACGATGCAGTTCTTTCAACTTTGCGTGAGACCGCATCGGGCCGAATAGCGGAGCATGAAACAGAGGCAGGCGCAACCCGAGGTTCTTTATCCGTCGTCGCGATTGAGGCATGATGCCCATATGCAAGAGCGCAGCGAGAGACGGCCGAGCATCCAAAGGAATGTGTTTGGCGATCCGCTGGCGGGCTGCTCCGAGCAGCCGCTTACCGGCTTCTATCGCACGGGCTGCTGCCATACCGGGCCGGAGGATGTCGGTCTGCACACGGTCTGCGTCGAGGTCACGAGAGAATTTCTGGCGTTCTCCGAGGCAAGGGGGAACGATCTGTCAACGCCGCGACCGGAATTCGGATTCCCCGGCTTGAAGCCTGGAGATCGTTGGTGCCTCTGCGCCGCGCGGTGGCGCGAGGCCCTCGAAGCTGGAATGGCACCGCGGGTGATTCTTGCCGCGACACATGAGGCTACCCTCGAGCTCGTCGCGTTGAGCGATCTCAAGCGGCACGCAATCGACTTGTCGTAGACACTCATGTCCTCAGTCGAGGCTGGTCCGCGGCTTCCTGGGAGGAGCCGGCAGCGGCCTGGAGGCGGCCGCGCGCAGTCGCGGCACGCTGTCGGTAGAGCATGATCTGCTGATCGGCGATGACGCCAATCAGGATGACGGCACCCATCACCGCGAAGTTGAGCGAGCTTGGAATGCCGAGCAGGTTGACAAGGTTCTGCAGCACCTGAAGCAGGACAACGCCGAGCAGAACACCGACGATCGAGCCCTCGCCGCCGCGAAGCGAACAACCGCCGAGCACGGCGGCCGCAATGGCATAGAGCTCGTAGAAGCTGCCGTGCACTGCCGGCGAGATCGAGCGGGTATACATCGCGATATAGATCGCAGCGATGGCGGCCAAGCCGCCGCAGATGATATAGGCCGAAGTGACGATCCGGTCGGTGGGGATGCCGGAATAGCGCGCCGCCTCCTCGTTCTTGCCAACCGCGAAGAGGTAGCGGCCATAGACCGATCGATGGAGCACGATGCCCATCACCACGGCGATCACCACGAGCGCAATCATGCTGTTGGGGATGATCCCCAGGAGGCGACCGGTGGTCAGCCATTCCAGCGTTGGAAAACTTTCGCCGAAGCCAAAGCCGGCTGTGGCATCCTGGGTATAGTAGCGGGCGATGCCGCGATAGATGAGCAGGCCGCAGAGAGTGACCACGAATGGCTGCAACCGCATTTTCGTGATGAGCAGCCCATGCACCGAACCGAGTGCACAGCCGCCGAGCACAATGACGATGACGGCCACCAGCCAGTGCACGTCATGATTGACAATGAGATCGATGAAGATGGTGCCGAGCAGCGCGATCATCGAGCCGACCGACAGCTCAATGCCGCCGGTGATGATCACGAACGCCTCGCCGATCGCAAACAGGCCGAACAGGCCGACCTGGTTGGCGGTGTTGGAGAGATTGGCCGGCAGCAGGAAACGCGGATTGATGAGCGCCACCGCGGCGCCGACCACGATGATGAGGACAAGGAGGCCGAAATCCTTCTTGTACAATTGCTGCCTCTCTAGCCGTCGCCGTGACCAACAGCGAGCTTCAAGACATTGTGCTCGCTGAACTGATTGCGCTCGAGAAAGCCGCTGATGCGGCCCTCATGCATGACGGCGATGCGGTCGCTCACTCCGATCACCTCCTCCATGTCGCTGGAAATCATCAGGATCGCGACACCTGAATCGGCAAGCCGCCGGAGCATCAGGTAGATCTCGTTCTTGGCGCCGACATCGATGCCGCGCGTCGGTTCGTCGAAGATCAGGACGCGCGGCCGCATTGCCAACCATTTGGCGAGGACAACCTTCTGCTGATTGCCGCCGGAGAGACTGCCGACGGCCGTCGAAACTGCCGGTGCACGAATGTTTAGCCGCTCCTTCTGGCGCTCGGCATTGGCAGCCTCGCTGGCCTGGTCGATCAGCCGGACGCGCGAGTGAGCAAGGAGGTCGGGGAGCGAGATATTGCTGGCGAGCGACATGTCGAGCAGCAGGCCGTCGCGCTTGCGGTCCTCAGGCACGAGATAGATGCCTTTGGCGATGGCGTCACGCGGCGAGGACACGATGATCGGTTCCCCATCGAGGCGAAGCGAGCCGTCGAGCGGCCGGTCGACGCCGAACAGAGTGCGGGCGAGCTCGGTGCGACCGGAGCCGACCAGGCCAGCGAGACCCAGGATCTCGCCGCTCCTGACAGCGAGGTCGACGGACTGCGCCGGATAGGTGGCAGTGCGCACGCCGACGATCTCGAGGCGTTCCCGTCCGGGCTCTCGTGCCGGCGGAACATAGAGCGCCTTGAGGTCGCGGCCAATCATCAGACGGATCATGGCATCATGGGCGATTCCGCCACGATCAAGGGAGCCGACCACGCGCCCGTCGCGGAGCACGACGACGCGATCGGCACAGCGTCTCACCTCATTCAAACGATGGGTGATGAAAATGACGCTGACTCCATGCGTCTTGAGTCCGGCGATGACGCTCATCAGCCGATCGGTCTCGGCGAGGGTCAGGCTCGAGGTCGGCTCGTCCATGATGACGAGGCGGGCATCGAGCGACAGCGCCTTGACGATCTCGAGAAGCTGGCGCTGGGCCAGCGACAGCTCGGCAACCGGCGTATCGGGTGCGAAATCGACCCCGAGACGATCGAGCAGCGGCTGCACCGCAGCGCGGAGCTTCTTGCGATCGATCAGGCGAAATACACCACCACGGAGCGGCTCGCGACCGATGAAAACGTTGGCGGCGGCGTCCAGATTGTCGAAGAGATTGAGCTCCTGGTGGACAAAGGCGATGCCGGCGCGAATCGCCTCCGGGACAGTGAGGGCGAGGCGCTCGACGCCGTCAATGCGGATAATGCCGCCGCTCGGCTCGGTAACGCCACCCATGATTTTCATCAGGGTCGACTTGCCGGCGCCGTTCTCGCCGATGAGGCCGATGACCTCGCCAGGCGACACAGCGAAGCTGACGTGGTCGAGCGCGACCACGCCAGGATAGATCTTGCTGATGTCGATGAGCTCGAGGAAAGGACCAGTCATGCCCAAGAGACCCCGGATAGAACCTGCTCGGGCAGTCAAGCAGTGACCGCGGCCGACTGCAAGGGGCCGGCGCGAGTCTGGCGGCGCCGGCTCCTCCTTTTCAGAGAAGGGGCCCTATTTGCCCATCATCTGCTTCATGCTGGCCATGAAGTCATCGACGTTGGATTGGTCGATGACCTTGCCGGGAACAATGATGATGCCGTCGGCCGGGATGCCGGATTTGTCGCCTTCGAGGTGCTTGGCCATGAGCTTCATGCCCTGGTAGCCCCACTCGAAGGGCTGCTGAACGACCGTGCCGACGATGGTCCCCTCCTTGACGCCGCCCAGCGTGATCGGGTCCTCGTCGAAGCCGATGACCTTGATCTGGCCGAGCTTGCCGGTCTCCTTCAGCACCTCGTAGATGCGCGGCGTGTTGTAGGAGTAGAAACCGACCAGGCAGGAGACGTCGGGCGTCGCGGCGAGCGCGTCCTCGACGTTGCGCTTGGCACGGGTCTGGTCGATCTCGTCGCCGCGTACATCGACCAGCTCGACTTTCGACCCCTTCAGCACTTCCTTCACGCCCTCGATGCGCTCACGGGCATTGTCGGCGCCGAGCAGCCCGACGAAGCCGATGCATTTGCCGCCATCCGGCAGCGCCTTCAGCATCAGCTTGCCGGCATCCTTGCCGAGCTCGGTATTGGACGAGCCGATATAGGCGACCCGCTTGGATTTCGGCGCATCGGAGTCGGTGGTGAACAGGACTGCCTGCTCGGCGATCTTGTTGAGCCCTTCGGTCTGGTTCTTAGGGTCGACGGCGCTGACCATGATCGCGGAAGCACCCGCCGCGACGAGATCCTCCATGACGCGCTGCTGAACGGCGGCGGCCGCCTGTTCAGGATATTTGAACTGCAGGTCGTAGTTGGGCAGCTCGCCTTGCGCCTTCTTGACGCCGGCTTCGGCGATCTTCCAGAAGTCCGAGGCACCGTTGACGACGAAGACGAGGGTCTTCTTGTCGGCCGCCGGGGCAGCCGTCGCGATCGCCAGGGCGACTGCGGCAGACAGGCCGGCGATGATCGCACGCTTCATCGGTTTTCTCCTCCCTTTGAAAATGCAGCTCTTTTGAGGCGGGCCGTCGGCCGGACTATAACCGATATTCGATGCGATGAAAGAGCCCGCAACGATGCCGCACAAGCACGCCCGATCATTCGGTCGCAAGATTCGGAGTGCTGCCGGTCGGTTTTGAACCTAGATCGGGACAAGAAAAACAGCAGGAAGCCGCTTATGAAATCCCAGGCGAAGATCGTTCCCGCCATGTCTGCGTCAGCGTCGATCGATCAGCGCGTCGGCAGGTATGACTGGCGCGCGTTGGAAACCGAACTGGGCAGCTATGGCTGCGCCGTGATCGAGAGGCTTCTGGAACCGGAAGAATGCGCATTCATTGCGGCGCTCTATGATCAGGAGGAGCATTTCCGCAGTCATATCCAGATGGCGCGTCACGGCTTTGGCAAAGGCGAATATCGCTATTTCAGATATCCTCTGCCTGATCTCGTCGGCAATCTGCGCAGGGCTCTCTATCCCCGCCTCGCGAGCGTGGCCAATGATTGGAATGAGCGGTTAGGGAGTTCCCAACGCTACCCGGAGACGCATGCCGATTTCCTCAACCTCTGCCATGACGCCGGCCAGGCCCGGCCAACGCCGCTGCTGCTGCAATACGGGCCCGGCGATTTCAATTGCCTGCATCAGGATCTCTATGGCGATCTCGCCTTTCCCATCCAGGTGGCAATCCTTCTTTCGAAGCCCGGACGTGACTTCACCGGCGGCGAGTTCGTATTGACCGAGCAACGGCCCCGAATGCAAAGCCGGGTCGAGGCGGTTCCGCTCGAGCAGGGAGACGCGGTTGCCTTTGCCGTCCACAACCGGCCGGTTCAGGGGAGCAAGGGCAGCTACCGTGTCAATATGCGCCACGGCGTCAGCCGCGTGCGCTCCGGCAAGCGCCACACGATCGGGATCATTTTCCATGACGCCCGATAGAGCGGGCCTCCGCCGGCCGATGTCGGTCAACCGCTCTGAGTGTGCTGCCCACCTGGCATCGATATGCCACTGAGCGCCTCTCCTGCTTCCATTGCTTCACCGACCGTGGCGATGTCGCCGAGCGACACAATGCCCACCAGCCGCTTGTCGCGGTCAAGCACCGGGAGGCGCCGCACCTGGATCTCAGCCATGTTGCGCGTGACCTCATCGAGGTCCTGGTCGATGAAGCAATATTTGACGTCATGGCTCATGACATCGCGGATCTTGGCGTCCGGGCCGTTGCCCTGAGCGACGCAGCGGATTGCAATGTCACGGTCGGTGATCATTCCGACCAACCGATCATTCTCGCCGACCGGAAGAACCCCGGCGTCGATGTCGGCCATCATTCGTGCGGCCTGTTGAACGGTCTGTTCCGGATTCGCGACCAGGATTTCCCGGGTCATCACTTCGCTGACTTTCATTTTGGCCTCCTGGCTGGCTGGCGAGCTCGAAAGATCATCGCCCGCGCCCAATTCAAGAGCACAACGTGGAGCAGCGAGTTTCGTTCTTGAGACGAGGAAAATCGCGGATCGGCTGAGCGGCAGACCGTCAGAAACCGCTCTACCTGCGGCTGCATCGCCCCCGACCAGGCGGTGAAACGCCTCAGGCGTCGCGACCAAAGATCTTCCTGAGCTTGTCCTTGGCCGCTTCAAGCTTTCGGCGGCGCGATGGAGACAGCTTCTTTCCGGCGCGATTCATATAGAACGTCAACATGGACATGGCGGACCGAAAGGAGCTGGACTTCCGCCGCTTGCTGCGCTCGGCCGACCGCTTGAGAGACTGGGCGATTCCTGTCGGTGACTTCTTGAACACTTCTGCTTCGAGATCGAGCGCATCGCTGTGCCTCGTCACCTCAGCCGACCATTTCTTTTGCGGATGCCGTTTGTTGTCGCTCACGCGGACACTTCTCCTGAGCCACCGAATCTCACCGATCCTTTTGCAGTAATCCTCCAGACCTCGAAATGTTTCGTCAATCTCGAGACGCCGAAAGACCTAAGGCTTCAGTGTCGTCGCCTGATAGAACCTTTCTACCCACCGGCCGTCGCGATTTACAATGACGGAGGTGACGAACTGCCGGCGCGGCATTTTCTGACTCTTGAAGGTACCGATGAATTCCGCGGTGAAGGTTCGCAGTGCCACCGCTGGACCGAGGAGAATGATCTTCGGCTCGTCGAGATTTTTCTGGGAAAATTTGAGATCGCCAAGCGATGCGATCTGGTCGTCCACGGACTGGGGACCACCATAGTAGGGCGTAACCGAGAGATGATCGCTGGTCATCGCCCGCCTGATCTCTTTTTCATTGCCCTTGACGAAGGCCGCATCGAGCTCCGCCGAAGCCTTGTTGATGGCGGCGATGGTGGCGCCATCATCGGACCGAGTGGGCGTCGCGGCGAGAAGCACACACATGACCACGCTCACCAGCATAGCCAACCATTGCGTGCTCTTCTCCATCGAACACCCCGATTTGTTGCGCTCACAGGAGCAGCATACCATGTCCTGGCGATGATCGATGTCAAGATCGGGAGACCTGCCATCACTTCAGGAGTCGCGGTCCAGGCGCTCGATTGCCATCACGATCAGCGCGCCGGCCCTCACCAAATAGTCGCGAGGCTCAAGAAGCTTCCAATCCTTCTGCGGCCAAGGCCAGAGCCTCTGTGGCCACATCGAGAGGATCATCCCGGGAACCGAGGCGAGCGCGAGAGCCGCAGCAGCCTTTGGGAGTTCGCCGGCCCTGGCGAGGCGACCACTCCACGGCCTCTCAGCAGTCCTCAAGCGCTCCCGCTCCCGGACTATATCACGGATGGGGTTCTCGCTCATTGCTACCGGATACAATCGCTCTGGGGGCGATGCGACTGGCTGTTTGACCGGGTCGTGACGTGGGGTCGCGCCAGGACAGGAGACGAGCGTTGCTGCGGGGTGGCGCAACTTCAGGGGCTCGAGCTTGAGTCCGGTCGAGGGCGGAAAGCTTGGAAATGCGGTACGCCCCTGCGCGTTGACAGGGCTTGTTCGCGGCTAGTCCTTTTGTGCGAACACGCAGTTCGTCGATTCGATCTCTGGTGAGACCAATACCCGCTGCTCGAGTTGCTGACAATCCGCAAGCACACCGCTTGGCACGCTGATCAATACCGGCGCGGCGCTCGAAAGGTTAATGATCAAGTAGAGCACTGGCATGGTGAATCCTCCTGCGGAGATCGTGCAGGCAGAATTGCGAGTCTGGCGAGCAGTTCCATCCAAGATGGTTAGGATCCGTGCCAAGTGGCGAGACATCGGGAGCGCGGCACCCATCTCGTCCGTGAGGCGGTCGACAGCTCACCGGTGTCGACGGACTTTTGCGAGCTCTCCGTTAGCGGCGACGATCTGAATCGAAAAGGGCTTGCCATCGCGGGTGGCGCTGAAGCCGAAAGTCGTTCCTGTGCAGACCTCAGCCCTTATGTTCGTGAACCCATATTCCGCGACGATGGCCCCCGCCCTCTCGCAACCGATCGGCGGAGATCGCGTGGTCCTGGGCGGGATCGCAAGCGCCGCTTTGCCCTTGCTACGCATTGAAATCAGTTTGCGCTGGGTCGAGGCAACAGCCTTTCTCTTCCGCGGTGGCGCATAGTGCCTTCTTCGTGGGGCCGCGTAGTAGCGCCCGCGCCATCGCGGCTCGTAATACGACCAGGGCGACGGCGCAAAGAAAGGCGCGAAAAAGTATCCACCACTTTGGCGCGCCTGCACCTGAGCAGCAGACATCACGACCGCCAACAGCGCTGCGCAAGCTAGCAACGCGAGCACACGCACATGAATCATATTGGCCTCCGGTTTGCCTATATGGGGCTCGACAAGCTGTCTCGATCAGGTGCTGCGGGATCAACCAAAGATCGCCGGAAGCCAGGCCGGCGAGAGAAGCGCGTGGGCCATGACAATGCCAGCGATTGCTGTCGCGAGGACAAAGCCAGCGAAAATTCGCCCTAGGAATAGGGCATCGGCGAGATGAGAGGACATCGACGTACCTCCGACTGACTCCCCCGAAGGCTCCCGTTCCCCTTCACTTCGCCACCCCAAAGGTCAAACCGGTGCTATGCTTGGCGCCTGCTCCTTTGCACCGAACCCTCAAGCTTCGATCCTAACGCCAGCCGGCGTCACGAACCATTAGGGTCTGCCCTGATTCCGCGGAGGATTCACCCTGATGCACGATCAAACCGACGGGTCAGCCCGAAGTCTCCTTTGAATTCTCACCCCAGTGGAGCCTCGGCGGCTTTGGGGAAGCGCTAGAAGGTCAGCTCGAAGTCCCATTTGATCGTCGTATCGGGAGTCGCACCGGTCGTCCCCAAAAGGACGCCAATGTCGCCA
Source organism: Aestuariivirgaceae bacterium (assembly GCA_044870245.1). Lineage (GTDB taxonomy): Bacteria > Pseudomonadota > Alphaproteobacteria > Rhizobiales > Aestuariivirgaceae > DATAFF01. The sequence goes on along the minus strand of JBIOYR010000030.1, from coordinate 19,275 downwards.
GTGAAGCCGAAATGGCTGTCCTCGCTGCTCCATGACAGGTAGAGCACCGGCCCAACTCTGAATTCGGTGTCATTGAAGGAGGGGACATCCCCTAAGTCCGAGATGGCGCCGAAGAGCTCGGCCCCGGCGGAGAGACCGTCCACAACGGCGAATTTGAACTGGGCCGCATAGTCGAGGCCTGTTCCCGGCGTGCGATACTTGCCGAAGGTCTTCTCGAAGATGGCATTGAGGGTCAGGCTCAGATCGTCATCGCCAAATCTGGCAAGCGGGCCGAATTTTGCGGCATTTGCCACGCCCTCCTCGAGTCCCAGATTGACCGCGCCGAAGGCACTGAGAACGGCATGCGCCGGGGCATGATCGATGAGCTCGAGATAGTTTTCGATCTTGAATTCAGTGGGTTCAAGTTCCTCATGAACAGGCTGCTTCAGCTCCAAGGCAAGCGTCGACTTCCAGAAATCAGTGAAGCCATAGCCGATCTCGACTTCATGACCCCAGCCGATCGGGTCTCCGCCATCGGGAAGCGCCGACTGGTAGGAGCCGTGGCCGACGAATGCCAGTTCACCCTTTTCGACTGCCGGGTTCTTGATGACGAATTGGGCATGAGCCATTGCGGAGAGGAGGAGCGGGGCCGTTGAGATGACAATCCCGAGTGAACGCCACAGGGTTCTACGACACCCGCCGTCGCGTTTCCTGGCACTGCCGCGTTTCACTTCTCCTTCGGCCCACCAAGTGGGATTACAGCCTGAAGAAACACGCTTTCGCCCTGCAGCCGATGCTCCGCCCAAAACTCGAAATAGCCTCGCACCGTCGTATAGACCGGAACGCCGCCCACCTCGAAAATATGGGCAAATTGCGGCCCGACAGATGCCACCTTCGAGCGGAACCCGCCGAGGAACCGCTCGCGAAGCTGCCCGAGCGGCGTATCGGTCGGGTAGGTATCGTCGGTGACCTGGTAATAGAGATAGCCGGCGACGCCGACCATCGTCGTCTTCGAGAGCCACTGTGATGCACCCCAATCGAGGTGCATGTCGATGCCGTTCTTGTAGTCCTGGCTCTCGGTGTTTTCGAAATTGTAGGTGAACCCCAATGTCGCCGAAAGCTCGTGGCCGGTTTCCGGATTGAAGTAAGTATAGGCGCCGCCGCCATCGATCGCGGCATGGCCGATGCCGATATTGGCGAGGCGCTTGGGATCGTAATCGCCGACCGGAATGTCGCCCGTGGCATAGAGCTTGTAGTTGTTGACACCGGAGTTCCACGAAAGGCTGGCCATCGGATAGAGATCGCCAACCCCGAAAGTGTCGTCCGTCCGGCTGATATCGACCGGTATGCGCTGGAAGCTGACGTTGGCCTCGACTTCGTTGTTGGCAACGACCCCCATCATGGCAAGCGCCAGCCGGCCGCCGGCGACGGGCGTCTCGGGCACCCAGGTCGGCGCCAGGAATACTCCTTCGAAATCCTTCACTTCGACGCTGGCGGCGATCAGCCCGCCAATCCCGAAGCGGTCCGAGCGATCGCCCTTGCCGCTATAGAAATAGAAGGTGCTGGGCATGCTGAAACCGGGATCTGGCGGCACCGCCGCCATGCTGGCATAGATCCCGGGAACCCAGAAGCTGACGCCTCCCTGGTCGGCGCGGGCGACCGTGGTCGAGCCCAGAGCCACCGCCACGACAACAACAACGCCGGCAAGCTTAACTTGGCCTCTGACCATTGAAGTGGCCCCAATCTCAATCCGCCCCGCGGCGATTCCTAATCCGAGTCGGGGGCACCTTGTTGTCAAGGTTCGGAACGAGCTTAAAAAAACATCATTTGTGACTTTATTGCACCGTCACCAACTACGGTCGCCAGTCCACTTTGCAAAATACAGCGTAGAGCCTGCCTGAGAAAGCTCATCATGGCTTACGATCGCTGCGTTCCAATAGTGCAAGAAGTCCCTCCAGTATTTCCATCGGCGACGGCGGGCAGCCCGGCAGATGGAGATCAACCGGCACGACCTCGGAAACGCCACCGACAACAGCGTAGCTGCCGGCGAAGCAGCCGCCGTCGCGGGCGCAATCGCCAAGCGCGACGACCCATTTGGGGTTCGGTGTCGCATGATATGTGCGTGCCAACGCCTCGCGCATGTTCTTCGTCACCGGCCCGGTGACGAGCAACACATCAGCATGCCGCGGTGATGCGACGAAACGTATTCCGAAGCGCTCAATGTCATAGAAGACATTGTTGAGGGCGTGGATCTCGAGCTCGCAGCCATTGCAGGAGCCAGCGTCGATCTCGCGGATCGCAAGGCTGCGGCCGAGGCGCCGCTGCGCGGCAGCATGGAGACTTCGAGCGAGCTCATCCACTGCGACGTCGCTCAATGATGGTCGCGGCTCGGTGAGCGGCGGCCGGAAGATGCCTTGGAAGAGGAGTTTGCGCATCTAGAGATCGTGGCCTGAATAGGAACAGTTGAACGACTTGTTGCAGAGCGGGAAATCCGCAACGATGTTGCCTTCGATCGCGGCCTCCAGAAGCGGCCACTGAAACCAGGAAGGGTCCCGCAGGTGGCAGCGTTCGATCCGACCATCACTGCCAAGCCGGATCCAGACCAGCACGTCACCACGAAAGCTTTCAACGAGCGCCACCCCTTCCCGTCGTTCGCCTGAAACTTCTACCGTTGTGTGCACTGTCCCGTCCGGCAGTTGCTCGAGGATCTGCTCGACGAGCGAAAGGCTCTGCTCGACCTCGCGAATGCGAATCCAGATGCGAGCATCGACATCGCCCCGTTGCAAAACCGGGACATCAAACCGGAGGCGGTCATAAGGGGGGTAGCCCGGCATGCGGCGTGCATCGAAGACGCGCCCCGAGGCGCGGCCGACATAGCCGCCGGCACCGAATTGACGGGCGAGCACCGGGGTGACGACGCCGGTGCCGACGGTGCGATCTTGCAGCGATGTCGTGTTGTCGTAGATCTCGATCAATTCCGGAAACTGATTCCTGATGGCGTCGAGCAGGCTCCGAAGGACTGTCCTGAACCCCAGGCTTGGCTCCCCCGTGATCCCGCCTGGCACGATGCGGTCGCGCATAAGCCGGTGACCGAAGCAGTCATTGGCAGCCCGGAGAACATGCTCGCGCAGAATGCCGCAATGGGCGTGCATGAGCGTGAAGGCGGCATCGTTGCAGACGGCGCCGATATCGCCAAAGTGATTGGCGAGCCGTTCGAGCTCCGCCATCAGAGCGCGCAGCCACAGTGCCCGCGGCGGTACTTCGATCCCAAGCGCCGCTTCGGTCGCCTGCGCAAAGGCAAGCGCGTAGGCGACCGTGCTGTCGCCGGAGACGCGACCCGCGAGCCTGGCTGCGCGATCGAGGGCCGAATTGCTCATCAGGCTCTCGATTCCCTTGTGGACGTAGCCGAGGCGTTCTTCGAGCCGGACGACGGTCTCGCCATTCGCAGTGAAGCGGAAATGACCTGGTTCAATGATTCCGGCATGAACCGGGCCGACGGGGATCTGGTGCACGCTGTCCCCTTCAACTGGCAGGAAATCATAACGGGTCGAGCCAGGTGTTGCGGCAGGCGATGCGGCAAGCGGGCGAGCCAGATCCCACCGACCGTGATCGAGCCACGGCCGGGGATCGGGGAGGCCGAGCGCCTCATACCCGAACAGGTCGCGGACAGCACGCTCCAACCGAATCGCCGGCGGATGACGCATTCCGACAGAAGGAAACGTTCCGTCCGGACATTCGAGGCTGATGACGCCGATCTCGCCGGCGAGGTCATCCATCAGCGCCATGTGAACCGCGTCCATATCACCCCAAAGACCAAGCAGACTGAAATCGCCATGCGAGAGCCGGTCAGCGGCCATGTTCCAGGCGTCCGCTGTTACGACGGCGCGGCACCAGGGACGGTGCAGAGCGATCCTTGCCGCGTGGCGCGTGAGGCCGGCGAGCCCTGTCACGACGTTTTTGTCTCCTATCCGAGCAGCCCGGCGACATTCTGGAACCAGGCGACCAGAGGCGGCGGCAGGTAGATCCCGCCAGTCAGGACCAGCGCGAGATGGGTGTACATCGGTGCATATGATGCGTCCGCCGATGCTGTTGCGCCGCGCGGTTCGCCGAAGGCGAGACTGTTGAGACGAAGAAGGAGCGCCCCCAAGGCAACAAGCAGGCCGAGGACGAGGGTCAGCGCGAGCAGCGGCTCGCGCGCGAAGGTCGAGCCGATGACGAGAAACTCGCTCATGAAGATGCCGAGCGGCGGCAGTCCGGCAATCGCGACCACGCCAATGACGAGGGCCCAGCCGAGCCATGGGTGGGTCTCGGTGAGGCCGCCAATATCCTCCATCTTCTGGGTTCCCTTGACTTGCGAGATATGACCGACGGCAAAGAAGATCGCCGACTTCGTCAGACTGTGCATGACCATGTGCAGCAGTCCGGCGAAATTGGCGAGCGGGCCGCCGATTCCGAAGGCAAAAGTAATGATGCCCATGTGCTCGATCGACGAATATGCAAACATGCGCTTGATGTCGCGACGTCGATAAAGCATGAAGGCAGCGAAGATGAGAGAGACCAGTCCCATGGTCACCATGAGCGGGCCAGGCGCGAGCGCTTCGGCATTCGCTGCGAGCAGGAGCTTGAAGCGCAGCACGGCGTACAGCGCGACATTGAGCAGGAGCCCTGAGAGCACCGCCGAGATGGGTGTCGGACCCTCGGCATGGGCATCAGGCAACCATGCGTGAAGCGGTGCCAAACCGACCTTCGTTCCATAGCCGAGGAGCAGGAAGACAAAGGCCAGGTTGAGAAGCGCCGGGTCGAACTCTGCGACGCGTCGGATCAACATCGTCCAGACCATGGCGTCCAGACCTTCGCCGATCACCGGCTGTGCGGCCATGTAGACCAAGATGGTGCCGAACAGCGCCAGCCCGATTCCAACACTGCCAAGGATGAAGTATTTCCAGGCGGCCTCGAGCGCTTCGTGGGTGCGGTAGATGCCGACCATGACAACGGTGGTCAATGTCGCGATCTCGATGGCGACCCACATCAGCCCGATATTGTTTGCCAAGAGCGCCATGTTCATCGCGAATAGCAGCGCCTGGTACATGGCGTGATAGAACCGCAGATAGGTCGGTGTCAGGCGGCCGGTCGACAGCTCATGGGCGATGTAGCTGGCGCTGAACAGGCTTGCGGTAAACCCAATGAAAGTGTTGAGCACGACGAAGACAATATTGAGATCATCGACCAGGAAGTATTGTCCCGGCGCGGGTCTCGCAAACACAAGGAGTGTCAGCGCGACAAGAAATGTCAGAAACGCCGCCACAACGTTCAACAGCGCGGTCAGCCGATAGCCCGGAAGGAGTGCAAGCAGCGCCGCTGCGCCGAGCGGAATGAGCAGGACCGCACTGACCGCATCAATGGGCAGTAGGCTCATCGCCGCTCTCCTCGATGCCGGTCGAGCGCGTGGACGTCGACCGTGTCAAAACGCTCCCGTATGCGGAACAGGAAGATACCGATCACGATGAAAGCGATCAGGATTGAAAAGGCGATGCTGATTTCGACCACGAGAGGCATGCCTTTGGCACCCGTGGCGGCCAGCACGAGGCCGTTCTCCAGCGACATGAAGCCCACCACTTGGCTTACGGCATTCCGGCGGGTAACCATGAGAAGAAGACCCAGCAAAACGATCGACAGCGCGAAGGCGAGGTCCTCGCGGGCCAGCGGATCGGCTTGGGCGGTGACGCGCAGCATCACGACAATCGACAGCGCTACCAACCCCATTCCAGCCAGCATGGTGGGGCCGATGCCGACAACAGTCTCGATCTCGCGATGGATGCCAAGCCGAGCGATGATGCGGTGGAGAGCGACCGGAATGATGCCTGCCTTGAACACCAGTGCTATAGCAGCGGTGACATAGAGATGCGGCGCACCCTCAGCGAAGGCTCGCCAAGCCACCGACAGCGCAAGCAGCAGAGCGTGCAACGCGTATATGTTCAAGAGTGCGTAAAGGCGGTCCTGGTAGAGCATCATGAAACTGACCAGCACCAGCCCGCCGGCGAGCATATGGGCGATATCGAATTCGAGGCTGCTCATCTAGAAGCTCCGAGACACGAATAGAAGAAGGGCGGCGAGCAGCCCGAGCATGAGCGCGGCACCCAGGAAATCAGGAACACGGAAGACACGCATCTTGGCGATGGCAGTCTCGAAGAACGCAAGGGCGATGCCACCAAGCGTGAGCTTGGCCAGGTATGCAGAAGCTCCGACGACATAACCGGATAGTCCGGCGTTCCCCGCCGCCAAGCCCCATGGCAGGAACACGCAGGCAATCAGCGACATGTAGACCAGGAGCTTGAGCGAGGCCGCGAACTCAATCATCGCGAGGTGCCGGCCTGAATATTCCAGCACCATAGCCTCATGCACCATCGTAAGCTCGAGGTGGGTGGCCGGATTGTCGATCGGAATGCGGCCGTTCTCGGCGATGGCCACCATGATGAGTGAAACGAGGGCAAGCCCGAGAGAGACCCGCAGGCCCACCCCCGAGGAGGCCATGTGCGAGGCCACCGTCGATAGCTGCGTCGACCCTGCGATAAGGGCGAGCGTGAAGACGATCAACAGCATGGCAGGTTCGGCGAGCGAGGCAATCATCACCTCGCGGCTGGCGCCGATGCCACCAAAGGCGGTGCCGACATCCATTCCCGCAAGCGCCAGGAAGAATCTCGCGCTCCCCAGAAGCGCAATGATGGCAATGAGGTCGGCTGTCCAACTGAACATGAGACCGGTGGCGAATGTCGGTATCAGAGACGCCGCCACCCAGGTGGTGGCGAAGATCAAATATGGCGTAACCCGGAATAGCCATGAGGCGTTGTCAGCCAGCACAACCTCTTTGCGCAGGAGGCGCAGAAGGTCTCGATAAGGCTGAATGACCGACGGACCCTGACGGCGGAGCAGCCTTGCTTTCATCCGGCGTATGAAGCCGGTAAGCAATGGAGCGACCGCCAATACCAGCGCCATCTCGGCGCCTTGCACCAGAAACTCGACTATTGTGGCCATATCGCTAGCGCCAGGAGCAGGACGACAAGGACGACAAAGACCAGGCTCAGATAGCGCCGGATCGTCAGGAACTGCAGCTGATTGAGCTGCGTAGCCACGAACTCGACAATGCTGGCGATCGGACGATAGGCCCGCTCCCAAATTGGATCGCCGATTTCGACCGTGAGCGTTGCGGCGCGGACGTCACCCGGTGGAGGCATGTCGACATGCTCACGAGCACGGAACACCAAGGTACCGAACACGCGACGAATCGGTTGAGCAAAACTGCCGGCGGTATATTGCGTTGCTGGGCTTGGATCAGGAAAGCCGCAGTCCCAGGCTGGTGCCCGGCGCAACGCATCCGAGCCAAAACGATGGATCACATAGGCGGTCAGTGAAGTCGAAATTGCAATAAACAGAAAGACGAGCAGGCCGTTATATGAACTTTTGCCTGCCGCTATCGGCACGATCGACCACCACGGTATCTGCTCCTGCGTAGGCATGCTGGCACCGACCAGATTGCGCGTGATCGGCGCAAGGCCATCGACAACGAAGCCGGGCAAAATTCCTGCGAGGAGACACAGAGCAGTGAACACGAACATTGCTGCGAGCGAGAAGCGATCGACCTCGCGTGCTCTTTCCGCGGCGAGCGTGCGCGGACGGCCGAGAAAGGTTACCCCAAAGGCTTTGACGAAGCAGGCGGCGGCGAGCGCCGCCGACAGCGCCAGCAGGCCACCAATTGCGGGAACCATGATCTTAAGGCCCCATTGTGGGAGGCTCGGACTCTGCAAGATCGCTTGGAACGTCAACCATTCCGAGACAAAGCCGTTGAGGGGCGGCAAGGCGGAGATGGCAACACAGCCGACGAGAAAGGTGAAACTCGTAAGCGGCATGCCGTGAATCAGACCACCGAGATGATCCATGTCGCGTTCGCGCGTCGCCGTCAGCACCGCGCCGGCGCCGAAGAACAGCAGACTCTTGAATAGTGAGTGATTGAGCACGTGAAATAGAGCGGCCGTGAGCGCCAGGGCTGCTGCCCAAGCCATGTCATTGGCCTGGAACGCCAGCGCCAGACCAAGCCCGATAAAGATGATTCCGATGTTCTCGACCGTGTGGTAGGCGAGCAGTCGCTTCAGGTCGTGCTGCATCAGCGCGTAGAGCACACCGAGCACGGCAGTGATGCCACCAAGCAACAGCACCACCATGCTCGCCCACCAACTCGGCTCATTGAGCAAGTCGAAGACAATACGCACGAATCCGTAGACCGCGACCTTGGTCATGACACCACTCATCAGCGCCGAGACTTGGCTCGGCGCCGCAGGGTGAGCGAGCGGCAGCCAGGCATGGAGCGGCACCAGCCCGGCCTTGGAGCCTGCACCAAGGAGCGTTAGCGCGAGGATCAAGGCAGCAACGAGCGGCGAATGCTCGACAGTCCGCATCGCTGTGAAGGCAAAGTCGCCGTCAGTGCCGGCGAGGAGCCCGAAAGCGAGCAGCAGTGCCATCGTTCCGAAGCTCGCCATCAGCAGATAAACATAGCCCGCACGGGCATTGTCGGTCTCGCGGTGATGGGCCATCACCAGCGCCCAGGAGGTGAGCGACATCGACTCCCAGCAGAAAAGGAAGCTGAAGGCATCGTCTGCCAGCACAACCAAGTTCATGGCGGCGAGAAAGGTCGGAAAGAAAGGCAGGACACGCTGCGGCTGCGACTCGTGACGGCCGTGGCCGATACTATAAAGGCTGGCAGCCGCTCCCCCGAGATTGACGACGACAAGAAAGAATGCACTCAGCACATCGATGCGGAAGTTTGCGCCAATCCATGGAAGGCCGAGCGGCAGTGTGACAGACGGCGCGACAGGACCGGAGAAGAGATGCAGGCTCGCGGCTGCCAAGGCAATGAGCGATGCGGCCAGGCTGATCCCGTAAACAGCCCGCGTTACGGATTCGGAACGGCCGAACGCCAGGCTCAACCCTGTTGTGGCCAAAAGGACGACGACACACCACAGCACAATACTCACGATCATTGCGCCCGCTCCTTCAAGCGGACGCCTCTTCCGCCATCCTTGCTGACGGCCCCTTCGGCAATGAGTTCGATGCCAGCGGCGTCGAGAGCGGTGATCAGCCTCATGAGCGAGTCGACGTTGCCACGTATGACGCCGTCGCTCGCCTCCATGCGTTGGATGGTTGGCACCGACAGACCCGCCAAATCGGCCAGCTGACGCTGATCGATGCCGAGCAGGGCGCGAGCTGCCCGCAACTGTGGCGCAGAGATCATGAAGACCGCTCTTAGGTATGCACAATGACATTTTAGTGGCAAGATAGCACTAGTGATGCTTCAAGCATCACTTTTGCTGAGGCTTTCAACATGTCTGCCTGCCAGGCACGGCTGTCGTGGATTTGCGCAGATGGAGGCCCGCGACTAATTCGACAGCTTTGGGAGCGCGGCCGGCTGGGCGGTACGCACGTGCTGCATCAAGTCGAATTGGGGATTCAAAAGAAGGTCAGCCGTCAACCGGGCATTGGACCCAAAAAGCCGCCTGGCAGCCATATGGGTCTTGCCGTCATTTATCGTATCGACGGCAACGGCATTGCCTGCCCGAAGGTACCAGAACGCCGAGCCATTTGCCCGCGCTGTTCGCAGCGCGACGACTTGATCATAGTCGAAAGGAAGCCCTACCGACTGGAGCTTCGCGTCATATTGGTCGCTCCAGAACCACGGGATAGGCTTATACTCGGCAGGCCTGCCAGCTATCACATGGGCGACCGCAATCCCCTGATCAACCGCATTCTGGACGGACTCCAAGCGCACCATGCGACGATCAAACGGAAATACAGCGCAGTCTCCCGCCGCAAGGACGTTCGGATCCGATGTTCGGCAAAACTGGTCCACGACGATCCCGTTCCTGACCTCCAGTCCAGATGCCGCAGCCAGCTCGTCATTCGCCGCACCCCCAATCCCGACGACAACCAGATCTGCAGGGATCTCGGTTCCATCGGTCAATAACGCTCCGGTCACCCGTCCACCACTTGTCGAGAAGCGGTCGAGACCAGCCCCGGTTATCAGCTTCACGCCATGGGTCATGTGAAGATCGCCTATGGCCTGCGCCGTCTGGGCGCAGGCGACACGCTTGAGGATTCGGTCTGCTATCTCAACGACGGTGACCTGGTGACCGAGACCGGCACTGACCGCGGCAACCTCCAATCCAATATAGCCAGCACCAATCACGAGGACGCGGCTCGCATCAATAAGCGCCTGGCGGAGCACCACAGCATCATCGATGGACCGAAGAGTGAACAGGCCTGCCAGACCCTGTGTAACGTCCTTTGGAAGGGTCCGCGCCCTCGAACCTGTCGCCACCACCAGCTTGGCGTAGCCAAGTGTTTCACCGCCGGAAAGCTCGATCATTTGCCGAGCCCGATCGATGCGCATGACGCGCTGTCTCGTGCGAACCGATATGCGAAATGTTTCAAAGAATTCCGGCGGACGAAAAATGAGGCGATCCACCGTCGTCTGTCCCTGCAGAAATGCCTTGGAGAGCGGCGGGCGCTGGTAAGGCGGCCAAGGCTCCTCGCCGACGATCGCTATTGCGCCCTCGTGGCCTGCCTCGCGCAAATGGACGGCGCAAGAAAGCGCGGCCTGACCTCCGCCTATGATGACGACATCATCCCGCATAAGATCCTATCCACATCTGTTTCAGAGGCTCGCGCATTCCACGAGCCCGATGCGAAACAGACGGGCCATTCGAAAGCAGCGAGAGCTGTCCGCATGATATGAAATGTTGAGATTACTTCAACCATGCGGCGTGGAGTGGTGGTATGAGCGTGACACGCCCGAGGCTCGCTTGGCAGAATTGACCGCCAGGGATGCATCGGCAACCGAGAACACCAACAATGATGATCGATCTCAACTGCGACATGGGCGAGGGGTTCGGTGCCTACACGATCGGTGATGATCGGCAAATGCTCAGCATCGTCAGCTCCGCGAACATCGCCTGCGGATTTCATGGCGGAGACCCTCGCGTCATGCGCCAGACGCTCGAGCTGGCCAAGAACAACAGGGTCCAGCCTGGCGCACATCCAGGCTTCTTCGACCTCTTCGGGTTTGGGCGTCGCCAGATTCGCGGCGACAGTCTCGAGGAAATCGAATGGCAGATCATCTACCAGATCGGCGCCCTGCAGGGGCTGGCAAAGAGCCTCGGATGCAGGGTCCGGCACGTCAAGCCCCATGGTTCCCTCGGCAATATGGCAGCGGAGGATCCAGAGTTGGCCACGGCTGTCGCGAGAGCGATCAAGGCTGTCGATCCGAAGCTGATTTTCGTCGTGATGCCAGGACTCGAGACGGAGCGCGCCGGTCATCGGCTCGGCCTGCCCATGGCTCGGGAAATCTATGCCGACCGGGCCTATGCGGAATCGGGGAATCTTCTTCCGCGCAAGACAGACGGAGCCGTCATTCACGACCCGATCCTGGCGCGCGACCGCGTCCTCAAAATGTTGAAGGAAAGGGCGGTGGTCACGGCATCGGGTGCCACACTGCCAGCGAAGATCGATTCCGTCTGCGTCCATGGCGATACGCCGGGCGCCGTGGCGATGGCACGGGAGTTGAGGCGCGGGCTGGAAGAGGAGGGCTTCAAGATCCGACCGATGTCCGAGGTCATCACGCTCTAATCGATGGCATCCTTGCTGACCAGTGCCGCGAGGAGTCGGCTCGCTTCGCGAAAATCGTCGAATTCCATGCTCTCCAATGGATTGTGGCTGCCGTTGTGGCTGCGGATGAATATCATTCCGGCAGGAATGCCAGCATCGGCAAACACCGCGGCATCATGGCCGGCCCCGCTCGGCAGCGCCAGTGTTGGAATAGCCTCGCGCGCCGCAAGAGAATGCAATCGTGCGACCAGTTCTCCGTCCATCGGCGCTGGATTCGTTCCGCTCCGTGCTCCGAGATCGAAGTTAACACGTCTCGACCGGCCGATCTCAGCGATAAGAGCATGGAGCTGTTGGTGAACGGTCGCGAGGAGGGCATCGCGATCGGCTCTGATGTCAAGACAGAAGGAGACTTCGCCAGCGACCTTGCTGAAGGCATGATGCTCGGGATCGGTCGCGATCTGACCCATGGTGATTGTGGCATTCGCCCCGGATCGGTCGAGATCTGCCCAGAAGCGATCGAGACGAAACGCGAGTTCGGCAACCGCCAGCACGGCGTCGCTACGGAAATCCCGAGGCACCGCACCAGAGTGGTCGTACCGTCCCCTGCAGACTGCATCGCGATAGCGCACGCTCCCCGCGATTGCGGTCACCAGCCCGACCGGAACCTTTGCCATATCCAGCACAGGTCCTTGCTCGATATGAACTTCAAGATAGGCGTGGATCGCTTCTCGCTTGAGCCAGGTCTCGCCGCGGGCGACGCGTTCCGGCTGAAGACCGAGTTCCTCCATGTGTCGGGCGAGCGACTTTCCCGAATCAGATCGGCTGACCATCAGAATATCCGGAGCGAGGAGACCAAGAGCGGCGCGGCTGCCGATATAGGATGCGGGAAACCAGGTGCTTTCTTCGGCCCGAAACACTGCGCAGGTGATCGGCCGGTGCGGTACAGCACGATGATCGAGGAAACCGGCGATGACGGACATGGCAGCCACCACACCGGCGGCGCCGTCGAAATTCCCTCCGTGGACAACTGAATCGAGGTGTGAGCCCACGATCCAGCCTGGGAGGCGGCCCTGCGCTGCCGGCAAAGTCACGAATGTGTTGCCGGCTGGATCCGCGTCGACTTCGAGCCCCAGGTCTCTCCCTGTTTCCCGGATCAGCGCATGGGCGCGCTCCTCACCGCTGCCATAGGCATCCCGGGTCACCCCCGGAGGGTCGAGGCTCATCTGCTCGAGCTTTGCAAACAGCGTGGCGGCAAGCTCGAGATCGGGTTCGGGGAGCAGTGTCATGGTCACGCCGAACGGATCCACCAGCGATTCTGCCAAGCCTGCGGATTGACAAGGTGATCCGGCTTCCGGTCATGCACCACCTCGATGATGCCAGCCGCCAGGCTGCGGGCAGCTCGTTCCATGGCTTCCACCGTCGAGCCGGCAATATGCGGGGTCAAAATGACGTTTTCCAGCGTGGTCAGCGGATGGCCGTCCTGGATGCTCGCCTCGGAATAAACGTCCAGGCCTGCGCCGGCGATCCGGCCACTCGACAAGCCTTCTATCAAAGCCGCTTCGTCGATCGTCGAGGCGCGCCCCGTGTTGACGAGAAAGGCTCCAACCTTCATCTGGCCGATCTGCTGCTTCCCGATCAGGCGTTCGGTGGCCGGGGTCGCTGGCAGATGAAGCGAGACGAAATCGCTCTGCGACAGAAGTTCCTCAAGCGATACCCGCGTGGCCCCGAGCTGTTCGAAAACGGCGGAGCTGCGACTCGGCGAGAATGCGACGACGCGCATTCCGATCTGACGGGCGAGAACTGCCGTCGCCTGGCCGGTGCGCCCGAACCCGATCACGCCGAAGACCTTTCCGGCAAGCTCGACGAGCGGGGCGCGATAGCGATATTTCCTATCGTTCCGTCGCACGGCCCGGTCGGCGGCGGGAATCGTTTTGGTCAGGGCCAGAAGCAGGCCAATGGCATGTTCGGCCACCGATTGGACATTGGCAAATGGGGTGTTGATGACCAGGATTCCGCGCCGCGTTGCCATGCTCACATCGACGGGATCGACCCCGATGCCCTGAACGGCGATGACCTTCAAATTCCGGGCTGCCAGAATCGCCTCAGTGGAAAGGCCGGCATTGCGGGTTGCGACCGCGGTCGCCTCCGCTATTTCCGCAGCGACGTCGGACATGTCGGCAGACCGCGCCATGCGCGGAAGGATCTCGGCCTGGCGCAGGAGGTCGTGCCCGATCCGGTGAATCGGCTGGACAATCAGACATTCGAGCATGGACAGCGCCGGTTGTTATTTCCCTTGCATTTTGTTCGGCCACATTGGAAGAATTTGATGAATTCGTAAACGCTCATTCACCAGCTGTTGGTGAAGATGCCGAAGGATCCAATCGTTGCAGTTTGTCCTGTGGGCCCGGCACGGCAAGGCGTTGAGCGTCGAGCGGGGCGCGTCCGTGAAAGTGATCAACACCCATGGATCGCAGGTGGTGGACACCTGGGCCTTTACTCTGACCGAGCCGAGGCAATATTCCTCAATGGACCACACCCGGTCCGTCAACAGCAACATCTTTGCCAATCGTGGAACCATGATCGTCAGCGATCGCCGCGAGCCGATGCTGCTGATCGCCGAGGACAGCTCGCCCGGGCGGCATGACACCTTGCTGTGCCCTTGCAACGGCCCGGTCTACCGGGAACTGGGATGCAGCGGCTATCATCGCAGTTGCTCCGACAATCTCCACGAGGCGCTGAGCGAGTTTGGCATCGCTCTTCCCTTCACACCGGCATCGCTCAACCTTTTCATGAATGTGCCTGTTGCCGATGATGGTCGCGTGACCCGCGAACCACCGTCTGCCCGGCCGGGCGACCATGTGGTCTTGACTGCGCAATGCGATCTTCTGCTCGTGCTGTCGGCCTGCCCGCAGGATCTAACGCCAATCAACGGCGTCGGTCGGACTCCTTGCGACGTCCTGATCGAGGTGACGTCTCCAAGTGGCTGCTGATCGTGCACAGAGCCGTGTGCAGGAGGTCGCCACGAGCGGGGCTGGCCCGGTATTGCGCATTAGCGATCTCCACAAGACCTTCGGCTCGCTCGAGGTGCTGAGAGGTATCTCGCTCGATGTAATGCCAAGCGAAGTGGTGTCGATCATCGGCGCCAGCGGATCGGGAAAGAGCACCTTTCTGCGCTGCATCAACATGATGGAAATGCCCGACCGCGGCGCGTTGGAATTCGAAACGTTTCACTTCCGCTTCCACCCCGGTGCCGCGGGGCCGTCGCCTGCGACCTTGTCTGCGGTGCGGGCCAAGATCGGCATGGTGTTTCAGAGCTATAATCTGTGGCCTCACATGACCGTCCTCGAAAATGTCATCGAGGCGCCCATGCGGGTGCGTCGCCTGTCGCGGCGCGACAGCATCCTCGAGGCCGAGGACCTGCTCGAGAAGATTGGCTTGATCGAGAAGCGCAATGTCTATCCGGGCAAGCTCTCGGGGGGTCAGCAACAAAGAGTTGCCATTGTTCGGGCTCTGGCAATGCGACCGAAGGTGATGCTTTTCGACGAGGTGACATCGGCCCTCGATCCGGAGCTGGTCGGCGAGGTCCTGGCACTGATGGCCAAGCTTGCGGCCGATGGGATGACGATGTTGCTTGTGACGCATGAGATCGCATTTGCCCGCGATGTCAGCTCGCGCACGATCTTCTTCGACCGCGGTCTGATCGCCGAGGACGGCAGTCCCGACCAGGTCCTGCGTGAGCCGAAAAGCGAGCGGCTGCGCCAGTTCCTCAAGCGAATTCTGCATGAGAACATCGCGAAATCTGTCAATGCCGAGGGCCAATTGATCGAGAATGGAAGCAGCTGATGGAATGGTGGTCGGAGGTCGTCGTCTACGGTCCGGGGTTCTGGACAGCGACGCAATTGGTGCTTGTGCTGACGCTGTTCATCATTGTGGTCAGCTGGGCATGCGGCCTTGCAGCGGCGCTCGGCAAAATTTCAAAGATCAGGACGATACGGGCAATCAGTGATTTCTACGTCTGGTTCATTCGCGGAACGCCGACGCTGATCCAGGTCTTCATCGTCTATTTCGGGTTGCCGCAGCTCGGATTGAAGCTTTCGCCGTTCCTGGCCGGCGTTATTGCGCTTGGTGTCAACAGCGGAGCCTATGTCGCGGAGATCATTCGCGCAGGGCTCTCGGCAATACCCAAAGGCCAGACGGAATCGTCGCTTGCTCTCGGCATAGGCCGATTCGATACGATGCGGCGGATAATCCTGCCGCAGGTGCTCAGGATCATCGTGCCACCGATCACCAACGAGGCGATTACCGCCTTGAAGAACACGTCGCTTCTCTCGACGATCACCGTTGTCGAGCTCACCCTGTTCGCGCAAACCATCATCGCCACGACCTTTCGTCCATTCGAGTTTTATATCGCGGTGGCGTTCATCTATCTTCTGTTGACGACGATCCTGACCCAGTTCTCGGGCTGGCTGGAGCGCCGCTATGCAGCTATGAGCTGACGAACAAAGCGAGGACGTGCCATGACGGTCCTGCCGATCGATTCCTTGCGCATTCCGCGGTTCTGCGGCGTGCCCAGTTTCATGCGCCTGCCGCTGGCCACCAGCCTCGCCGGTCTCGACGCGGCCATCATCGGTTTGCCTTCCGATTCCGGCGGTCCGTATCGCACCGGCGCGCGCTTCGCGCCGAATGCCATAAGGGGAATCTCGGCGATGCTGAGGCCGATCAATCCCTATCGCGGCAACATCAATATCTTCGAGCGATTGGCGATTGCCGATGTCGGTGATGCCGCCGTCGTTCCCGGCTATGAGGAGGAGTCTCTCGAAGCACTGGAAAAATCGGTTCGCACCCTGATCGATGCCAATGTGATACCGTTCGGTATCGGTGGAGATCACTCGGTGACCCTTGCGGAGCTCCGCGCCGTTGCTTCACGTTTTGGACCGGTTGCCCTCATCCAGTTCGATTCGCACACCGATACCTGGGACAGCTACTTCGCAGACAAACGCTACAGCGCCGGCACCCCCTTTCGCCGAGCGGTCGAGGAGGATCTGGTCGCGCCACTTCACTCGATCCAGATCGGGATGCGGGGATCGCTCTTTCAGGTCACCGACATCAGTCAATCTGTAGCGCTTGGCTATGATGTCCTCACATGCGACGCGATGTTCGAGATGGGATTTGAGGCGGTTGCCGACCACATTGCGGCGCGTACTGCCGGGCGTCCGTGCTTCATCACTTTCGACATGGATTTCGTCGATCCTGGAAGCGCGCCGGGCGTGCAGACGCCGGAGTCCGGCGGTCCGACCGCACGAGAGGCGTTGTTGCTGCTGCGGCGCCTCCATGACATCCGGCTCGTCGGTTGCGATGTCGTCGAAATGAATCCACTCTATGATGATCCGGGTCAGACGACGGCCCTGCTTGCTGCAACGGTCATGGCAGAGCTTCTGGCACTGGCGGCATCGGGCAGGCAGTAGTCCGGATGATCGGCGGGCGTGCGGACTGCCTCGCGCCGCCCGCGATCGACAACAGAGGCAGCTGCGGAGGATCGAAGATGAGATCGAGCTGGTTCACGACGATAGCGGTTCTTGCCTTCCTGTCGTTTTCGGCGCCGTTGCCGGCTGCCGATCTGGAGCTTCTACAGCCGGGCAAGCTCCAGGTCGCGACCGAAGGGACCTACCCGCCATTCAGCATGCGGTCTCCGGACGGGCAGCTCGATGGGCTCGAGATCAGGGTGATGAAGGAAGTGGCGAGGCGGCTTGGTCTCGAATACACGCCTGTTCTCATCAAGTGGGACAGCCTGCTTGTCGGCCTGATGGCCGATCAGTATGACGTGATCAGCGCGGCCATGGATATAACGCCTGAACGTCAAAAGCAGGTGCTGTTTGCTGATGGATGGCTCGAATCGGGCGGGCGGATCGTGACCCCCCAGACTTCTTCGATCAAATCGGCCGACGATCTGAAGGGAAAGACTGTCGGAGCATTGGTCTCTTCGACCTGGAGCAAGATCGCGACCGACAAAGGCGCCAATGTGAAGAGCTACAAGGCCGAGGCTGATGCCCTGCAGGATCTGGCGAACGGCAATATCGATGCCGTCATTACCGACTCGATCGCGGCCGCCTATGCGATCAAGAACGCCAGGATGCCGCTGACAATGACTGACGACTATGTCAGTCACATCCAAAAGGGTTTTCCCTTCAAGAAAGACAAGACCAACCTCGTCAAGGCGGTGAACAAGGCCCTCGCCGATATGATCGCCGATGGAACCTACGCCAAGCTGACCACCGACCTCGTCGGCTACAGCCCGGCGCCCAAGGAGCCGATCAAGAGCCAGCTCTGAAAGGGTCACGGCCGAGACGCGGCAGAGCAAACTACCCGGCTGGCTTGGACTTGCCTCCCGCCAGAACATCGTCGATCGCCTCGTCGATGATCGCGACGCCGCGATCGATCTCCTGCGGACTGACGGTCAGCGGCGGGGCGATCCGCCAGATCGCGGCCATTGCGCCAATCGAGACAATGTTCATGGACAGGCCGAGCTCCATGCATCTCTCGGTGATGGCACGCCCGCTTGCCGCGTCGGGTGTGCGTTTCTCACGATCCTTCACCAACTCCACCCCTTGCAGCAGACCGAAGCCGCGCACGTCGCCGATAATCTCGTGCCGGTCCTTGAGATAGCGCAGACCGGCTGCGAGCCGATCACCCATGACAAGGGCACGGTCCTTCAGGTTTTCCTGAGCGATTGTTTCGAGGACAGCAAGGCCCACATGCGCTGGCAAAGGATCGGAGACGTGCGAAGTTGCATGGAGGAAGCCCTTGTCGTGGCAATCCGCCTCGATGGCCGCCGAGCTTACGACGGCCGCGAGCGGCAATCCTCCCCCTAAGGTTTTCGACAGAGCCAGCAAGTCAGGTTCGACGCCGAAGTGCTGGAAAGCGAAATCGGTGCCGAGTCTGCCGAAGGCGGTCTGCGCCTCATCGAAAATGAGCAGCATGCCGCGCCTGTCGCAGTGCTGCTTGACTTTCTGCCAATAGCCCTCAGGCGGCACGATAATCCCGCCGGAACTTTCCACCGGCTCGGCAATGACTGCTGCAAGCGCGCCGGTCGACTGTGCATCGACGAGCTCGAACCCAACCTCCAGGCAGGTGCCATCGCAGGCTTCGCGACAATGCTTGATCGGACAACGATAGGGGTTCGGCACCGGCAGCACCAGCGATCCGGGCATCATCGGGCCATAGCCTTTGCGGCCGGCTACATAGTTTACGGATTGCGCGCCAGAGGTCATACCATGCCAGGCCCCCGTCAGACCGACGACCTCGAACCTCCCGGTGTGAAGCTTCGCCATCTTGATAGCCGCTTCATTGGCCTCGGCTCCGGTGCTGAGGAACATGGCCTTGGAAAGGGATGGCGGAAGTAACGCAGTGAGACGACGAGACAGCTCGACGACGGGCGGGCTGAGCATGCCGCTGAACAAGTGCAACGCGCCCTGACAAGCCTCGGCGATGGCTTCCAGAATGCGCGGATGATTGTGGCCGAGCGTGGCGCACATCTGGCCCGAGGTGAAATCGAGCAACTCCCGACCATTCGTGTCCCATAGCAACGTGCCGCGTGCTCTTGCAATGAGTCGCGGAACGAATGGCATGCCATAGCGAATGAGGTGC
>JBIOYR010000029.1:0-17651 GCA_044870245.1 Aestuariivirgaceae bacterium | reverse complement strand
GGCCACCGGGTCGCGCTGCGCGAGCTCGTCGAGCAGCCGGTCGGCGATCTTGACGATGACCGCCGATTCCATGGCGAGATGCCGGCTCTTCAACACCGCGGGCAAGGCCCGCGCCTCGGGCATCAGCTGGCGACAGTGCGCGACCGTGCGCAGGATCACCCGCCGGAGCGGCGGTGCCGCGCTCTTCGCCGCCAGCATCGCGACGTCGGCTCCTTCCTCCTTCAGCCAGTCGCCGGGAAGATAGACACGGTCGAGCCGGCGATAATCTTCCGAGCAGTCCTGCAGGTGATTGATGACCTGGAGCGCGTTGCACAGCGCATCCGACTGGCGGAAGCCGGCCTGGTCCTCGCCATGGAGCTCGAGCAGGTAGCGTCCGACCGGCGACGCCGAGCGGTCGCAATAGTCCATGAGCTCGTCCCAATCGGCATAGCGGCCCTTCACCGAATCCTGGCGAAAGGCCGAGACGAGGTCGCGGGCATGGGCGAAGTCGACCCGGGTGGCGATCAGGCTCGCGCGCAGCCGGGTCGCTTTCTCGACAGCCGCCGCATCGTCGCCAGGCAGGCCGTCGAGCGCCCGCTCCATCGCATCGAGCCGAGCGAGCTTCTCCGCGGGCGTCGCTTGCGGGTTGTCGGCGATGTCGTCGATCGCCCTGGCGAAGGCATAGTAGGTGGCGACATGCGGGCGCAGCCGCCGCGGCAGCAGGAACGAGCCGACTGGAAAGTTTTCGTCACCCGATCCCTTGCCCGACGGCGTCTCGATCTTGAGCGGCGGGGCGGCGGTCATGGCAGGCGGCAAAGCTCGACAAGGCTGTCGGTGACGGCGCTCCCCGCTGCCGTCAACTGTTCGACCATGGTGAAATGGTTGACGCCGGCGAGCTCGGCATGGCTCGTCGGCGCGCCGCCGCCGGTCCACACGGCCGCCAGCGTTTCGCTCTGGCGGCGGAACTCGCGGCTCTCCTCGGCCCCGACAAAGGTGACGAAGCGCCGTCCTTCCGGCACCGGCCAGGTCACCGGGCTCACCGCCCGGGCCTGCGGCTCGTCGAGCCCGAGCGTGCCATTGACCTCGGTCGGCAACAGCGGGCGCAGATCATAGATGCCGCTCACGC
The DNA here is from genome assembly GCA_044870245.1 of Aestuariivirgaceae bacterium. GTDB lineage: Bacteria > Pseudomonadota > Alphaproteobacteria > Rhizobiales > Aestuariivirgaceae > DATAFF01. The sequence continues at coordinate 16,546 of JBIOYR010000029.1, read as the reverse complement.
CAAGCCCGGCGGCGACGAAGTCCTCTGGCAGGCCATGCGCGGTCCAGTCGGTGGCGACCAGGCAGGCGGCAAGATGCGCGCCCGCCGAATGGCCGCTCGCCACGACGCCGCGACCGGTGCGCTGGTGGAGCCAGATGGCGAATGTCGTGACGTCATCGATGATGTCGGCGAGCGCCACTTCCGGGCACAGCCGGTAATTGGGCAGTGCCACGGTCACCCCATGCAGCTGGAGGGCGCGGGCGACATGGCTGAATTGCGACTTGTCGAGCGAGCGCCAATAGCCGCCATGGATGAACAGCACGATCCGCCCGCCGGCATCGTCCTTGGTGTGGAAGATGTCGCAGCTCTGCAGCCTGTGCCCACCATAAGGGAGATCGAGCTCACCCCCCATGCCGGCGCGGAATGCCGCTGCGTCGCACCCCCAGCGATCGATGATCGCCTGGTAGCAGGGCACGCGGGCACGGTTGTTGTACTCCTTGTCGAGATCCATCGCGCCAGCGACGATGCCAGATGGCATCCGCTCTGCCAAGGGAAGGCAGTCGGCAGTAGGCAATAGGGAAGAGCTCCACTAATGCCTAATGCCTATTGCCTACGGCCTGACACGCCTGCTCGCGTCACCCACGCCCGGTGCTATAGTGCCGAGAAAGGTCCGCCCGCCGGGCATAACAAGGGAGAAGACCAAGATGACCACCGCGCTCCGACGATTGCTGCTCGTACTGGCCGTGCTCCTGCTCGGTATCGGTCAGGCATCCGCCGAGGTGGTCTACAACCGCGGCAATTCCGCCGATCCGGAATCGCTCGACCCGCACAAGACCTCGACGGTCTACGAGGCGCATATCCTGCGCGATCTGTTCCTTGGTCTCACCATCCAGAACGCCAAGGCCGACCTCGAGCCGGGTGCTGCCGAAAGCTGGACAATGTCACCCGACGGCAAGGTCTATACCTTCAAGCTGCGCAAGGGCGCCACCTGGTCCAACGGCGATCCGGTGACGGCCGACGACTTCGTTTATTCCTTCCGCCGGCTGCTCGATCCGGCGACCGCCGCCGAATATGCCTCGATGCTCTACGTCGTGCAGAACGGCGAGGAGGTGAACACCAAGAAGGCGCCGCCCGAATCGCTCGGCGTCAAGGCGATCGATCCCTCGACCCTCGAGGTCACGCTTAAATCGGCGACGCCCTACTTCCTCGAGATGCTGACCCATCAGGCGACCTATCCGGTGCACCGCGCCTCGATCGAGAAGCTCGGCGCCGAATGGATCAAGCCCGGCAAGCTCGTGTCGAACGGCGCCTATACGCTCGCCGAGTTCGTGCCCAACGATCACATCAAGCTCGTCAAGAATCCGAAATTCTACGATGCCGCCAATGTCCAGATCGATGTCGTCAACTACATCCCGACCGAGGACCGCTCGACCGCGCTCAAGCGCTACGAGGCGGGCGAGCTCGACTCCAACGACGACATGCCGACCGAGCAACTCGCCGACATCCGCGCCAAGTTCAAGGACCAGGTGCGGGTCGGCCCGTACCTCGGAACCTATTACTATGCCTTCAAGACCGACAAGGAGCCGTGGTCGAATCCCAAGCTGCGCCGCGCCGTCTCGATGGCGATCGACCGCGATTTCCTGGCCGAGAAAGTGTGGTCGAACAGCATGATTCCGGGCTATTCGATGGTGCCGCCCGGCATCAAGGGCTATGAGCCCGCCATTGCCGACTATGCCGCCATGTCCCAGCTCGACCGCGAGGACGAGGCCAAGAAGATCCTGACCGAGCTCGGCTATGGCCCGGACAAGCCGCTCAAGATGGAGATCCGTTTCAACACCTCGGAGAACCACAAGAACACCGCGGTGGCGATCCAGGAGCAGCTCAAGCCCCTCGGCATCGAGGTGACGCTGCTCAACACCGATACCAAGACCCATTACGGCTTCCTCGAGAGCAAGGGCAATTTCGACGTGGCGCGCGCCGCCTGGATCGCCGACTACAAGGATCCCGAGACCTTCCTCGGCATCTCGCGCAAATCCTCCGGCAACAATTACGCAAGCTGGTCGAGCGCGGAATACGAGGAGCTGATGAACAAGGCGGCGGCCGCCGGCGACAAGGCTGAAGAACGCTTCAAGCTCCTGTCGCAAGCCGAGAAGGTGCTGGTCGGCGACACCGGCAACATGCCGCTGCTCTATTACAGCTACCACGATCTGGTGTCGCCGAAGCTCAAAGGCTTCGAGGACAATGTGATGGACGTCCATCCGACCCGCTTCATCCGCAAGGAGTGACGGCGGCAGGCCTGTCGGTCGGTTCGTCGCGATGCTCGGCTATGTGATCAGGCGGCTTCTCACGGCCATCCCGACGCTGTTCCTGATCGTGACGATCTCATTCTTCCTGATGCGGATCGCGCCGGGCGGCCCGTTCAATCAGGAGCGCGGCCTCAACCCCATGGTGAAGGCCAATCTCGAGCGGCTCTACCGGCTCGACGAGCCACTCTGGCAGCAATATCTCCATTATCTCGGCGATCTGCTGCAGGGCAATCTCGGCCCGTCCTACAATCTTCCCGACTTCACCGTCGCCGACCTGTTCCGCGTCGGCCTGCCGGTGTCGATGGAGCTCGGCTCGATGGCGCTGATCTTCGCGTTGCTGGCCGGCGGCGCGCTTGGCATCGTTGCCGCGCTCTATCAGAACAAGCCCGGCGACTATGCCGTGGTGGCGCTCGCCACCGCCGGCAGCACCGTGCCCAATTTCGTGGTGGCGCCGCTCTATCAGCTGGTCTTTGCGCTCACCCTCAATCTGGTGCCGGTCGCCGGCTGGGGCGGCGGTTCCTTCGCCAACAAGATCGGGCCGGTGCTGACGCTGGCGCTGCCGCAGCTTGCGGTCATCGCGCGGCTGATGCGCGGCTCGATGATCGAGGCGCTGCGCTCGCACCATGTTCGCACCGCCCGGGCGCTCGGCCTCTCCGACTCGACGGTCGTCCTCAAGCATGCGCTGCGCGGTGCCGTCCTGCCGATCGTGTCCTATGCCGGGCCGGCGGCGGCGAACCTGCTCACCGGGTCGATCATCGTCGAATCGATCTTCGCCATTCCGGGAATCGGCCGCTATTTCATCGAAGCGGCGCTCAACCGCGACTACACGCTGGTCATGGGGACGGTGGTGGTGATCGCGGTGTTCATCATCCTGTTCAATCTCCTCGTCGATCTCCTCTACGCCGCGCTCGACTCCAGGGTGCGCTATGACTGAAACGGCGGTGCATCGGCTGGCGCGGCCGCGCTCGCTGTGGAGCGATGCCTGGGCGAGGCTCAAGGCCAACCGCGCCGCCTATTGGAGCGGCATCTTCCTCCTCGCCATGATCATCGCCTGCCTGATCGGGCCGTTCCTCACCGGCCATGCCTTCAACACCATCTACCAGGATTACGTGCGGGTGCCGCCGAGCCTCACCCCCTATCCCAAGCCCGACATGATCGGCAGCGCGCTCGAGGACGCGATGCGGCGGGCCCGGGTGACGATCGAGCGATGGCAGGAGGACAAGGGCGAGGTCATCGTCGCCGTCACCGCCGCCCAGCCGATCGACGAGCGCATCACCCGCTATCTCGACCGCTCCTCGACCTTCGAGAACGCCAAGGTGGTGGAACGATCCGCCGACGGACGAAGGCTCGTCATGATGGCGGCGATCGAGCAGCACTATTTCCTGTTCGGTACCGACACCAGCGGCCGCGATCTCCTGACCCGCACGCTGGTGGCAGGGCGGGTGTCGCTTGCCGTCGGCATCGTCGGCGGACTGGTGTCAGTGCTGATCGGCGTGGTCTATGGCGCGGTCTCCGGCCTGGTCGGCGGGCGCACCGACGAGGTCATGATGCGCATCGTCGACATCCTCTACTCGCTGCCCTTCGTGTTCTTCGTCATCATGCTGGTGGTGTTCTTCGGGCGGCATTTCCTGCTGATGTTTCTCGGCATCGCCGCGGTTCTGTGGCTGGACATGGCGCGGATCGTGCGCGGTCAGACGCTGTCGATCAAGCGCCAGGAATATGTCCAGGCGGCCGAAGCCCTCGGCGTCGACAGCACCGGCATTCTCCTGCGCCACGTCATCCCCAATCTCCTCGGGCCGGTGGTGATCTACACCACGCTGCTGGTGCCGCAGGTCATCATCCTCGAAAGCTTCCTCTCCTATTTCGGGCTCGGCGTGCAGGAGCCGATGTCGAGCTGGGGCGTGCTGATCGCCCAGGGCAAGAACAACATACCGGCGGCCAACTGGCTGCTGATCTTCCCCTCGCTGTTCCTGACCTCGACGCTGTTCGCCCTCAATTTCATCGGCGACGGCCTGCGCGACGCGCTCGACCCGAAGGACCGCTGATGATGTCCAAGGACGGCAGGCCGATCTTCGCGATCCGCGATCTCAGCGTCCGCTTCAAGACCCTCGACGGCATTGTCGAGGCGGTGCGCGGCGTCGACATCCATGTGAGGCCCGGCGAGACGGTGGCCATTGTCGGGGAATCGGGATCGGGCAAGAGCCAGCTGATGATGGCAGCGATGGGCTTGCTCGCCAGCAACGGCGAGGCCTCGGGCACCGTCGACTATCGCGGCCAGAACCTTCTCGCGCTGTCCAGGCGGGCGCTCAATGAGGTGCGCGGGCGGCGGATCACCATGATCTTCCAGGAGCCGATGACCTCGCTCGACCCCCTATGGACGATCGGCAACCAGCTGATCGAGCCGATCAAACGGCATCAGCGCCTCGATGCTGAAGCCGCCGAGGCGAAGGCGCTGGCGTTGCTCAGGCTGGTGCGCATTCCCAATCCCGAGCGACGGATGCATTCCTATCCCCATGAGCTGTCCGGCGGCCAGCGCCAGCGGGTGATGATCGCCATGGCGATCGCCAACGATCCCGACCTCCTGATCGCCGATGAGCCGACGACGGCGCTCGACGTCACCATCCAGGCCGAGATCCTGGCATTGCTTCAGGATCTGCAGCAGCGGCTCGGCATGAGCCTCGTCTTCATCACCCATGATCTCGGCATCGTCCGGCAGATCGCCGACCGCGTCTATGTGATGAAGTCCGGCAGCGTGGTCGAGGAGGGCTCGACCGAGCGGGTGTTCGAGCATCCGCGCGATCCCTATACGGCCGCGCTGCTGGCGGCAGAGCCGGAGGGCCGCAAGCCGCCGACGCCGCGCGGCTCGCCCACCATTCTCGAGGGGCGCAAGGTCTCGGTCGAGTTCGCACTGGGCGGCGGGCTGTTCGGCCACCCGGTGCTGGTGCTCCGGGCGGTGGACCGCGTCAGCCTGAGCCTGAGGCGCAGCGAGACCATCGGCGTGGTGGGCGAGTCGGGCTCGGGCAAGTCGACCTTCGCCCGTGCGCTGCTCAGGCTCATGCCGTCGGAAGGCATCATTCGCTTTGAAGGGCGCGACATTTCCGGCCTCGACCGGCAGGCGATGCGGCCCCTCAGGCGGCACATGCAGATCGTGCTGCAGGATCCCTTCGGCTCGCTGTCGCCCCGCATGACGGCAGGGGAGATCGTCACCGAGGGGCTCCTCGTGCACGAGCCTGAGCTCACCGCGCGCGAGCGCGACCGGCGCGCCGTGCAGGCGCTGAGCGAGGTGGCGCTCGATCCCGATCTGCGCAACCGCTATCCGCATGAATTCTCCGGCGGCCAGCGACAGCGCCTCGCCATTGCGCGGGCGATGATCCTCAAGCCGTCGGTGGTGGTGCTCGACGAGCCGACCTCGGCGCTCGACCGCCAGGTGCAGAAGCAGATCGTCGAGCTCCTGCGCGATCTGCAGCAGCGCCACGATCTCGCCTATCTCTTCATCAGCCACGACCTCAAGGTGGTGCGGGCGATGGCCGACCGCATCATGGTGATGAAGGCCGGCCGGGTGGTCGAGGAGGGAACGACCGAGTCGATCTTCGAGGAGCCTTGCGAGGAGTATACGCGGCGGCTGATGGCGGCAGCTCTCGGGGAGGAATAGTGAGGCAGTAGGCAGTAGACAGTAGGCAGTAGGCAGTAGGCAGTAGGAAAGAACTCCACTGACTGCCCAATGCCTAACGCCTACTGCCTCCCTTCACTCCATCTCCGCCCGCACATCGGCCAGCGTCAGGTCCAGCGCCTTCCGCGTCAGCACCATCCATTGGTCGATCTCCGCCCGCTCGATGACGAGCGGCGGGGCGAACACCATCGTGTCCCAGCAGGCGCGCATGATCAGACCGTTGCTGAAGCAGTGGTCGCGGCAGAGGAGGCCGACCCGGCTGATCGGCTCGAAGCGCTCGCGGGTCGCCTTGTTGCGCACCAGCTCGAAGGCGCCGATCAGCCCCATGCTGCGCACCTCGCCGACCAGCGGATGATCGGCAAGCCCGGCGATGGCCGACTTGAGATAGGGTGCGATCTTCGCACCCTGCTCGACGAGCTTCTCGTCCTTCATGATGCGGATGTTCTCGAGCGCCACCGCTGCGGCCACCGGATGACCGGAATAGGTGTAGCCATGGAAGAACTCGCCGCCCTTGTCGAAGAACTCGGCGATCAGGTGATCGGCGACCGCCATCGCCCCGATCGGCTGGTAGCCCGAAGACAAGCCCTTCGCCATGATGACGATGTCGGGATTGAACCCCATGGTTTCGAAGCCCCACCACCGCCCGGTGCGGCCGAAGCCGCAGATCACCTCGTCGGCGACGATGAGAATGCCGTATTTGCGGCAGATCTTCTCGACCGCCGGCCAGTAGCTCGGCGGCGGGATGATGACGCCGCCCGCCCCCTGGATCGGCTCGCCGATGAAGGCGGCGACATTGTCGGGTCCGACCTCGAGGATCTTCTTCTCGACCTCGCCCGCCGCCATGAGCCCGAACTCGTCCGGGGTCAGGTCGCCGCCGAATTCGTAGGCGTTGGGTTGCAGCACGTGATGGAAGCCCGGCAGCGGCAGCCCGCCCTGGCCGTGCATGCTGTCCATGCCGCCGAGCGAGGCCGAGACCATGGTCGATCCGTGGTAGCCGCGGCGGCGGGCGATGAAGTGGCTGCGATAGGGCTTGCCCTTGAGCGACCAGTAGTGGCGGACGAATCTGACCATGGTGTCGTTGGCTTCCGATCCGTCATTGACGAAGAAGACCTGCCGGAAGCGTTCGGGCAGAACGCTCGCGACGCTTTCGGCCAACCGTGTCGCCGGCACCGTCGTGGTCTTGAAGAAGGTGTTGTAATAGGGCAGGTCGAGCATCTGCCGATAGGCGGCATCGGCCAGCTCCTTGCGGCCATAGCCGATATTGACGCACCACAGGCCCGACATGGCGTCGAGATACCTCTCGCCATTGGCGTCGAAGATCCACACGCCCTTGGCATGGGTGATGACCCGCGGGCCGCCCTCGAGATGGAAGGTCTTATGGTCGGTGAAGGGATGGAAATGATGGCCGATATCGGCGGCGACGATCTCGGCAAGATTGATATTGGCGGCTGACATGAGAAGGTGGGCTCCGTTTCCGATCGGGACATTCCGCGCTGCAATCGATGAGCGCGGACCGGCAAAGGATCGGAGCGGCGATCACGGCTTGTAGCCGATCCTCGCGCAGCGCAGCATCACCTCGTCATAACCGGTGCGATCGAACAGGGCCTCGAGCGAGCCGTTCCTTGCGATGTGATAGAACATTGGGGCGTACGGTGTTCCTTGCACCACATCCTGCACCGCCAGTGGCACCTTTGCAACAGACGCCGGACCGATTGCCGGGATGACGGAGAGATTCGTTGAGGGCATGAACGTTCGGTCCTAACGTTCTTGGCGAGACGAGGGCTGAACTTGGGACGGGCGCACGTCTTTTGAATGTTCGGGGCGGGGCAGGTGAAGGGGCCGGAGGAGCCGGCCCCTTCCGCGCGAATGCCGGGGGGCAGGAGCGTGGCAGTTGCGTATCGCATCGAAAGATGGCGCCCATGGAATCGCCCGGGATTCCGCTTCGGCTCTGATCAGGCTCGTCCATGACGACGGCCGGGTCACCGGCTCGTTCCGGCTGCCGTTGCCGACCCCGTCTGATCCCCATTGCACGCCCCGCGAACAGCTGGCCGCCGCCTGGTTCCTGATGCAGGCGGAGCAGCAGCTCGGCGCCATCCCTCAGGCCGATGGCCTGGCCGAGCGCGTTCTCCGGCATGCGAGCCTCAACGCCTTTGCACCCTTTGGCGGATTTGATGCGCTGTGTGTTCTGGACGAGGGTCTGGTCAAGCTCGAGGCCGTCGCCTTTGCTGTCCTGGCGCTTGTCAACCGCAACCGGCCGGATCTGACGACGGCGCGTCGATTCGGCCGGTTCATTCTTGGCCAACGCCTGCCGAATGGCGAGTTCATCCATGTCCGCGACTACCCGCAAGGGCGGGTGCGCACCGACCGCGGGCCGACCGCCACCGGCCAGGCCCTGCTCGGGCTTGCAGCCCTCTATCGCGCCACCCATGAGCCGCCTTATTTCGATGCGGTTGCCGAGACCGTCGACACGCTGTCGGCGCGCGCCTATGGCGTCCGCCAGCGAAGCCATTGGATGCTGCTGGCGATCGATGCTCTGGACGACATCAGCCCTGACCCGCAGAATCTCGACTATGCCGCCGCCATTGCCCAGGCTCTGCTGGCCGATCGCCAGTCGGCCAATGACCGGGAGACCAGCGCGCTCGCCGCGACGACGCTCGGGCTTCTCGCCTATCTGCGGGTGGCGGCACGGGCGGGTGAAAGATCGCGGATGGTGACCGACGCGAAAGCGCTGGTGACCAGGAGCCTCGAGGCCTTGATGGCGCTCAGGGTGCCGAACGGCATGTTCGTGCGCGGCCATGCCTCGCCCGAGGTCGCCGCCGAGGACCTGGTCTGGGCCGGTCGCGCCTTTCTCGGGGCGGCGACGGTGTTCGGGTAAGCGAAGGCAGAAGGCAGTAGGGAAGGGCTGCCTTCACTGCCATTGCCTAATTCCTGCTGCCTCCACTCACGCGGCCACTGCCCGCTCCATCAGCGCCTGCACATGCCGCGCGACATGGCCGAAATAGGCCTGTTGCAGCGCCGGCAGCTGCCAGTCGGTATGGAGCACCTGGCCGCGGCAAAGCGGCGAGCCGCAGGCGCAGCTCCATGGCTGGTCGTCGACCGCCTCGGTCATGGCATAGTCGTAGGTGATCCACTCGCCGGGCTCGATCGAGCGCCGGGCGACGAACTCGAAGCGGTCGGGATGCGGGTACCAGACCGTCGGATCGCAAGAATGGTTCATATACATGGAGGGGTCGTCCGGCCGCGCCGCCGCCCATTGCTCGACCGGCAGGACATCGAATTGCGGCAGGGACTCGAAGCTGTCCGGCCCGGTCTGATACATGAAATGCTTGTAAATCGACAGCGCCGGCTCGCCGATCGCCATGACCTCGGCATAAGTCCGCTCGCGTCCCCGCGGCAGCCCGGCCTCGCGCCAGATCAGCGCGCCCGCCGCGAAACGGCGCATTGCCATGAGCCCGACGCCGACAATCCTGGTCATCGGCCTGACTGCGATCCCGTCCACCAGCATTCCGAACCTCCGCAATCCCCGCAGGAATCGGCAACAATCTGCGCGATGCAACGATATTTACAAGCGTCTTTCTCCCGTTCCGGGGTGAGTCCGGGTTGCGAAAAGCAGTTGCCTGACCGCCGGATGGTGCGCCAAATTGGCGGTCAGCCTGCCGACGGCTGTGCGAGAGGGCTCTGCCGTGGCGTCAGAAAATCGGTCCAGTCGAGGAGTGCCATGCCAAACTTTCGTCCGAGATTTCTCCCCAATCGCCGCCACCTCCTGCAGGGTGGCGCATCGGCCCTGGTCGGCCTCACCTTCCTGCCTCGTTTTGCCCTGTCCGAGGAGGAGAAGAAGCTCAATTTCTACAATTGGGACACTTATATCGGCGAAACCACGCTGGCGGATTTCAACAAGGCGACCGGCATCGAGGTCAAGATGGATCTCTATGCCGACAATGACGAACTCTTCGCCAAGCTCAAGGAAGGCAACCCCGGCTATGACGTGATCGTCCCGACCAACGACTATGTCGAGCGGATGATCAAGGCGGGGATGGTGATGCCGATCGACCACGCCAAGATTCCCAACATGTCGAATATCGACAAGAAGTTCCAGGATGCCGCCTTTGACCCCGGCCGCAAATATTCCATCCCCTATATGTGGGGGACGCTCGGCATCGGCTATCGCAAGAGCAAGAGCGACGGCGGCGTGATGGACAGCTGGAAGGTGCTGCTCGACAGCGACAAGTTTGCCGGCAAGCTGTCGCTGCTTGGCGATGCCCAGAACGTCATCGGCTGCACCCTCAAATATCTCGGCCATTCCTTCAACTCCACCAACCCGGCTGAGATCAAGGAGGCCGAGGAGCTGCTCATCAAGCAGAAGAAGAATGTGAAGGTGTTCGCCGACGACAATGGCCAGGATCTTCTGGCCTCGGGCGAGGTCGATGCCTGCATGGAGTGGAATGGCGATGTCATCCAGGTGATGAAGGAGGACAAGGACCTCGCCTATGCGGTGCCGACCGAAGGCACGCTGCTGTGGCAGGACTGCGTCTGCATTCCCAAGGGTGCGCCGCATCCCGAGAACGCCCATTTGTTCCTCAACTTCATCCTCGACGCCGAGAACGGCAAGAAGATCGCCGACACGATCCAATATGCCACCGCCAACGCCGCCGCCAGGGCGCTGATGGACAAGGACTATCAGGACAATCCAGCGATTTTCCCGCCAGAGGAAATAATCGCCAAATGCGAGCCGGGCATCTATGTCGGCGAGGAGGCGATCAAGATCCGCGACGAGGCGTGGACGCGAATCCAGGCAGCCTGACGCGTGAAGCCCGAGCAGGCGCGGTTCGATCGTGGAGAGCTGGAAGGACAATCGCCAAGTCTTCTGGATCCTGGCACTGCCCGGCACCTTCTGGCTTCTCTGCTTCTTCCTGCTACCGCTCGGCATCATCTGGTTGATGTCGTTCGGCGAGAAGACGTCGATCACCGATGTGGCGATCACCGGGACGCTCGCCAACTATCTGAGGGCCTTCGATCCGGTCTATCTGCAGATTCTGTGGAAGTCGATCTGGATCAGCGTGCTGGCGACCGCGCTCTGCCTGCTGGTCGCCTATCCGGTGGCCTTCGGCATCTGCTTCGCCAGGCCCGTCTGGAAGCCGCTGCTGCTGCTCCTGGTGATTCTGCCCTTCTGGATCAATCTGCTGATCCGCACCTATGCGCTGATCGCGGTGTTCCGCACCAACGGCTTCGTCAATTACGGCCTCGCCTTTCTCTACGATCTCGTCGGGCTGTCGGTGCTCATCGGCCCGTTCCAGCCGCTCCAGCTCCTCTATAACGACTTCGCGGTGATCGCCGGCCTCGTCTATGTCTATATGCCGTTCATGGTCCTGCCGCTCTATGCCACCATCGAGCGGCTCGACCGCTCCTATCTCGAGGCGAGCCTTGATCTTGGAGCCTCGCAGAGCCGGACCTTCCTGTCGGTCACCCTGCCGCTCACCATGCCGGGGATCGTGTCCGGCATCATCCTGGTGTTCATCCCCTGTCTCGGATCGTTCCTGACGCCGGACCTGCTCGGCGGCGCCAATGCGGTGATGATCGGCAATGTGATCGAGCGCCAGTTCAAGGCGGCCAATGACTGGCCGTTCGGTGCGGCGCTGTCCTTCCTGCTGATGTATGCCACCTTCTTCGCCCTTGCCGTGCGCTCGGCGGTGTCGGGCCGCAAGAGCGGCATGGAGCTCTGACGATGGCGACCGAGGCAGCCCATGGTCTCACCCCGGCCCGCCGCCTGTCGCTCGAGCGCCTCATCTCCGCTGCCGAGCAGGGGCCGCTCGACTATGGCTCGCGCCTTTGGTTGAAAGCGCTGATCGGGCTCGTCTTCATCGCCCTCTATGCGCCGATCCTGGCGCTGATCGCCTTCTCCTTCAACGACTCCAAACGCAATGTCGTGTGGCAGGGCTTCACCACCAGATATTACCTTGTCGCCTGGGAGAACCAGGCGCTGATCGAGGCGATGGTGAATTCGCTCACCATCGCGCTGATGTGCACGCTGTTCGCCACCATCATCGGTGCCGCGACGGCGCTGCTGCTCTGGCGCTTCCGCTTTCCCTTCAAGGCGGCCTATGAGGGCTTCATGGCGCTGCCGATCGTCATCCCGGAGATCTGCATGGGGGTGGCGCTGCTCGTGTTCTTCGCCCGTATGGGGCGCTTCATGAGCAGCTTCGAGAGCGGGCCGATCGCCTGGTGGAACAGCCTGTTCACCGTCTGGCCGCTCAACCTCGCCTCGATCACCATCGCCCATATCGCCTTCTCCTTTCCCTTCGTCGCGGTGGTGGTGCGGGCGCGCATGGTCGGCTTCAACCGCGAGCTCGACGAGGCCTCGCGCGATCTCGGCGCCTCGGAATGGCAGACTTTCCGGCATGTCATCCTGCCCTTCATGCAGCCCGGCCTGATCGCCGGCGCGCTGCTCGCCTTCACCCTGTCGCTCGACGATTTCGTCATCACCTTCTTCACCTCGGGGCCGGAGACGGTGACCTTCCCCGTCAAGGTCTATTCCCTGGTCCGCCGCGGCGTGTCGCCCGACATCAACGCCGCCTCGACGGTGCTGATCGTCATCACCCTCGTTGCCACTGTGCTCGCCATGCGCCTGCAGCGCTCGGAAAGGAATTGACGCCCGTGAACCATCAGAGCGATGCGGTGGTCTCGATCCGCAATATCACCAAGCTGTTCGCCGACGTGACGGCGGTCGACAATGTCTCGCTCGACATCGAGCGCAACGAGTTCTTCGCGCTGCTCGGGCCGTCCGGCTGCGGCAAGACCACGCTGCTCCGGATGCTCGCCGGCCTCGAGAAGCCGTCTTCGGGCGAGATCGTCATCGATGGCGAGAACATGGCCGCAACCCCGCCCAACAAGCGGCCGGTCAACATGGTGTTCCAGTCCTATGCCGTCTTTCCCCACATGTCGGTCGAGCAGAATGTCGCCTATGGCCTCAAGGTCGGCGGGACGCCGGCCGCCGAGATCGGCCCGCGGGTGAACGAGGCGCTGGAGATGGTGCGGCTCGGACCGCTCCGCAGCCGCATGCCGGACCAGCTGTCGGGCGGTCAGCGCCAGCGGGTGGCCCTGGCGCGGGCGCTGGTCAAGCGGCCGAAGGTGCTGCTGCTCGACGAGCCCCTGTCGGCGCTCGACGCCAAGCTCAGGGAGCAGATGCAGCTCGAGCTTGCCCGCCTCCAGGAGACCGTCGGCATCACCTTCGTGATCGTCACCCACGACCAGGACGAGGCGCTTTCCATGGCGAGCCGGATCGCCGTCATGGACCGCGGCCGCGTCTGCCAGGTCGCCTCGCCGCAGGAGCTCTATGAGCGGCCGGCGACGCGCTTCGTCGCCGATTTCATCGGCAAGGTGAACCTGATCGATGGCGAGGTGATCGGCCTTGCCGGCAATGCCGTGCTGTGCCAGGCCGAGGGCCTCGGCGAGATGGCGCTGCCGGCGGAGGTGCCGGTGTCGGGCCGGATCGCCGTGGCGGTGAGGCCGGAGAAGCTCAAGCTGTCGGCTGTCGAGCCCACCGGGCCGGGGCTGATCAAGAGCAGGGGAACGGTGCGCGATGTCGCCTATTACGGCGACACCAGCAATGTCTTCGTCGAGACGCCGGCGGCCCGCGAGCTGTCGGTCAATGTTCAGAACGAGCGCCGCTCGCCCACCGTCTATCGCCGCGGCGATGCGGTGTGGGTGTCCTGGTCGCCGGAGGACACCTTGATCCTGACGGAGTGATCTCATGAACGATGCGCCTTCGGTCACCGGCAAGCTGCCCGGCGATGCCGCCTTCCGCCGCAAGACGCTCAAGGGCTCGAGCATCGAGGCGACCTATGCCGGCGCCCTCTCCTTCATGCGGCGCAAATACACCCGCGACCTCAAGGGTGTCGACGTCGCGGTGACCGGCATCCCCTTCGACCAGTCGGTGAGCAACCGGCCGGGAACCCGCTTCGGTCCCGAGGCGGTGCGCAAGGCCTCGGCCCATCATGCCTGGGGGCCAGTCTGGCCATGGCGCTTCGATCCGTTCGACCATCTCGCGGTGGTCGACTATGGCGACTGCTATTTCGACTGGGGACGCAAGCAGGATGTGCCGCGCGCCATCGAGCGGCACATTGCCGGCATCCTCGCGAGGAAGGTGACGCCGCTGTCGATCGGCGGCGATCATTTCGTGACCTATCCAGTGCTCAAGGCCTTCGCCAAGGTCCATGGCCCGATGGGCTTCGTGCATTTCGATGCCCATCGCGATGTCGAGCCCGATCCCGGCGGACGCATCGACCATGGCACCATGTTCAACTACGCCATCCGCGAGGGATTGATCGACCCTGAGCGCGCCGTCCAGATCGGCATCCGCACGACCTATGCCGGCGAGAAGAGCTACGGCATGAAGATCCTGTTCGCCGACGAGGTCCATGCCGCTCCTGCCGAGGCGGTGGCCGCCGCGATTCTCGAGCGGGTGGGCAATGGGCCGGTCTATCTCACCTTCGACATCGACTGTCTCGACCCGGCCTTTGCGCCGGGAACCGGCACGCCGGTGCCGGGCGGGCTCTCCTCCTATCAGGCGCTGGCGATTCTGCGCGCGCTCAAGGGCCTGGATCTCGCCGGCATGGATGTGGTCGAGGTGTCGCCGCCCTATGACCATGCCGAGATGACCGCCAATGCCGCCGCCATGGTGGCGCTCGAGCTCCTCTGCCTCAAGGCCTGGGCGCGCGGGGCGCGGGGCGAGGCGATGCCGGAGTAGTAAGTGGTGAGTAGTGAGTAGTTCGGGCCGAGCGCTGCTCCTACTACTCACTATTCGCTACTCACTACTCACGCCAACAGATCCCTGATCCGATAGTAAAGCATCCCCAATGTCAGTGCCGGCCGGGCGAGGGGGCCGCCGGGGAAGGGGGCGTGCGGGATGCGGCCGAAAATGTCGAAGCGCGACGTCTCCCCGGCGATCGCCTCGGCCATCATCTTGCCGAAGACGCCGCTCAACCCCACCCCCTGGCCGGAATAGCCCTGCGCGTAGTAAATCGAATTGCCGATGCGTCCGGCATCGGGCAGCCGGTTATGAGTGATGGCGATGTGCCCGCCCCAGGCATAGTCGATCGGCGTCTCGGCCAATTGCGGGAATACCTTGACGAGGCGCGGGTGCATATTCGCCGCGAGATTGGCCGGATCGATCCCCGAATAGCTGCAGCGGCCGCCGAACAACAGCCGCCGGTCGGCCGTCAGGCGGAAATAGTCGACGACGAAATTGGCATCGGCAACCGCCTCGCTGTCGCGGATCAGCGATGCCGCAACCGGCTCGGGCAGGCGCGCCGTGGCGATCACATAGCTTGCCACCGGCATGATATGCGGCGCGACCGTCGGCAGGAGCCTTCCAAGATAGGCATTGCAGGCCACGACCACCGCATCGGCCGAGAGCGTGCCCCGAGGCGTGCGCAGCACGGTGCGCGATCCCTGCTCGATTGCCTCGACCGGCGTGTGCTCGTAGATGCGACCGCCAGCCTCGAGCAGCGCGCGCCCGAGGCCGATGACATAGTTGAGCGGATGGAAGTGTCCACCGCCGCGGTCGAGCAGGCCGCCATGATAGAGCGGGGTGCCGACCTTGGCATGCAGCTCGGCCGAATCGAGCAGGGTCGTTTCGCGGTAACCATAAGATTCGAGCTCCTCCCGCTCGCGCGCCAGCGCGTCGAGATGGGCAACCTTCGGAGCGCAGATGATATGACCCCGTGCCAGGTCGCAATCGATCCGGTGCGCGGCGATCCGCCCTCTGATCAGCGCCTTGCCTTCCTCGGCAATGGCAAAGCAGATCTCGGCATCGCGCCGTCCGAGCAGACGCTCGAGTTTGCCCATGCCGGGCGCAAAGCCGGTGCAGATCTGGCCGCCATTGCGCCCCGACGCGCCATGGCCGAGCGACCCCGTGTCGACCACCGCCACGGAATAGCCCCGGGCAGCAAGCTCGAGCGCCGCCGACAGGCCGGTGAGGCCGGCGCCGATCACCGCGACATCGGCACGGGAGGAGCCCTGGAGCGGCGGCAGGCGAGGGTAGGGGGCGGCTGACGCATGGTAATAGTTCTGGGCGTCGAGCGGACTTGGTCTGCCGGCGTAATTCATTGTTCTAAGCTCATTTTCTCCGGCGGACAGGCGGGCTACAATCGCACGGCGGGTTGGCAAACCCGACCGATCAACAGCTTCCAGGTCTATCATGTCTTTGACAAGCTTCGAGGAATTCCTCTCGGGCGGCATCGACGAGGTCGAGTGCCTCGTGCCGGACATCACCGGCAGCGCCCGCGGCAAGATCCTCCCGGCATCGAAATTCCAAAAGGGCTCGAAGAACCGCGGCTTGCGCATCCCCGAGGACATTTTCATCCTGACGGTGACCGGAGCCTATTCCTGGCGGTCGGATGCGACCGACGACGCTTCGGTCGATGTCTATATGAAGCCCGATCCGCAGACGGTACGGCGGGTGCCATGGTACGAGAACCCGACGGCGGAGGTGATCTGCGACTGCTTCTACCTCGACGACCGGCCGGTCGATATCTCGCCCCGCCACGTGCTGAAGCGGGTGGTCGAGCTTTATGCCGAGAAGGATTGGCAGCCG
>JBIOYR010000028.1:0-24068 GCA_044870245.1 Aestuariivirgaceae bacterium | reverse complement strand
CGTGACCGACCATCTGCCGTTGTTCCTTCTCGCCGTTCCGGCAGGTCTGGTGAGCTTCCTGTCGCCCTGCGTGCTGCCGCTGGTGCCGCCTTATCTCTGCTTCCTCACCGGTGCCACGCTCGAGCAGCTGACCGAAAGCGATGCGGCACCGGCGGAAAGGCCGCGCGTGCTCTCCGCCGCCTTGTCCTTCGTCATCGGCTTCTCGACGGTGTTCATCGCGCTCGGCGCCACTGCCAGCGCCTTGGGAAGCCTGCTGCGTCAGGCCCTGTCCTGGACGGTGACGCTCGGCGGTCATGAATTCAACGTGCTCGCGAGCCTGGCCGGCCTTGCCATCATCGCCATGGGGCTGCACTTCATCGGCGCCTGGCGCATCGCGCTGTTCGACAGCGAGCTTCGCTATCAGCACGCCACCAGGCCGGCCGGCAGCTTCGGAGCCTTCCTGATCGGCATCGCCTTCGCCTTCGGCTGGACCCCCTGCATCGGCCCGGTGCTCGCCACCATCCTGGCGGTGGCGGCATCGGAGGAGAGCGTCGCCCGCGGCGCCGGGCTCCTCGCGCTCTATTCGGCCGGGCTCGGGCTGCCGTTCATTGCCGCCGCCTACGGCCTCCAGACCTTCATCGGCGCCTTCCGCCATATGCGTCGCCATCTCGCCAAGGTCGAGATGATCATGGGGGTGACTCTCGTCCTGACCGGGATCATGTTCATGACGGGCGCCATGCAGACCTTTTCCTATTGGCTCCTCGATACCTTTCCCGATCTCGGCAAACTCGGTTGAACGCGCATGCCAGCACCGCTTCAGGGCATCAAAGCCTGCATTTTCGATGCTTACGGCACCTTGTTCGACGTGCACACTCCCATATTGCGCGCCCTGGCCGCGCTCGACGACAGGGCAGAGCCCTTCGCCTTTCGCTGGCGCGACAAGCAGCTGCAATATGCCTGGCTGAGAAGCCTGATGGGGGTCCATGCCGATTTCTGGCAGGTCACCGCCGATGCCCTCGACCACACCATGCAGCTCTACGGCATCGCAGACCCCGCGCTGCATCAGAAGCTCATGGGCCTTTATCTGAACCTCGACCCGTTCGAGGATGCTGGGTCGTGCCTCGGTGAATTGCAGCGGCGGGGCATGCGCCTCGCCATCCTCTCCAACGGCAGCCCGGCGATGCTCGATTCCGTCGTCAGGGCCGCCGGCTTCGCCGGGGTCTTCGAAAGGGTGATCTCGGTCGAGGAGGTCGGCATCTACAAGCCGTCGCGCCGGGTCTACCGCCAGGCGCAGGCCGTGCTGAAGCTTGCCGCCCCGCAGGACGTCTGCTTCGTTTCCGCCAACAGCTGGGATGCCCACGCCGCCTCGAGCTTCGGCTTCCAGACGGCCTGGATCAACCGCACCGGCGGTCCTGCAGATTCCATTCCCGGCGCCCCGGCGCTCACCCTCGACACGCTCGCGGGCCTGCCCGACGCAATCAGAGCATGATCAGGAGGCCCGCCGCATGCTCCGCGGCCGCGCCGCGAAGGCGCGGGCTGCCGAGCCGAACGCCTCGAAGATTTTCACCGAGTCGGGATTGTCGGCGGCCTTGAACTCGGGGTGCCACTGGAACCCCATGGCGAAGCCGCGCGCACCCTTGACCGACACCGCCTCGACGGTCCCGTCGGGGGCCGTCGCCTCGACCGCGAGCTGCGGCGCCAGCCCATCGATCCCCTGGCGGTGGACCGTGTTGACCATGGTCTCGCGCTTGCCGAGGATCTGCTCGAGCTGGCCTCCCGGGGTCACCGCCACCGCATGGGCCGGACCGTAGCGCACCGCGATGTCGGCCGATTTGGGCGCCCGATGGTCGAGGCGGCCGGGAAGATCCTGGAGCTCGGTCGCGAGCGTGCCGCCGAGCACCACATTGAGCTCCTGAAAACCGCGGCAGATGCACAGGAGCGGCATGCCGCGCTCGATCACCTGGGCGATCAGCTTCAAGGTCAGCCGGTCGCGCAGATGGTCATAGGGCTCGTGCCGCTCCGTCGCCACCGCCCCGTAATGCGGCGGATGGACGTTCGAGACCGCGCCGGTCATCACCACCCCGTCCAGCCGGTCGAGCAGCCCATCGAGATCGAAATCGGCATCGAGCGCCGGGATCATCACCGGAATGCACCGCGCCACCTCGGCCACGGCGCGAAGATATTTGTCGCCGATCGAGTGGAAGGTGAATCCCCGATCCTCGAAGGTGTCGGCAGGGAGACCCACCAGCGGATTGACATCGCTGCTCGTGATCGACATGGCCTCAACCTTAGCTGCACCGGCATCCGTTTTCCATGCCGAGTGCCGGTGCCTGGGCTGCTTGTCAATCATGAAGGCTTTCGTTTAAGTAGCGCCACCATAGCGAGAGGATCGACAGGATGGACCGCAGGAAGTTCGTGCGATCGGCGGGTGCCGGCGCAATCGGCTCGAGCATGCTCGCCGCCCCCGCCATCGCCCAGTCGCAGCCGGTGCTGAAATGGCGCCTGACCTCGTCCTTCCCGAAAAATCTCGACACCATCTTCGCCAGCGCCGAGACTTTCTCGCGGACCATATCCGAAGCCACCGACGGCAGGTTCCACATCCAGATCTTCCCGCCGAACGAGATCGTCCCCGGCCTGCAGGCGGCCGATGCGGTGACCAACGGCTCGGTCGAGATGTGCCAGACCTCGTCCTATTACTATGTCGGCAAGGATCCGACCTTCGCCTTCGGCACCGCGGTGCCCTTCGGCATGAATGCCCGCCAGCAGAACGCCTGGCTCTATTTCGGCGGCGGCCAGGACCTGCTCAACGCCTTCTACGAGAAATACAGGTTCTATTCGCTGCCGGGCGGCAACACCGGCGCCCAGATGGGCGGCTGGTTCCGCCGCGAGATCAAGTCGGTCGCCGATCTGAACGGCCTCAAGATGCGCATCGCCGGCCTCGCCGGCCGGGTGGTGCAGAAGCTCGGCGTGTCGCCGCAGCAGATCGCCGGCGGCGAGATCTATCAGGCGCTGGAGAAGGGCACGATCGATGCCACCGAATGGGTCGGCCCCTATGACGATGCCAAGCTCGGCTTCAACAAGGTCGCGCCCTATTACTATTATCCCGGCTGGTGGGAGGGCGGCCCGACCATCCATTTCTTCGTCAATCTCGACAAATGGCATGCCTTGCCGAAGAGCTATCAGTCGCTCATCACCTCGGCGGCCGCCGCCGCCAATCTCGAGATGCTGGCGCGCTACGACAATCTGAACCCGCCGGCGATCAAGAGCCTGGTCGCCAGCGGCACCAAGCTGCGCCCGTTCCCGCCCGACGTCATGGAAGCCTGTCTCAAGGCCGCCAACGAGCTCTATGCCGAGATCGGCAGCCAGAATGCCGAGTTCAAGAAGATGCACGACGCCTATATGGCCTATCGCAATAACGAATATCTCTGGTTCCAGGTCTGCGAATACTCCTTCGACAATTTCCAGATCCGCACCCGCCCCAAGGGCTGACTACTGCGGCGAGAGCTGCGGCACCGGAAGATCCTCGAGCGAGGGAATGTCGAGCTCCTGGATCTGGCTCGGGTCGACCTTCGGCCCGTGATCGAGGAAGGCCGTCACGATCCCCGGGAAGAAGATCAGGATCACCACCAGCACCAGCTGCAGGCCGACCCACGGGATGGCCCCGACATAGATGTCGTTGGTCTTCACCTCTTCCGGCGCCACGCCGCGCAGATAGAACAGCGCGAAGCCGAATGGCGGATGCATGAACGAGGTCTGCATGTTGGCGCCGATCAGGATGCCGAACCAGATGAGGTCGATGCCGAGCTTCTCGGCCACCGGCGCCAGCAGCGGAATGATGATGAAGGCGATCTCGAAGAAGTCGAGAAAGAAGGCGAGGATGAACACGAAGACATTGACGAACACCAGAAAGCCGATCTGACCGCCGGGCAGCGAAACGAGCAGCTGCTCGAGCCACACCCCGCCATAGAAGCCTTGGAAGATCGACGAGAAGATCGTCGAGCCGATGAGGATGAACACCACCATCGTCGAGATCCGCGTCGTCGTGTCGACCGCCCGCCAGAACTCCTGAAGGCTCAAGCGCCGGTTGGCGATGGCGAGCAGCAGCGCTCCCGCCACGCCCATGGCGCCCGACTCGGTCGGCGTCGCGAGGCCGAGCAGGATCGTGCCGAGCACGACGAAGATGAGGGCGAGCGACGGCACCATGCCGCGCACCAGCTTCCAGGCGAGCGCCATGCCGCCGAGCGTGCGCGCTTCCTGCGGCAGCGCCGGCACCGCTGCCGGTCGCCACAGGCTGACGAACATAATGTAGAGGCAGAACAGCACCACCTGCACGATGCTGGCGCCGATCGCCCCGCGATACATGTCGCCGACCGACCTGCCGAGCTGATCGGCGAGCACCACCAGCACCAGGGCCGGCGGGATGAGCTGGGTGATCGTTCCCGAGGCGGCGATGACGCCGGTGGCGAGCCGCATGTCGTAGCCATAGCGCATCATCACCGGCAGCGCGATCAGCGCCATGGCGATGACCGACGCCGCGACCGTTCCGGTGATTGCCCCGAGGATCGCCCCGACCAGGATCACCGCGTAGGCGAGGCCGCCGCGCACCGGCCCGAACAGCTGGCCGAAGCCTTCGATCATGTCCTCGGCGAGCCGCGAACGCTCGAGGATCGCTCCCATCAGCGTGAAGAATGGAATGGCCAGCAGGAGATCGTTCGACATGATGCCGAACAGCCGGAGCGGAATGGTGTTGAGAAAGCTCGGCTCGAGCAGGCCCGTCTCGATGCCGAAAAACGCAAAGGCGAGACCGACCGCGGCCAGCGAGAACGCCACCGGATAGCCGATCAGCAGGAACAGCACGAGGGCGGCGAACATGTAGGGAGCGATGGTGATCGGCTCCATCGTCACTGCACCGGCTTCTCATAGGAGGTGTCGAAGGCGAGATGGCCGGTCAGCGCCTCGAACCTCTTGATCAGCTCCGAGATCGCCTGCAGCAGCAGGAGGCCGAAGCCGAGCGGGAACATGAGCTTGGCCGGCCAGCGCGGCAGCCCGACGGCATTGGCTGCCTGCTCGCCGGTCGCCCAAGAGTCCCAGAAGAACCAGAAGGTCAGCCAGCCACCGACCAGGCAGGTCGGGATCAGGAAGAGCAGGGTGCCCAGAATGTCGACGACGAGTCGCGTCCGCGGCTTGAGCAGGCCATAAACCAGGTCCACCCGCACATGCTCGTTGAGCTTCAGCGTATAGGCGGCGCCGAGCATGAACATCGCCCCGAACAGGTACCACTGGATCTCCAGCCAGAAATTCGAGGTGATGCTCAGGCTGTAGCGGGAGAGCGCATTGCCGCAGCTCACCACGCAGGCCGCCAGCATGGCGAGCGATGCCACCTGACCGATCCACACGGACAGCCGGTCGACGCCACGGCTGAATGACAGCAGAACTTTCACGCGGGTCCCCCTGGAGCATGCTCGAACGCCGCTCTGTCCCGAGCCCCGGCGACTTGGGCCGGAAGGGCTTTTCGACTATAGAGGCAAGGCCAAGACACATGCCAGCCCCAATCGGGTGGCCGCGCGACAGCGAGGAAGGATGCAGGACACCGTCACCAGGGCAGAGCAGCTCTTCGATCTGACCGGCGAGGTGGCGCTGGTCACCGGCGCCTCCTCCGGCCTTGGCCGCCGCTTCGCCAAGGTGCTCGCTGCCCATGGCGCGAGCGTCGTCCTGGCCGCCCGCCGCCGCGAGCGGCTCGACGAATTGGCTGGGGAGATCGCCGCCGGCGGCGGCAGGAGCCATGGCGTCGCGCTCGATGTCACCGACCGCGCGCGCATCGCCGAGGCCTTCGATGCCGCCGAGCAAGCCTTCGGCACGGTCACCTTGCTCGTCAACAATGCCGGCATCTCCGGCAGCCTGAAGCCCGGCCTCGCGCTCAGCGAGGACGATTGGCGCGCCCTCATGGCGGTCAATCTCGATGGCGTGTGGTTCACCGCTCAGGAGGCCGCCCGCCGCTTGGTGAGCGCCGGCAAGCCGGGTGCCATCGTCAATATCGCCTCGATCCTCGGCTTCCGCGTCGGGGCGCATCTCGCGCCCTATGCCGTGGCCAAGGCCGGCGTCGTGCAGATGACCTGCGCCCTCGCCCTTGATCTCGCACGCTACGGCATCAGGGTGAATGCCATCGCGCCCGGCTACATCGTCACCGAGATGAACGAGCAGTTCTTCTCCTCCCCGGCCGGTGAAGCCATGCGGCAGCGCATCCCGCAGCGGCGCACCGGCGAGCTGAGCGATCTCGACGGCACCTTGCTGCTCCTGGCATCGCGCCGGGCCTCCGGCTTCATGACCGGCTCGACCGTGGTGGTCGATGGCGGCCACATGCTGAGCATGGGATAGAGCATGGACTTCACTTTGCCCCCCGATATCGCCGATCTGTGCGCCAGGGTCCGCGGATTCATCGAGCGCGAGATCATGCCGCTGGAGCAGGACCGCGCCAATTACGATCAATATGACAATATCCGCATCGAGCTATGCGATGCGATGCGCGAGCGCGCCCGCAAGGCCGGCCTCTACGCCCCGCAAATGCCGCGCGAGCGCGGCGGCCTCGGTCTGCCGATCACCGGCTGGGCCGCCTTCTACGAGGAGGCCAACCGCTCGATCTTCGGTCCGGTCTGCCTCAACTGCCAGGCGCCGGACGACGGCAACATGAGCCTCCTGAACAAGGTGCTGCCGACCGACGCCCTCAAGGATCGCTGGCTGCAGCCGATCATCGACGGCAAGGTCCGCTCCGCCTTCGTCATGACCGAGCCAAGCCCGGGCTCGGGCTCCGATCCCGGCGGCATGATGCTGACCCGCGCCGAGCGGCGCAACGACCGCTATGTGATCTCCGGCCGCAAATGGTTCATCTCGGGTGCCGCCGTCGCCAGCCACTTCATCCTGATCGCCCGCACCTCCGATGATCCGCGCCGCGGTCTTTCCGCCTTCCTGTTCCACCGCGACGATCCCGGCTGGCGGATCGTGCGGCGCATCGCCAATATGGGTCCCGAGGAGCATGGCGGGGTGTGCGAGCTCGCGTTCGATGGCCTCGAGATCCCCGACGAGCACCGCCTGATGGAGGAGGGGGACGGTCTCAGGATCACCCAGATTCGCTTGGGCCCCGCCCGCCTCACCCATTGCATGCGCTGGCTCGGCCTTGCCAAGCGCTGCCTCGAGATCGCCGCCGCCAATGTCAAGGAGCGCCGCGCCTTCGGCATGCGCCTTGCCGAGCATGAATCGGTGCAGATGATGCTGGGCGAGGCCGCCAAGAACATCCAGGTCGGCCGCCTCCTCACCATGCATGCCGCCTGGTGCCTCGATTCCGGCAGCCATGCGCAGAAGGAGGTGTCGATGGCCAAGCTGCACATGGCCGACACCTTGAACCAGGCCGCCGATGTCGCGCTGCAGCTGCTCGGCGCCCGCGGCTATTCCAAGGACACGCCGGTCGAATGGATCTACCGCTATGCCCGGGCTGCCAAGCTCGTCGACGGTGCCTCGGAAGTCCATCGCATGCTGCTGTTCCGCGCCTATGACAAGCTCGGCGACGGTTTCTGGCGGTGGGGCGAGCAATGAAATTGCGGCCCGGACGCTGTGCAGGCGTAACATTGCCCGATCACCAACCGCCGGCACCAGCTCGTTGCGTTCCTTGGAGGGCCCGCTCTGACACGTTGTGGAGCGGCGCCTGCTGTGCCAATTTCCGCCGACCTCCGCCGTTGCGGCGCGTTCGGTCCGTTACCACATTCGACGTGAAACTCAGGCGACAGGCCGGTTGGCCCAGGAAGCGCTGCGATGACGCTGAAGACCGTCAGCCTTAACGACAAATACGACCTTGGCAAATCGCTGGTCTTTCTTTCCGGCATTCAGGCGCTGGTCCGCCTGATGCTGATGCAGAAGGCCCGCGACGAGGCCCAAGGGCTCAACACCGCCGGCTATGTCAGCGGCTATCGCGGCTCGCCGCTCGGTGGCCTCGACCAGCAGTTCGAGCGGGCGAAGAAGCTTCTCGATCCCCATCACATCGTTTTCGTGCCGGGGCTCAACGAGGACCTTGCGGCGACCGCGCTGTGGGGCACCCAGCAGGCCGAGATGCGCGGCGAGGGGGCCTATGACGGCGTCTTCGGCATGTGGTACGGCAAGGGTCCAGGCGTCGACCGCTGCGGCGACGTGTTCCGCCATGCCAATGCCGCCGGGACTTCCAAGCATGGCGGCGTGCTGCTGCTGATGGGCGACGACCATGGCGCCGAGTCCTCGACGGTGCCGCATCAGAGCGAGTTCGCCCTGGTCGATGCCATGATGCCGGTGCTCAGTCCCGCCGGCGTCCAGGAGATCCTCGATTACGGCCAGCTCGGCATCGCAATGTCGCGCTACTCCGGCTGCTGGGTCGGGCTCAAATGCATGCATGACACCGTCGAGTCGACCGCGATCATCGACGGCTCGCTCGACCGGCTGACCATCGCCTATCCCCAGGATTTCAAGATGCCGGAAGGCGGGCTCAACATCCGCCCGCGCGACGACCGTTTCGAGCAGGAGCGCCGCCTCCACCTCCACAAGCGCTTTGCCGCCGTCGCCTTTGCCCGCGCCAATCACATCGACCGGATCGTGTTCTCCGGCGGTACCGCCCCCAAGATCGGCATCATCAGCACCGGCAAGAGCTATCTCGATCTGCGCCAGGCGCTGGACGAGCTCGGCATCGACGAGGTCGAGGCCAACCGGCTCGGCTTGCGGCTGCTCAAGATCGGACTCGTCTGGCCGCTCGACCCGAAGATCGTCGCCGAGTTTGCCGATGGTCTCGACCTCCTGATCGTGGTGGAGGAGAAGCGCTCGCTGCTCGAGACGCAGCTGCGCGAGCAGCTGTGCAACAGCCCTCATCCGCCAATGGTCATCGGCAAGAAGGACGAGGCCGGCAACCACCTGTTCCCGGCATTCGGCACGCTCGAGCCGAATCAGATCGCGCTGGCCATCGGCGAGCGGCTGCTGGCCCCCGGGCCCAATCCCCGCATTGCCGAGCGCATGGGCGAGATCCTCGCCGTCATGGCGGGCCTCTCCAACGCCCCTGATCTCGCCAGCCGCATTCCCTATTTCTGCGCCGGCTGCCCCCACAATTCCTCGACCGTCGTTCCCGAGGGTGGCCGCGGCTATGCCGGCATCGGCTGCCATTGGATGGTCCAGTTCATCCCGTCGCGCAACACCGAGGGGGCCACCCATATGGGCGGCGAAGGTGCCAACTGGATCGGCGAGGCGCGGTTCTCCACCCGCAAGCATGTCTTCCAGAATCTCGGCGATGGCACCTATGTCCATTCCGGCACCCTGGCGCTCAGGGCGGCGATCGCCGCCGGCGTCAACGTCACCTACAAGATCCTCTACAACGATGCGGTCGCGATGACCGGCGGGCAGCATATGGACGCCCGCCTCAACCCGGCGATCATCGCCGAGCAGGTCCGGGCCGAGGGGGTGAGCCGCATCGCCGTCGTTTCGGATGAGCCCGACAAATATCCGCCCGATGCCGGCTTCCCGCCGGGCGTCACCTTCCACCACCGCGACGACCTCCAGGCGCTCCAGAAGGAGCTGATGGACGTCCCCGGGGTCTCCGTCCTGATCTACGACCAGACCTGCGCCGCCGAGAAGCGGCGTCGGCGCAAGCGCGGCGAATATCCCGACCCCAACCGCCGCGTCTTCATCAACGAGCTGGTCTGCGAGGGTTGCGGCGATTGCGGCGTGAAGTCGAACTGCGTCGCCATCCAACCGGTCGAAACGCCGTTTGGCCGCAAGCGCCAGATCGACCAGTCGGTGTGCAACAAGGACTATTCCTGCCTCAAGGGCTTCTGCCCGAGCTTCGTGACGGTCGAGGGCGGCGAGCTGGTCAAGGGCCTGCAGATCGCCAAGCTGCCGGGCGAGACCACCATCTTCCCGGTTCTCCCCGAGCCTGAGCTGCCGGCGCTCGACCGGCCCTGGTCGATTCTGGTGACCGGCATTGGCGGCACCGGGGTCGTCACCGTCGGGCATATTCTCGGCATGGCCGCCCATCTCGAGGGCAAGGGCTCGGGCATCATCGACATGGCCGGCCTGTCGCAGAAGAACGGCGCCGTCGTCACCCATCTCAAGCTCGCCCGCCGGCCCGAGGACATCGCCACCATCCGAATTGCGGCCGGCGGCGCCGACCTGATCCTCGGCTGTGATCTCGTCACCAGCGCCTCGGAGCGGGTACTCGCCGCCGCCAGCCGGTCGCGCACCTCAGCCATCGTCAACGCCCATCAGACCATGCCGGCGCAGTTCACCGGCAACCCCGATTTCAAAATCCCGGCCGACGAGATGCGGCTGCAGATCGAGGCGCGGACCCGCGCCGACGGCGCCACCTTCATCGATTCGAGCGCGATCGCCACCGCGCTCCTCGGCGACTCCATCGCTGCCAATCTGTTCACCCTCGGCTTCGCCTGGCAGAAAGGGCTGGTGCCGTTGAGCGCCGCAGCGATCGAGCAGGCGATCGAGCTCAATGGCGTGTCGGTCAAGATGAACCTTCAGGCGTTCCTGTGGGGCAGGCGGGCGGCCCATGATCGCTCAGCCGTCGAGGCGGTGATCGCCGCCGCTGCCGGTCCTGACCCCGAGACCGGTCCCGAGACCTTGTCCGAGATGGTCGAGCGCCGCGTCGCGTTCCTCAAGGCCTATCAGAGCGGCCGCTACGCCAAGGCCTACAAGGCCTTTGTCGAAAAGGTCATCGCCGCCGAGACGGCGCTCGACCCGTCATCGCAGATCCTGAGCAAGGCGGTGGCGCGCTATCTGTTCAAGCTGATGGCCTACAAGGACGAATATGAGGTGGCGCGACTCTACACCGACGGCACTTTCGCCGCCGAGCTCGCCCGCAAGTTCAAGGGGCCCTATCGGCTGAGCTTCCATCTCGCCCCGCCGCTTCTCGCCAAGCGCGATCCAGCGACCGGCCATCTGCGCAAGCAGGCCTTCGGGCCCTGGATGATGAGCGCGTTCAAGCTGCTCGCCCGTTTCCGTCGGCTGCGCGGCACGCCGTTCGACATCTTCGGCTATAGCGAGGAGCGCAAGAAGGAGCGGGCACTGATCGGCGAGTACCGCCGGCGCATCGACGAGCTGCTTGCCGGCCTCACCACGCGCAACCTGCCGCTCGCTGCCGAGATCGCGGCGATCCCGGAGCGGATTCGAGGCTATGGCCATGTCAAGGACCGCCATCTCAAGGAGGCAGAGGAGCAGCAGGCGGCGCTGCTCGCCCGCTGGCGCGACGGTGATGCCGATACGGCGACGCGGATTGCCGCAGAGTGAATGACCACCAGTCACCTTACCGCTGGCTGGTGCGCCAGCTCGGGTTGATCCATGGCTCGAGATTGGAAGCGGGGAGCGGGTCGCGACCGAGGATCAGATCGGAGGCCTTCTCGCCGGTCATGATCGAGGGCGCGTTGAGATTGCCGTTGGTCACCTGCGGGAAGATCGAGGAATCGGCGACCCGAAGGCCTTCGATGCCGATGACCCGGCATTGCGGGTCGACCACCGCCAGCGGGTCGTCGACGCGTCCCATGCGGCAGGTTCCGCAAGGGTGGAAGGCGCTTTCGCAATGCTCCCTCACGAAAGCATCGATATCCGCATCGGCAATGACATGATCGCCCGGCTGGATCTCGCTACCGGCGAAAGGCTGCATGGCCGGGGTGCGGAACAGCTCGCGGGTCAGCTTGATGCAGCGCCGGAAATCGTCCCAGTCGGAGGGATGCGACATATAGTTGAACAGGATCCGCGGCGGCTCGCGCGGGTCGCTCGAGCGCAGCTTCACCCAACCGCGCGAGCGCGAGCGCATCGGCCCGACATGAACCTGGAAACCATGGCCGGGCGCTGCCGCCTTGCCGTCATAGCGGATGGCGCCTGGCAGGAAATGGTATTGGATGTCGGGATATTCGACGCCCTCGCGGGAGCGGATGAAGCCGCAGGATTCGAAATGATTGGTGGCGCCGAGACCGCGCCGGAAGAACAGCCATTCGGCACCGATCAGCGCCTTGGAAACGAGGCCGAGCTTGGCGTTCAGCGTCACCGGTTCCTTGCAGCGCACCTGGAAATAGATCTCGAGATGGTCCTGCAGGTTCTGGCCGACGCCCGGCAGGTCGTGCAGCGGCGTGATCCCCGCCGCCTTGAGGTCTCCACCATTGCCGATGCCGGAGAGGAGAAGCAGCTTCGGTGAATTGATCGAGCTTGAGGCGAGCACGATCTCGCGGCTGGCAGCGGCGCGCTCGATCTTGCCGCCGCGCTCATATTCGACGGCCACCGCCTTCCTGCCATCGAGGATGATCCGACGGGCAAGGGCACGGGTCAGGAGCTTGAGATTGGGGCGCTTGAGGGCGGGGCGGAGATAGGCCTTGGCGGCCGACCAGCGGGTGCCCCGCCACACCGTCATCTCCATCGCGCCGAAGCCTTCCTGCTGGCGGCCATTGTAGTCGATGGTGACGGGGTAGCCGGCCTGGCGACCGGCCTCGACAAAGGCATCGTAAAGCGGGTTGCGGCGAGTGCCGCGGGTGACGTGCAGCGGTCCGCCCCGTCCGCGCCAGCCATCCTCGCCGCCATGGGAATCCTCGAGCCGCTGGTAATAGGGGAGCACATGGCGGAAACCCCAGCCGGAGGCTCCCATCGCCTCCCAGCCGTCGAAATCCCGGGCATGGCCGCGGACGTAAACCATGCCGTTGATCGAGGAAGAGCCGCCAATGACCTTGCCGCGGGGGGTCACCAGAACCCGCCCGCCGAGATGCGGCTCGGGCTCGGTCTTAAGGCCCCAATCGTAAATCGGCATGTTCATGGGATAGGAAAGCGCCGCCGGCATCTGGATGAACGGACCCCAGTCGGTCCCGCCATATTCCAGCACCAGAACCCGGTTTCGGCCATCCTCCGACAACCGGTAGGCCAGGGCCGACCCGGCAGAACCGGAGCCGACGACGATGAAATCGAAAGCATCCATCGCGGCGTCTCTCCGGCCAATTGCTAAATAAAATGATGGACGATGTGCAGCTATTGGTCAATCAATTGACCCCGAGCGAGAATGTCGGCATGCCAAGGCCGGCCGTTTATTCAGGGAGGACTTGATGCTCAGGAAGATCCTAGGCGGCGTTGTGGCCGCCGCGCTCCTTACCGCTCCCGCCATGGCGGGAGACAGTGATGCCTGCCGGAAGGTAAGATTGTCCGATGTGGGCTGGACGGACATCACCGCGACCACGGCGGTCACCTCGGTGCTGCTCGAGGCGCTGGGCTACCAGCCGGAAGTGCAGGTCCTGTCGGTGCCGGTGACCTATCAGTCGCTGCAGAACAAGGACATCGACGTGTTCCTCGGCAACTGGATGCCGAGCATGGCAGCCGACGTGAAGCCGTTCACCGATGCCAAGACAGTCGAGACACTGTCACAGAACCTGGAAGGCGCCGGCTACGGCCTGGTGGTGCCGGACTACGTCTATGACGGCGGGGTCAAGAGCCTCAAGGACATCGGCAAGTTCAAGGACAAGTTCTCGAGCAAGATCTACGGCATCGAGCCCGGCAATGACGGGAACCGCATCGTGCTGTCGATGATCGCCGACAAGGACAACGGGCTCGACGGTTTCGAGCTCGTCGAGTCCTCCGAGGCCGGCATGTTGTCGCAGGCGGAAAAGTCGATGAAGGATCAGGAATGGATCGTGTTCCTCGGCTGGACGCCGCATCCGGTCATGGGCAACATGAAAATCAAATATCTCGACGGGATGGGCGACTCGGGCTTCGGCGCCGCCAAGGTGTTCACCAATGTCCGGGCCGGCTATGGCACGGAATGCCCGAATGCCGGCAAGTTCATCAGCAATCTCAAATTCGACCTGCCGATGGAGAACGAGCTGATGGACCAGATCCTCAAGGGCAAGGACGCCAAGCAGGCAGCTACCGAATGGCTGAAGGCGCATCCCGATGCGGCGACGCCCTGGCTCAACGGCGTCACCACCTTCGATGGCGGCGATGCAACGGCTGCGGTGAAGAAGACGCTCGGGGCAGCATGATGCCAATTCGCCTCGTTCGCCCTGCCCTTCTCCCCATTACTGGGGAGCAGGAGCACGGGCGGTGAGGTGAGGCGCGAGAGAGATCGCAAGCGATGGATTGGCTAAACCAAGAGCTGACCCGCTTAACCCAAGAGTTGACCCGCTACAAAATTCCCGTCGGGCAGTGGGGCAAGCAGTTCTTCGGCTTCCTGACGAGCTATTTCGACTGGTTCTTCGACGGGCTGTCGAAGGGGATCACGGCGGTGCTCGATGCGATGATCGCCGCCCTGCTCTATCCGCCGCCGCTGGTGGTGGTCGCCGCCATCGTGGTGATCGCCTATCTGCTGCAGCGCTCCTGGCAGATTGCGCTCGGGGTGCTGCTCGGGCTCCTCTACATCATCAATCAGGGCCTGTGGAAGGAAACCGTCGAGACACTGGCGCTGGTGATCGGCGCCACCACCGTGTCAATGGCGATCGGGGTACCGCTCGGCATCGCCGCGGCGCATCGCGAATGGCTGTTCCAGCTGCTCAGGCCGGTGCTCGACCTGATGCAGACGCTGCCGACCTTCGTCTATCTGATCCCGGCGCTCATCCTGTTCGGCCTCGGGCTGGCGCCCGGGCTGATCACCACGGTGATCTTCGCCGTCGCGGCGCCGATCCGGCTCACCCATCTCGGGCTGACGACCGTGCCCAAGCAGCTGATGGAAGCCGGCGAGGCATTCGGGGCAACGCGGCGCCAGCTGCTGTGGAAGGTCGAGCTGCCGGCCGCGCTCCCCTCGATCATGGCCGGCCTTACCCAATGCATCATGCTGTCGCTGTCGATGGTGGTGATTGCGGCGCTGATCGGCGCCAATGGTCTCGGCAAGCCGGTGGTCAGGGCCCTCAACACGGTGAACATCCCGATGGGCATCGAGGCGGGACTTGCCATCGTGGTGCTCGCCATCATTCTCGACCGGGTCTGCCGGGTCGAGCCGAGCAAGGGAAGTGCCCGATGAGCACGGCGGTATCCTTTCGCGACGTCGACATCATCTTCGGGCGGCGGACGCGAGAAGCGCTCGAGCTGCTCGACCGCGGCGAGAGCCGCGGCTCCATCCTCGACAAGACGGGCGCGGTGCTCGGGGTGGCGGGGGCGACGCTCGATGTCGGCGAAGGCGAGATCTGCGTGCTGATGGGCCTGTCAGGCTCGGGCAAGTCGACGCTGCTCAGGGCGGTGAACGGGCTCAACAAGCCGGTCAGGGGCGAGGTGCTGGTCACCGCCGGCGACCGGGTCGTCGACGTCACCCACTGCCCGTTCGAGGAGCTGAGGCAGCTCAGGATGCATGGCGTCGCCATGGTGTTCCAGCAGTTCGGGCTGCTGCCATGGCGCACGGTCGCAGAAAATGCCGGGCTCGGCCTCGAGCTCGCCGGCGTTGCTGCGGCGGAGCGGCGCGAGCGGGTGGCGCGCCAGCTCAAGCTGGTGGGGCTCGACCAATGGGCCAACAAATATGCCCATGAGCTGTCGGGCGGCATGCAGCAGCGGGTGGGCCTCGCCCGGGCGTTCGCCACCGAGGCGCCGATTCTCCTGATGGACGAGCCGTTCTCGGCGCTCGATCCATTGATCCGCACCCATCTCCAGGACGAGCTGCTCGAGCTGCAGCGCAAGCTCCGGCGTACCATCGTGTTCGTCAGCCACGATCTCGACGAGGCGCTGAAGATCGGGACCACCATCGCCATCATGGAGGGCGGGCGGATCGTCCAGCACGGACCGCCGCAGGACATCGTGCTCAATCCGGCCAATGACTATGTGGCAGCCTTCGTGCAGCACATGAACCCGCTCAACGTGCTGACCGGAGACGTGATGATGACGCCGCTGCCGACGCTCAAGCGGATCGGCCCGATGCTGATGCTGGACGACGACCTCGGCCTGACCATGGCGATGGACGATGACGGCGCGGTGGAGCGGGCGGCGCTCGGCGAGCA
Source organism: Aestuariivirgaceae bacterium (assembly GCA_044870245.1). Lineage (GTDB taxonomy): Bacteria > Pseudomonadota > Alphaproteobacteria > Rhizobiales > Aestuariivirgaceae > DATAFF01. The sequence goes on along the minus strand of JBIOYR010000028.1, from coordinate 8,130 downwards.
CCAGCTCAAGGTGTTCGAGAGCAATGGCGAGGCGACCAGCTGGCCGCGCGGCGAGGTGGTGGTGATGCCATGCTCGGCGCCGATGCGGGTGGTGATCGATGCGCGACGTCAGTCGGGGCTGCCGATCCTCTTGTCGCAGGATGGACGGATCATCGGCGTGGTGCGCGATGACGACATCTATTCCGGGCTCCTGGCACGGGCGACCGCGCAGGCCCATTCTCCGGCTTGAGCCATGGCACCGCATCCGCTGCTCGAGGGGGAGGACGAACCGGTCATCGTCGTCAATGCCGACGGACCGTCGCATATCTTCCTGGTGTGCGAGCATGCCGGACGGGCGATCCCGCGGAAGCTCGGCACGCTGGGCTTGAGCGAGAGCGAGCTCGAACGCCACATCGCCTATGACATCGGCGCCGAAAGCGTGGCGCGGCGGCTGTCACGCCTGCTCGATGCGCCGCTGGTGCTGCAGCGTTATTCGCGCCTAGTCCAGGATTGCAACCGCCCGCCCGAGGCGCCGTCGGCGATGCCGGAGGTCTCCGAGTCGACCGAGATCCCCGGCAATGCAGGGCTCACTCCCGACGAGCGGGCAGCGCGGACGGCGGCGATCTACGAACCGTTCCATGCCGCGGTCACGATGCTGCTCGACAGCCGGCAGGCAAGCGGACACCGTCCGATCTTCGTGGCGATCCACAGCTTCACGCCGGTCTACAAGGGGATGACACGCCATCTCGATGCCGGGATCCTGCATGATCGCGACCGCCGCTATGCCGATCATCTGATCGCGACGCTGAGCCGCCATGGCGACATCAAGGTCAGGCGCAACGAGCCCTATGGGCCCGAGGACGGGGTGACCCACACGCTCAATCTCCATGCCGGGCGGCGGGGCCTGCTCAACGCCATGATCGAGATCCGCAACGACCTCATCACCGAGGAGGCCGGGCAGTCGGCCTGGGCCGGGCGGCTGGCCCAAGTGCTGAGCACCGGTCCGACCTGACCCACCCAGCTTGAAGAGAGAGGGCACCATGCAGGGAATGTTGAGCTTGAGCGCGCTCGCCTCCGAGGTCGAGGCCGGCACGATCGACACCGTCGTCGCGGCCTTTCCGGACATGCAGGGGCGGCTGGTCGGCAAGCGGTTCCATGCCGGCTATTTCTGCGAAAGCGCCCATGACGAGACGCATGGCTGCGACTATCTGCTGGCCTGCGACATCGATATGGAGCCGGTGCCGGGCTATCAGGTGGCGAGCTGGCAGAAGGGCTATGGCGATTTCGTGCTCAAGCCCGATCTCGACACGCTCAGGCGCATCCCCTGGCTCGACGGCACCGCACTGGTGCTTTGCGATCTGCTCGATCATGACCATGAGCTTCTCGACCACGCGCCGCGCAGCATGCTGAAGCGGCAGCTGCAGCGGCTCGAGGCCATGGACATGAAGGCAATGATGGCCTCCGAGCTCGAGTTCTTCCTGTTCGACGAGAGCTATGACAGCGCCGGCGCCAAGGGCTATCGCGGGCTCAAGACCGCCGGCAACTTCATCCAGGACTATCATATCCTCCAGACCACCAAGGAGGAGGGGGTGATGCGGGCGATCCGCAACGGCCTTCATGCGGCGGGCATCCCGGTCGAGAATTCCAAGGGCGAATGGGGCCGCGGCCAGGAGGAGATCAATGTGCGCTATGCGCCGGCGCTCGACATGGCGGATCGCCATGTGATCCTGAAAAACGGCTGCAAGGAGATTGCCTGGGCGCATGGCAAGGCCATCACCTTCATGGCCAAATGGGATTACGGCCAAGCCGGCAACTCGGCCCATATCCATCAGTCGCTATGGTCGAGCGACGGTAAGCGGGCGCTGTTCGCCGATCAATCCGCCGAGCACGGCATGTCGCTGCTGATGCGCCAATATATGGCGGGGCTGCTCGGCCATGCGCGCGAGATCGCCTATTTCCTGGCACCCTACATCAACTCCTACAAACGTTTCCAGGCGGCGACCTTCGCGCCGACCCGGGCGGTGTGGAGCTTCGACAACCGCACTGCCGGATTCAGGCTGTGTGGGGCGGGGAGCAAGTCGGTGCGCATCGAGTGCCGGATGGGCGGCGCCGATCTCACTCCGCACCTCGCCTTCGCGGCGCTGCTCGCAGCAGGGCTCGACGGCATCGAGCAGAAGATGGAGCTCGAGGCGCATTTCGAGGGCGATGCCTATGTCGGGAGGGAGCTCAGGGAGATTCCGAAGACGCTGCGCGAGGCGATGCGGCTGCTCGATGAGTCGGCGTTCCTCAGAAAGGCGTTCGGCGACCGGGTGATCGATCATTATGTGCACACCGCCTATTGGGAGCAGCTCGAATATGACCGGCGCATCACCGACTGGGAGCTGAAGCGCGGCTTCGAGCAATATTGAGGGACTCCTCGCATGGTCGCCGCCAATTTCAACTTCCCGACCAGCATCCGCTTCGGTGCCGGCCGGGTGAAGGATCTGCCGACGCTCTGCCGCGAGGCCGGCATCGCCGCGCCGCTCCTGGTCACCGATCCGGCGCTTGCCGCGATGGCGATGACCAAGGAGGTCGCCGCCGATCTCGATCAGGCCGGGCTCAAGGTGAAGGTGTTCTCCGATGTCCGCTCCAACCCGGTGGCGGACAACGTCGAGGCCGGCGTCAAGGCCTATCGCTCAGGCCGCCATGACGGGGTCATCGCCTTTGGCGGCGGCTCGGCGCTCGATGTCGGCAAGGTGGTGGCGTTCATGCAGGGCCAGTCGCGGCCGATGTTCGATTTCGAGGATGTCGGCGACTGGTGGACGCGCGCCAATGCCAAGGCGATCGCGCCGGTCATCGCGGTGCCGACGACGGCGGGCACCGGCTCGGAGGTTGGCCGCGCCGGGGTGATCACGCAGCCGGAGACCCATGAGAAGAAGGTGATCTTCCACCCCGCCATGATGCCGCGATTCGCCGTGCTCGATCCGGCGCTGACGGTGGGGCTGCCGGCGAAGCTCACCGCTGCGACCGGCATGGATGCGCTGGCCCACAATCTCGAGGCCTATTGCGCGCCGTTCTGGCATCCGCTCGCCAAGGGCGTGGCGCTCGAAGGCATGCGGCTCGTCAAGGAGAACCTGCCAGAAGCGGTGCATGCGCCGGGCAATCTCGAAGCCCGCGGCGCGATGCTGGCGGCCTCGGCGATGGGCGCCACCGCCTTTCAGGGCGGGCTCGGCGCGATCCATGCGCTGTCGCATCCGCTGGGCGGGCTCTATGATGCGCATCACGGGCTGCTCAACGGCATCATCATGCCCTATGTGGTGGTGGCGAACCGCAAGAAGATCGAGCCGGCGATCGAGCGCGCCGCCGCCTATCTCGGCATTCGCGGCCGGTTCGACGGCTTCGTCAACTGGATCGTCAAGCTCAGGCGCGCCATCGGCATTCCGCACAGCCTCGGCGAGATCGGCATCGACAGCAAGCGGGCCGCCGAGGTCGCGGCCATGGCGGTGAAGGACCCGAGCCATGGCGGCAATCCGATCGCCTTCAGCGAGAAGCAGTACCAGGCGCTGCTCAGGCGGTGCATCCGGGGGGAGTTGTAGGTGAGGCAGTCGGCAGTACGCTCACTGCCTACTGCCTACTCACTACCTCATAGCCATACTCCGCCGCCATGGCGGTGAGGAACTCGAAGAGGCTCTCGGCGAAGCTGCGGAAAACCAGAAGCTCGAACGCGTCCGGCGCCGTCTGCGTGAGGTGGACGCCGACATGGGCCATCGGGGTCATCGCCACCTGGCCGGGGCGGAAGCGGCTCGGATGGAGGTCGACCGCGGTTCCCTTGGCGAGAACGGCGCGGGCCCGCGGACCGGCAATGACGATGGCCAGCCGCCCATGGCTCTGATCGACCAGCGACGCGGTGTCGGCGAGCGCCGCGGTCAGACGCTGATGGAGATCGCCGTCGCGTCCGCCCTCGGCGACGGCCAGCCATTGGTCGGGCCCGGCCCAGCGCAGCGCGATATCCTTTTCGGTCGCCGATTGGCCAGGACCAGGAAGCGCCGACCCGAAGCTCGAGCGCATGGCAGCAGCCAGCGCCTCCATTCTGCCCCGGCGCGCCATGACCGTGACGATCGACAAAGGATGGTGCAGCCCGAGCGTGACGCCGGGCCCGTCCGACCCCTTGGCGCCGTGGCGGCCGGGAACGAGGATCGCCCCGAGCGGTGACGGGCGTGGCGTCTCAGATGCCATCTCAGCCATGGAGCTTCAGGTTCTCCCGATCATAGAAGCAGGGGTGGGTCACCTCGACCAGCATTCGGGAATTGCGCAGATCGTCATAGACCTGGACGATCTCGCCATGGCGCTCGCGGCCGCGCTTCAGGAGCGCCAGGCCGATCCATTGCCGGAGCATCGGCGACCAGGCGACCGAGGTGACATAGCCCTGATCATTGTCGAGCGACTCCACGGCGCCGCGGGTCAGGAGATGGGCACCGGCACGCAGCTGCTGATCGGGCTCGACCGGCTTCACCCCCACCAGCACATCGCGGTTGCCGGCCTTCAGCGCCTCGCGCTCGCCCATCATGCGGCCGATGAAATCCTTGCTGCGCGACACCATGCGGCCGAGGCCCAGATCCTCGGGCGTGGTGGTGCCATTGAGCTCGCCGCCGGCGACATGGCCCTTCTCGATGCGCATGATCGACAGCGCCTCGACGCCATAGGGGACGATGCCAAAGCCTGAGCCTTCGCTCATCAGCAGGTGCGCCACCCGGTTGCCATGGTCGGCGGGCACCGACAGCTCATAGGCGAGCTCGCCGGAGAAGGAGATGCGGAACAATCGTCCGGGAATCCCACCGGCCACCGTGACGGCCTGGGCGCCGAGATAGGGGAAGGCGGCGTCGGAGAGGTCCTCGGCGATCACCCGCTCGAGCAAGCGGCGGGCATTGGGGCCGGCCACCGCGATCTGGGCCCATTGGTCGCTCACCGAGACATATTGCACGTCGAGCTCGGGCCACAGCGCCTGATGGCAGAACTCGATATGCGACATGACGCGGGCAGCATTGGCGGTGGTGGTGGTGATGAAGTAATGGCCGGGTGCGAGATGGCTGACGGTGCCATCGTCGAACAGGAAGCCATCCTCGCGCAGCATCAGGCCATAGCGCGCCTTGCCCGGTTGAAGCGTCGAGAAGCCGTTGCAGTAGAGCCGGTTCAGCAGTGCGGCCGCATCCGGCCCCTGGAGGTCGATCTTGCCCAGCGTCGAGACATCGCAGATGCCGACCGACTGGCGGACGGCCATGACCTCGCGGGTGGCGGCGGCGCGCCAGTCCTCGCCCGGCTTCGGAAACCAGGCCGAGCGCAGCCAGAGGCCGGCCTCCATGAACACCGCGCTCATCTCCTCGCACCATCCATGGAGCGGCGTCTTGCGCACCGGCTGATAGTGGGTCGCGCGAAAGGCGCCGGTGAGGGCGCCGAAGGACACCGGCGTGTAGAACGGCCGGAAGGTGGTGGTGCCGATCTCGGGGACGGTCCGGCCGGTCGCCTCGGCGAGGATGCCGCTGGCGTTGATGTTGGAGAGCTTGCCCTGATCGGTGCCCATGCCGCTGGTGGTGAAGCGCTTGACCAGCTCGATGGAGTTGAAGCCTTCGCGCGCGGCGAGCGGGATGTCCTTGAGGGTGACGTCGTTCTGGAAATCGACAAAGGCCTTGGCGGTCGATTGCCTGACGTGCCACAGCGGGCGGATGGAATAGGGCTCGTCATCGCGGGCTTCCGGAACCGCGATGGAACTCGCCTTCAGCCCTGCCAGCTCCGCGGCGCGGGCGCCGGCGGCGCTGCCGTCCTTCAAGCATTGCGACAGGGTCAGGGCGCCGGCAGCCGACCCGACCGGGATCAGCCCCGGCGTCGAGGACGGCGGCAGGAAGCAGGCGCGCTCGGCGTCCCACACCGGCTTCTCGCCCTTGTGGCAGGACAAGTGGATCACCGGGCTCCAGCCGCCCGACATGGCGACGAAATCAGCCTCGATTCGGTCGGCGGTGGTGGCGCCGCCCTTCAACACGTGGACGCCGGTGATCCGCTCGCGGCCGACGATCCTGGTGAGGACGGCGTTGGCAATGAGTGGCACGCCTGCCGCATGGGTCGCTGTCTCGCCGTCGCGGGCGTCGATGATGGCGGCGACGTCGATGCCGGCGGCCAGCACGTCGCGGGCGGTGCGGTAGCCCGAGCTGTTGTTGGTGAAGACGACGGCGCGGGCGCCGGGGGTCACGGCATAGCGGTTGACATAGGCGCGGATGGCGGATGCCTGCATCACGCCCGGCTTGTCGTTGCCGCCGAAGACGAGAGGGCGCTCCTCGGCGCCGGTTGCCATAACCGCCTGCTTGGCGATGATCCGCCAATAGCGTTCGACCGGCTCATAGGCCGGCGGCACGGCGATGTGCTTGTTGACCCGCTCGAGGGCGCCGAAGACATTGCCGTCGAACCAGCCGAAGACGGTGGTGCGGGGCATCAGCATGACATTGGGCAGGGTCTCGAGCTCGGCGAGGGTCGCTGCGAGAAAGGTCCAACCGCTGTCGCCGGCAATCTCCTCGCGCTCGGCAAGGAGCGTGCCGCCGAGGCGCGATCCCTCGTCGGCGAGGATGACCCGGGCCCCGGCGCGGCCGGCGGCAAGGGCAGCCATCAAGCCGGCGGGACCGGAGCCGATCACCAGCACGTCGCAATGGGCATAGGCCTTCTCGTAAGCGTCGGGATCGGGCTCGTGGCTGGCGCGGCCGAGACCGGCGGCGCGGCGGATCAGCGGCTCATAGACCTTCTCCCAGAAACTCTTCGGCCACATGAAGGTCTTATAGTAGAAGCCGGCGACGAAGATCGATGCGGCGAGCCCGTTGACGGCGCCGAGGTCGAAAGCGAGCGAGGGCCAGCGATTCTGGCTGAGCGCGAACAGCCCGTCATAGAGCTCGACCATGGTGGCGCGGCTGTTGGCGTCGCGGCGGCCCCGCTCGCCGATCTCCATCAGCGCATTGGGCTCGGAAGCGCTGGCGGTCACCACGCCGCGCGGCCGGTGATATTTGAAGCTTCGCGCCATCAGCATGCGGCCATTGGCGAGCAGCGCCGAGGCCAGCGTGTCGCCGGCGAGGCCGGCAAAGCTCCGGTGATCGAAGGTGAAGCGGATCGGGCGCGAGCGGTCGATCAGCCCGCCCTGGGCAAGGCGACGGCTGGTCATGCGCTCAAGTCCCGCGCGGGAGCAACCGCGTAGACCTGATGGGTCAGGGTGTCGCGCTCGACCACCAGCCAGGCGCGGCAGCCGCCGGTGTGCTGCCAATATTCGCGGTGGCGGCCCTTGGGATTGTCGCGGATGAAGACATAGTCGTACCAGGCTTCCATGTCGGTGGCCGCGCTGCCCGCGGGGCGCTGCTTGGTGGCATCGCCGAGAATGGTGAACTCCTCCGACAGCCGCTCGCCGCAATAGGGACAGTCGATCAGCATTCTCAAATCCTCAGTGCAGGTTGGGCTGAGCGCCGGCGCCGCGCTCGTCGATGGTGTGGCCGGTGCGGAAACGGTCGAGCCGGTAGGGGGCGGCAAGCTTGTGGGTCTGGCCGGTGGCGATCAGATGGGCGAAGCACCAGCCGGATGCCGGGGTGGCCTTGAAGCCGCCATAGCACCAGCCGCAATTGAGATACAGCCCATCGACCGGGGTCGCATCGATGATCGGCGAGCCGTCCATCGACATGTCCATGATGCCGCCCCAGGATCTGAGAACCCGGATGCGCGACAGGCCGGGGATGAGGGCGATACCACCTTCGATGACATGCTCGACGGTTGGCATGTTGCCGCGGCGGGCATAGGAGTTGTAGCCGTCGAGGTCGCCGCCGAAGACGAGGCCGCCCTTGTCGGACTGCGACATATAGAAATGGCCCATGCCGAATGTCACCACCATATCGAGATAGGGCTTGAGGCCTTCCGAGACGAAGGCCTGGAGGACGTGGCTCTCGATCGGCAGCTTGAGCCCGGCCATGCGGGCAAGCTCGCACGAGTTGCCGGCGCCGGCGAGCGCCAGCTTGCGGCAGCCGATGTAGCCTCGCGTGGTCTCGACGCCGACGGCGCGGCCATTTTCGATGCGGATGCCGGTGACCTCGCAATTCTGAATGATGTCCACACCGTTGCCGTCGGCGCCGCGGGCATAGCCCCAGGCCACCGCGT
>JBIOYR010000027.1:0-27367 GCA_044870245.1 Aestuariivirgaceae bacterium | reverse complement strand
GCGCGCACGGTGGCTACCACGACGGCCGCGGCGGGGTTGAGCCCGGCCTTGCGGCACTTGATGTCGATGAACTTCTCGGCACCGAGATCGGCACCGAAGCCGGCTTCGGTCACGACATAGTCGGCGAGCTTCAACCCGGCGCGCGTGGCCATCACCGAATTGCAGCCATGGGCGATGTTGGCGAACGGGCCGCCATGGACGAAGGCCGGGTTGTTCTCCAGGGTCTGAACCAGGTTCGGCATCAGCGCGTCCTTGAGCAGGACGGTCATTGCCCCCGGCGCCTTCAGGTCCTTGGCGAGGAGCGGGCTCTTGTCGCGGCGGGCGGCGACGACGATCTGCGACAGGCGGCGCTCGAGGTCCTCGAGCGAGGTCGCGAGGCAGAGGATGGCCATGATCTCGGAGGCGACGGTGATGTCGAACCCGGCCTCGCGGGGATAGCCGTTGGCAATGCCGCCGAGCGAGCAGACGATGTCGCGCAGCGCCCGATCGTTCATGTCGAGCACCCGCCGCCAGGCGACGCGGCGCGAGTCGATGCCAAGCTCGTTGCCCCAGTAGATATGGTTGTCGATCATCGCCGAGAGGAGATTGTGGGCAGTGGTGATGGCGTGGAAATCACCGGTGAAATGCAGGTTGATGTCCTCCATCGGGACGATCTGGGCGTAGCCGCCACCGGCCGCGCCGCCCTTCATGCCGAAGCAGGGACCAAGCGAGGGTTCGCGCAGGCAGACGACGGCGCGCTTGCCGATGCGGTTTAGACCATCGCCCAGGCCGACCGTCGTGGTGGTCTTGCCTTCGCCGGCGGGTGTCGGAGTGATGGCGGTGACGAGGATCAGCTTGCCATCGGGGCGATTCTTCAAGGACTCGATATAGTCGAGGCTGACCTTGGCTTTGGTATGACCATAAGGAATGAGGTGCTCGGCGCGAATCCCGAGACGCTCGCCGATGTCCTGGATCGGCCGCATCTTGGCGGCCCTGGCAATTTCAATGTCGCTTTTGGGAGCCGCCATCGCGGAATTCCTCCTGATGAATTTTGGCTATCTGTACCTTGTCGGCGGCTATCGCTGCGAATGACAAAATGGTCACGGGCATGATTATTTGTCATGCGTCAGAGATGTGGGGCGAATAGGGGTCAGCTCTTGCGGGTGGCCGCGAGCTGCTCGAGTTGGCGCTGAACCGCCTTCAGCTCCTCCTTGAGGGCGCGGATATCGTCCTGGGCCGAGACGGCGGCGGGCTCGGGTTGCCCGGCAGCCGGAGCTGCCGCAGGGGTGCTGCCATCGGTCGGGTTGCCCGATTGCGGCGTGGCGAAGGGATTGAACATCTGCACGGCCTGCTGGAACATCGCGACATTGCGCCGTGCCTGCTCCTCCATGGCGCGGAACGGCTCGCCGCCAAACGACTCCATCATCTGCTGGCGAAACCGCTCCTGCTCGCGGGTCAGCGATTCAAGCGAGAATTCGAGATAGCTCGGGATGAAGGCCTGCATGCTGTCGCCGTAGAAGCGGATGAGCTGGCGCAGAAAACGGATGGGCAGCAGGTTCTGACCCTTGTTCTCCTCGTCAAAGATGATCTGGGTGAGCACCGAACGGGTGATGTCCTCGCCGGTCTTGGCGTCATAGACCGAGAAGTCGGTGCCCTTTTTGACCATCTCGGCGAGATCGTCGAGGGTGACATAGCTGCTGGTCGAGGTGTTGTAGAGGCGGCGGTTGGCGTATTTCTTGATGACCACCGGGGCATCGCTCGTCGAATTGTCGCTGGCTGCTTCCGGGGTGCCCAAGGCGGAAATCCCTTCAAGATTCCAAGTTTTTCGCGAAATTGTTGCGCCGCGGGACAGACAATTGCAAGTGCAAAAGGGGGTCCTTGCGGCAGGGCAAGAAACCGGGCCCATTGAACTCCTCGGCACCCCGGCCGATATTGGCGGCATCATCCAAGGAGGGCCTACGAAGATGTCGGTTGCTGACAAATCGGTCGCTATCGTCGCGGCGGTGCGCACGCCGGTTGGCTCGTTCAACGGCGCGCTTTCGTCATTGCCAGCTTCGGCGCTCGGCACGGTGGCACTGAAGGCGGCAATCGAACGGGCGAAGCTTGATCCCTCCGAGGTCGAGGAAGTCATCCTGGGCCAGATCCTGACAGCCGGCGCTGGCCAGAATCCGGCGCGGCAGGCCTCGATCGGGGCCGGCATCCCGGTCGAGAGCCCGGCCTGGGGCGTCAATCAGCTGTGCGGATCGGGCTTGCGGGCGGTGGCGCTCGGGTTGCAGCAGATCACCAGCGGCGATGCCAGGATCGTGGCGGCGGGCGGCCAGGAATCGATGAGCCAGGCGCCGCACTGCGCCCATCTGCGCGACGGGGTGAAGATGGGGGACTACAAGCTCATCGACACGATGATCAAGGACGGGCTGTGGGACGCCTTCAACGGCTATCACATGGGCAACACCGCCGAGAACATCGCCAAGCAGTGGCAGATCACGCGGGAAGAGCAGGACAGCTTCGCCGTCAAATCGCAGAACAAGGCCGAGGCGGCGCAGAAGGGCGGCAAGTTCAAGGACGAGATCGTTCCCGTCACCATCCAGACGCGCAAGGGCGATGTGGTGGTGAGCGATGACGAATATATCAAGCAGGGCGTGACGCTCGAGTCGGTGGCGAAGCTCAGGCCGGCCTTCGACAAGGACGGATCGGTCACGGCGGCCAATGCGTCGGGCATCAATGACGGGGCGGCGGTGGTGATGCTGATGCCGGAGAAGGAGGCGGCGCGGCGCGGGCTCAAGCCACTTGCCCGGATCGTGTCCTGGGCGCATGCCGGCGTCGACCCGGCGATCATGGGAACGGGTCCGATCCCGGCGTCGCGGCTGGCGCTGAAGCGGGCCGGCTGGAAGGCGGAAGACCTCGATCTGATCGAGGCCAACGAGGCCTTCGCGGCGCAGGCCTGCGCCGTCAATCGCGAGCTCGGGTGGAACACCGACGTCGTCAATGTCAATGGCGGGGCGATCGCCCTCGGCCATCCGATCGGCGCCTCGGGCGGCCGGGTCCTGGTGACGCTGCTGCACGAGATGCAGAAGCGCAAGGCGCATAAGGGCCTGGCGACGCTGTGCATCGGCGGCGGCATGGGCATCGCAATGTGCGTCGAGCGCGACTGACCAAGACCAAACAAGACCAAAAGGGAGGAGGGTCGAATGGCGCGGCTAGCGATCGTGACGGGTGGAACCCGCGGCATCGGTGCGGCGATCTCCAAGGCGCTCAAGGCCGAGGGCCACAAGGTCATCGCCAATTATGCCGGCAATGACGAGGTGGCGCAGCGCTTCGGCAAGGAGACCGGCATCGCCACCAGGAAATTTGACGTGTCGAGCTACGATGCCTGCGCCAGCCATCTCGAGGCGATCGCCAAGGAGCATGGGCCGATCGAGATCCTGGTCAACAATGCCGGCATCACCCGCGATGCGATGTTCCACAAGATGACGCCGCAGCAATGGGGCGAGGTGATCAACACCAATCTCAATTCGCTGTTCAACATGACCCGGCCGGTGTGGGACGGCATGCGGGCGCAAGGCTTCGGCCGGGTGATCTGCATCTCCTCGGTCAACGGCCAGAAGGGCCAGATGGGACAGGTCAACTATTCCGCCGCCAAGGCCGGCGACATGGGTTTCGTCAAGGCGCTGGCGCAGGAGGGCGCCGCCAAGGGCATCACCGTCAATGCCATTGCGCCGGGCTATATCGGCACCGAGATGGTGCGGGCGATCGCCGCCGATGTGCTGGAGAAGCGGATCCTGCCGCTGATCCCGACCGGGCGGCTGGGCGAACCGGAGGAGGTGGCGCGCTGCGTCGTGTTCCTGGCCTCGGACGCGGCCTCGTTCATCACCGGCTCGACGCTGACGGTGAATGGCGGGCAGTATATGGCGTGAGGCGAGAGGGCCTCAGAACGCATTCTTGCGGCGGCGGAGCTCGGCGAAGACATCGGCGTCGGCGGCGTTGGCGAGACCGAGGTGCCGGCGGATCGCCTGGTCCTCGGGCCTGAGAAACGGGTTGGCCCGGCGTTCGCCTGCAATGGTGACCGGGAGCGTCAGGCGCCCGGCCTTGACCTCTGCGGCGGCCTCGGCGGCGCGGGCCTCGAGGTCGGGATTTTCGGGGTCGACGCTCCGGGCAAAGCGGGCATTGGCGAGCGTATATTCGTGGCCGCAATAGACTTTCGTCTCACCGGGAAGGTTGCGCAGCCGGTCGAGCGATCCCCACATCTCGGCCATGGTGCCCTCGATCACCCGGCCGCAGCCAAGCGAGAACAGGGTGTCGCCGACGAACACCACGCCATCGGGCGCGAAATGCCAGGCAATGTGGCCCCTGGTGTGCCCGGGGGTGTCGATGATCACGGCCCGGTGACCGGCAAACTCGTAAGCCTGGCCAGGCTCGACGGTCTCGTCGACCCCGGGAATTCGACGGGAATCGGCCCGGTTTGCCACCACTTCGGCGCCATGGCGGGCCTTGAGGGCCGGGATGGCGGCGACATGGTCGTCATGGTGGTGGGTGACCAGAATATGGGTCAGCTTCCATCCGGTGTCGCGCAGCGCCTTCTCGATGGCGGCTTCCTCGGGGGCATCGATGGCGGCGCAAGCCGAGGAGCCCTTGTCGCGCAGCAGAACGCCGAAATTGTCCTCGCGGCAGAGGAATTGATGTATGTCGAGCTCTGACATGGGGCTTCCTTATCGTTTGTTTGGACGACTGTGATAGCCTCCATGAAGACCTAGGCAAATACCCGAATCCCGATGCTGGATGTCGTCGATCTCAGGGAATTCTACGCAAGCCCGCTCGGCCAGATGACGCGGCGGATGCTGTCGCACCGGATTCGCTCGCGGTTCCGGCCGGGGCAGGGCGCGCGGGTGCTGGGGATCGGCTATGCCATCCCCTATCTCGAGCCGTGGCGGGCCGAGGCGGAGCGGGTGTTCGCCTTCATGCCGGCGCGCCAGGGGGTGGTGCACTGGCCGCAAAGCGGTCTCAACGATTCTGCCCTCGTCGAAGAAGCCGACCTGCCGCTGCCCGACGCCTCGATCGATCTGGCGCTGGTGGTGCATGGGCTCGAGTTGACCGACCAGCTGCCCGATCTGCTGCGCGAGCTGTGGCGGGTGCTGGCGCCGCAGGGCAGGGCGTTGTTCGTCGTGCCCAACCGGCGCGGCATGTGGGCACGGTTCGATTCGACGCCGTTCGGCCATGGCCGGCCGTTCTCGCGCGGCCAGTTCACCGATCTCCTGCGCGACGCCGCCTTCACGCCGACGGGATGGGCCTATGCGCTGTTTGCGCCGCCGATCAACCGCAGCTTCCTGATACGCTCGGCGCCGGCCTTCGAGCGGGTGGGCTTGTGGATCTCGCCGGGATTCGCCGGACTGATCGTCGTCGAGGCGGTGAAGCAGGTCTATGCCATCTCGCGCCGGAAGCGGGCGAAGCGGCTGATGCCGGTGATCAAGCCGCGGCTCATCCCGGTGCCATCGCTCAGGCGCAGTCGCCAGCAACAGTAGAGCATGCTCTGAAGGCCAGCCCCATGGATCAGCCTCGTTCGCCATTGCTCACGCTCGATGATGCCCGTCGCGAGATTGACGAGATCGATCTCAGGATCCTCAGCCTGCTCGAGCAGCGGTTCAATGCCAGCCGGCTGATCCGTCAGATCAAGGCGCAGGGGCCGGAGAACGCCACCGGCTCGCCGGTCAGGCCGGCGCGCGAGTCGGCAATCTTGCGGCGCTTGCTGGAGCGGGCCAGCGGATCGGTGCCGCCGGCAGTGGTGGTGCAGATCTGGCGGCGAATCATCTCGGCCTCGACCTTGCTGCAGGCGCCCGCCGTGGTGCGCTGCCCCGAGCCGCTGTTCGCCGACCCGGAGATGCGCTGGCAGATCCGCGATCATTTCGGAACCATCCCGGTCGCCTCGGTGCCCGATGAGGAAGCGGCGCTCAAGGCGGTGCGCGAGCGGATGGCGGAGGTGGCGGTGGTGCCGCTCGGCGGCTATTGGGTGCAGCCGTTCCTCGAAAAGGCCGGTGGCGATGCTTCGGTGATCGGGGTGCTGCCATTGCTCTCCGACGGCGGCCACCCCGACGCGGTGGTGATCGGCCATGCGCTGGCCGAGCGCACCGGAGCCGACGAGACGCTGGTCGTCACCTCGGGAAGGCTGCCGCGCGATTTCGTGCCGGCGCCGCTGTGGGACGTGCAGACCGAGGACGGGCACCGGCTGACCAGCCTCCCGGGCTTCCTGTCGGAGTCCGAGCACCCGCTGATCGGCTTGAGGCGCAGCAACGACCTGCTTGCACTGACCGTCGTGGGCCGCTATCCGAGCCCGCTCGAAGTGAGGTCACCATGACGGCGTCAAGGCCCGCGCCACAGCCGGGCATTCTCGATATTTCGCCCTATGTGCCGGGCAAGAGCGGATCGGCGTCGGCTGGTCGCGTCTTCAAGCTGTCTTCCAACGAGTCGCCGATCGGGCCGAGCCCCGAGGCGCTGCGCGCCTTCGCTGCGGCATCGCAGCACATGCACCTCTACCCGGAAGGATCGGCGGCCCCATTGCGCCAGGCGATCAGCGAGCGCTACGGGCTTGGTGCCGATCGGATCGTGTGCGGGGCGGGGTCGGACGAGCTCATCCAGCTCCTGGCGCATGGCTATCTCGGGCCGGGCGACGAGGCGGTGCACACCGAGCACGGATTCCTGGTCTATCCGATCGCGATCCGCGCCAATGGGGCGGCGCCGGTGGTGGCGAAGGAGCGCAATTTCACTGCGGACGTCGATCAGATCCTGAAGGCGGTGAGTCGGCGCACCCGCATGGTGTTCCTGGCCAATCCCAACAATCCGACCGGCACCTATCTGCCGTTCGAGGAGGTGAAGCGGCTGCATCGGGCGCTGCCGCCGGACTGCCTGCTGGTGCTCGATGCGGCCTATGCCGAATATGTGCGGCGCAATGATTACGAGGCCGGGGTTGCGCTCGTCTCCGACCACGACAATGTGGTGATGACGCGAACCTTCTCGAAGGCATTCGGGCTGGCGGCGCTCCGGATCGGCTGGGCCTATTGCCCGGTCGAGGTTGCCGCGGTGCTCAATCGGATTCGCGGGCCGTTCAATGTCAGCACGCCGGCCATTGCCGCGGCGGTGGCGGCGCTCAAGGATGCCGCCCATCTCGAAAGGGCAACCGCCCATAATGATCGCTGGCTGCCCTGGCTCGCCCAGGAGATTGCGGCGCTGGGCTACAAGGTCACGCCAAGCGCCGGCAACTTCCTGCTCGTGCATTTTCCAGGCGATCAAGGCCGCAACGCCGAAAGCGCCGACCGGTTTCTCAGCGACCCGGGACTGATCCTCAGACGAATGGAAGTCTATGGCATCCCTGGGGCCTTGAGGCTGACGGTCGGCAGCGAGGAGGCGAACCGGGCGGTGGTCGAGGCGCTTGCGGCCTTTCGCCGGGAGCCGTCATGAGCGCCGCGGAATCGCCGAAGCTGTTCGATCGAGTGGCGCTCATCGGCATCGGGCTGATCGGCTCGTCGCTGGCGCATGCGATCCGCCGCGGCGGATTGGCGGGTCATATTTCCGGTTTCGCCAAGAGCGAGGCGACGCGGGCGACGGCGCGCGAGCTCGGGATTGTCGACAGCGTGCATGAGACCGCTGCCGAGGCGGTCAAGGGCGCCGACCTCGTGATGCTGTGCGTGCCGCTTGGAGCTTATGCGGCGATTGCGGCGGCGATCCGCGACATGCTGAAGCCGGGGGCGATCCTGACCGATGTCGGGTCGGTCAAGGGAGCGGTGGTGCGCGATGTCGGGCCGCATGTGCCGGCCGGGGTGCATTTCATTCCGGGCCATCCGATCGCCGGGACCGAGCAATCCGGCCCCGAATCCGGATTTGCCGAGCTGTTCGAGAATCGCTGGTGCGTCCTGACGCCGCCGCCGGGCAGCGATCCCGAAGCGGTCGAGCGGCTCGAAAGGCTGTGGCGGGCCCTGGGCTCGCATGTCGACCGGATGACGCCCGACCACCATGATCTCGCACTCGCCATCACCAGCCATCTGCCGCATCTCATCGCCTACAACATCGTGGCGACGGCGGCCGATCTCGAGGAGGTCACCAATTCGGAGGTGATCAAATATTCGGCGGGCGGCTTTCGCGATTTCACACGCATTGCCGCGTCCGACCCGATCATGTGGCGCGACGTCTTCCTCAACAACAAGGAGGCGGTGCTCGAGATGCTGGGCCGCTTCTCGGAAGATCTGTCGGCGCTGCAACGGGCGATTCGCTGGAGCGACGGCGAGCAGCTGCTGGCGCTGTTCACAAGGGCGCGGGAGATCCGGCGCGGCATCATCGCGGCCGGACAGGATACGGAACGTCCCGATTTCGGTCGCCGCAGGTGAGCGGGTTCTGGGTGTTCGCCTATGGTTCGCTGATGTGGCGGCCGGACATGGCCTTCGCCGAGCGGCGCCAGGCATTGCTCCATGGCCATCACCGAAGGCTTTGCGTCTATTCCCATGTGCATCGCGGCACGCCGGAGAAGCCGGGCCTGGTCATGGGGCTCGATCGCGGCGGGGCCTGCCGCGGCATCGCCTATCGCATCGAGGCGGCGCAATGGCCGGACACCCTCGAATATCTCCGGGCGCGCGAGCAGGTGACCTCGGTCTATGTCGAGAGCCACCGCCCGGTCAGACTGCTCGACGGCGACAAGCAGGTGGTGACGGCGATGGTCTATGAGGCCGACCGGCGGCATCGCCAATATGCCGGGCGGCTCAGCGTCGAGGAGCAGCTGCGCCATGTGCTGCAGGGCGTCGGGGTGTCGGGCCGCTGCGCCGACTATGTGGAGCAGACGCTGATGCATCTCGAGGAAATGGGAATCAGGGATGGGGCGTTGGAGGCGCTGGGTAGGGCAGTAGGCAGTAGGCAGTAGGCAGTAGGCAGTAGGCAGTAGGCAGTGGAACACCGCTCACTGCCTATTTGCCCAATGCCTACTGCCTCCCTTCAATTCTTCCGCTCCACGATGAAACGGGCGGCCTCGGCGAGAAGCGCACCACGGTCGCCGAAGCGGTCGAGGGCGGCGATCGCCTCGGCGGTGAGAGCAGTGGCCCGTGCCTTGGCGCCGTCGAGGCCGAGGTGATCGATGAAAGTCGCCTTGCCCGCCGAGCGGTCCTTCTGGGTCGCCTTGCCGAGCTTCTCGGGCGTCGATTCGACGTCGAGCAAATCGTCGGCGATCTGGAAGGCGAGGCCGATCTTGTCGGCGAAGGTGACAAGGGCGGCGCGGTCGGCCGGGGCGGCCTCGGCGACGATCGCGCCGGCTTCCAGCGAGTAGCGGAACAGCGCGCCGGTCTTCATGCCTTGCATCAGAATGATGTGGTCGAGGTCGGAGGCGCTCTGCTGCTCGGCCTCGAGATCGAGCATCTGGCCGCCGACCATGCCGGCATGACCAGCGGCGCGGGCGAGATTGGCAATGAGCTCGATCCGGACCTTGGGATCGGCATGGGTCAGCGGGTCGGCGAGGATTTCGAAGGCAAGCGTCAACAGCCCGTCGCCGGCCAGGATGGCGGTCGCCTCGTCAAAGGCCTTGTGACAGGTCGGCTTGCCGCGTCTGAGATCGTCATCGTCCATGGCGGGGAGATCGTCATGGACGAGCGAGTAGCAATGGACGCATTCCAGCGCGACGCCGGTGCGCAACGCCCCCTCGGCGGGGGCATCGAGGATGCGGGCGCTCTCGGTGACGAAAAACGGCCTGATGCGCTTACCCTGGCCGATCGAGGCATAGCGCATCGCCTCGATGACCCGCGGGGCGCGGGAGCTGTCGAGGGGGAGAATCCGGTCGAGCAGGCGATCGACCTCGGCGGCGGTGCGCTTCAGGGCATTTTCAAAATTCATGCGGCTCCACTCTTTGCGGGGGGCAGGAGATTGGGCAGTGTTTGAACCCGCTCATTGGTGTCTTAAGGTCGGCAAATGGCAAACTCAACAGAATTGCCGACAGGCGCGGGTGCGGTGGCGCTCGAGGGGTATAGGGCACCCAAGCCTTTGGAAATCTGGCTGAAACGTGCCCTGATCGGGGTCGGTATCCTGGTCGCGACCCCGTATTTCCTGGCACCCGTCTACCGCTTCGTGCCGCCGCCGGTGTCGGCAACGATGCTGTGGAACGCCCTTGGCGGAGACAAGATCAATTATAGCTGGCGGCCGATCGAGGAGATCTCGCCACGGCTGGTGCGGGCGGTGGTGACCTCGGAGGATGCCCGGGTCTGCCTGCATCACGGGGTCGATTGGGACGTGCTGAGCGAACTGTTCGACGAGATCACCAATGGGGAGGCTGCAACGGTCCGGGGCGGGTCGACGATCACCATGCAGGTCGCCAAGAATCTGTTCCTGTGGCCATACCGCTCCTATGTGCGCAAGGCGCTTGAAATCCCGCTCGCCTCCTGGATCGACCTGCTGTGGGGGAAGCGACGGGTGGTCGAGATCTATCTGAATGTGGCGGAATGGGGGCCGGGGATCTATGGGGCGGAGGCGGCGGCGCAGCATCATTTCAGGAAATCGGCCGCGGCGCTGTCGACCCGCGAGGCGGCTTTGCTGGCGGCGGCGCTGCCCAATCCGATCGTGCGGCGGGCGGGACGGCCGGGCAATCAGCTCGAGCGGATGGCGGGGCGGCTCAGGCGGAAAATTCCGGGCTCGATCGCCTATCTCGACTGCTTGGACGGAACGACGAAAATCTCTGGCCAGAACTGACGTCCGCCTGTATAAGCCGCCTCCGAGTTGCGGGGCCGCCGTCGAAAGGCCCGTGCATTGGAGATGACCGATGGCTGTGCCGAAGAAAAAAACCTCGCCGTCCAAGCGGGGGATGCGCCGTTCCGGCCATAAGATCGCCAAGGCGACCTATGTCGAGAACAAGCAGACAGGCGAGCTGCACCGGCCGCATCATATCGACCTGAAGACCGGGATGTATCGCGGCCGGAAGGTGCTGGAGCCGAAGAGCGAGTTCTGAGCGTCGCATGCAGTTCGCGGTCGCCTTTCCGTTCCTGATCGTCGTCATCCTCGTCTACAATCTGATCGTGTTCCTGTCGCCGACGGCACTGAACGATACGGTCGTCTCGGTGCCGATGATCTCGAAGGCGGTGATGACCGTCACGGTCGGCGATCTCCTCATACTGCTCGGGCTGCTCGTGCTGTTCATCGAGGTGCTGAAATCGGCACGCTCCGCCAGCTCGACCATTCTCGACCACATGATGTCGACCGCGGTGTTCATCGTGGCGCTGGTCGAATTCCTGATCGTGCGGGAAGCGGGAACGGCGGTGTTCCTCATCCTCACCACGATCTGCCTGATCGATGTGGTGGCGGGCTACACCGTGTCGATCAGGACGGCGCGACGCGACATCGCGTTCGAGCCCTAGCCGGAGCTAGCTGCAGGTCGAGTGACCGCAGGCGAGGCAGGTGGCGCAACCCTCCTGGAAGGCCAGCGCCGCTTCACCGCATTTCGGACATTGGGCGACACGACCGGCGGCGACGGCGCGGGTCAGCGGCAGCCCCGGCTGATCGGGGGTGCCGTCCTTGCGGATGAAGCCCTGGTCGATCAAATGCTTCTCGATGATGCCGCCGATCGCGGCCAGCAGGCTCGGCACATAGCGGCCGTCGAGCCATTGACCGCCACGCGGGTCGAACACCGCCTTGAGCTCCTCGACGACGAAGGCGATGTCGCCGCCGCGACGGAATACCGCCGAGATCATGCGGGTGAGCGCGACGGTCCAGGCGTAATGCTCCATATTCTTGGAATTGATGAAGATCTCGAACGGCCGGCGGCGCCCCTGCTCCTCGATGTCGTTGATGGTGATGTAGATGGCATGGTCCGAGTCGGGCCATTTGATCTTGTAGGTGAAGCCGGGGAGGACCGCACTCCTGGCGAGCGGCTGGCGCATCCAGACGACGCCCTGGTCGCCCGGCTCGGGAACGGCGGACTCGGAGATCAAGGCCGGTGCGGGCGGCGGGCTTGCGGCGGTGGTCAACACCGCGCCGGTGACCGGGTTCGGCCGGTAGGTGGTGCATCCCTTGAGGCCGAGATCATAGGCTTCCTCATAGACGCGGCGAAACGCCTCGAAGCTGATGTCGGCCGGACAGTTGATGGTCTTGGAGATCGATGAATCGACATGCTTCTGCAGGGCCACCTGCATGGTGAGATGCTCGGCGGGGGTGAGGTCGGCGGTGGTCACGAAGGCCGGCGGCAGCGGCGCGTCGTCGCCGTGCAGGGCGCGATAGGCCCGCACGGCATAGTCCTCGACGGTCTCCTGGCGATGGCCGCCATCGGCCTCCAGGATCTTGCGGTCGTAGCGCAGCGCAAAGATCGGCTCGACCCCGCTCGACACATTGCCGGCGAAGAGCGAGATGGTGCCGGTCGGGGCGACGGTGGTGAGGAGCGCATTACGGATGCCGTCGCGGCGGATGGCGGCGCGGATCTCGCGGGGGAGGGTCCGGGCATGGCCCGATGCCAGGTAAGGACCAGCCTCGAACAGCGGAAAGGCACCCTTCTCGCGGGCCAAGGCGATGCTCGAGCGGTAGGCGGCCGCCTCGATCGCCGCCATCCATGCGGCGGCACGGGTCGCCGCCTCGGGGCTGCCATAGCGCAGGCCGCACATGACGAGGGCGTCGGCAAGACCGGTGATGCCGAGGCCGATGCGGCGCTTGCTCTGGGCCTCGGCCGCCTGCTCCGGCAGGGGATAGGCGGAGACGTCGATGACATTGTCGAGGAGCCGCACGGCGGTGGCGGCCGCCGCCTCGATTGCCGAGGTGTCCAGCCCCGCCTCGGCGGTGAAGGGTCGCTCGATGAAGCGGGCGAGGTTGATGGCGCCAAGAAGGCAGGCGCCATAGGGCGGCAAGGGCTGCTCGCCACAGGGATTGGTCGCCTGGATGGTCTCGCAATAGGCGAGGTTGTTCGCGGCATTGATGCGGTCGATGAAGATGACGCCGGGCTCGGCAACGTCATAGGTGGCGCGCATGAGCTGGTCCCAGAGATCGCGGGCGCGGACCGTTCGGTAGACCTCGCCGGCGAAGGCGAGCGGCCAGTCGGCATCGTTCTTGACGGCGGCCATGAAGGCATCGGTGACCAGGACCGAGAGATTGAACATGCGCAGGCGAGCCGGGTCGCGCTTGGCGGCGATGAAGGCCTCGATATCGGGATGGTCGCAGCGGAGCGTTCCCATCATGGCGCCGCGACGCGAGCCCGCCGACATGATGGTGCGGCACATGGAGTCCCAGACATCCATGAAGCTCAACGGACCCGAGGCATCGGCGCCGACACCCCGCACCGGCGCGCCCTTGGGCCGGAGCGTCGAGAAATCATGGCCGATGCCGCCGCCCTGCTGCATGGTCAGGGCGGCTTCCTTCAGGCCGTCGAAGATCCCGTCCATCGAGTCGGGGATGGCTCCCATGACGAAGCAGTTGAACAGGGTGACGCGGCGGCCGGTGCCGGCGCCGGCGAGGATGCGGCCGGCGGGGAGGAAGCGGTGGTTTTCCATGACCGCCTGGAACTGCTCTTCCCAATAGGCGCGCCGTTCCGGCACCTCGGCAGCGGCCAGCGCCCGGGCAACCCGTTGCCAGGTCGCCTCCATCGACGGCTCGAGCGGCGCTCCGCCATCGGATTTGAGGCGATATTTGAGGTCCCAGATCTCGCGCGAGATCGGATCGGCTGCGGCGGACAAGGATGTCATGGCGGTCTATGCCTGATCAGGCGTTCTCTATTTGTACTCTAGCGATTCGGCTTTGGCTATTCAACAGCGGCCAGGGTCTGGCGCTCGCGGGCGCGGAGCCGCTCGGAGGCCGATTTGAGCTGGCCGCAGGCGGCGAGGATGTCGCGGCCGCGGGGGGTGCGCACCGGGCTTGCGTAGCCGGCGCGGTTGAGCACTGCGGCGAAGCGCTCGATGGTCTCGCCATCGGAGCATTCATAGGCGGAGCCCGGCCAGGGGTTGAAAGGGATGAGATTGACCTTGGCGGGGATGCCCTTGAGCAGCTTGACCAGCCGCTTGGCATCGTCGAGGCCGTCATTGACGTCCTTGAGCATCACATATTCGAAAGTGATGCGCCGCGCATTGGACAGGCCGGGATAGGCGCGGCAGGCGGAAAGCAGCGCCTCGATCGGATATTTGCGGTTGAGCGGCACCAGGCGGTCGCGCACGGCATCGGTGGTGGCGTGGAGCGAGATGGCGAGCATCGAGCCAATCTCCTCGCCGGCCCGGACGATCTCGGGCACGACGCCGGAGGTCGAAAGGGTGACGCGGCGCTTGGAGATGGCGAGGCCGTCGCCATCGGCGATGACAGCGAGGGCGTCGCGCACCGCGGCGAAATTGTAGAGCGGCTCACCCATGCCCATGAGCACCACATTGGTGATGGCACGCTGGTCGGGAGCGGCGTCCTTCAGCGGCTGGCCCGGCCACTCGCCCAGGCGATCGCGGGCGACCAGCACCTGGCCGACGATCTCGCCGGCGGTCAAGTTGCGCACCAGCTTCTGGGTGCCGGTGTGGCAGAAGCTGCAGGTCAGGGTGCAGCCGACCTGGCTCGAAATGCAGAGCGTGCCGCGGTCCTCCTCGGGGATGTAGACGGTCTCGATCTCATGGCGCTGGCCGCGCTCGTCGGGCGCCAGCCTGAGCAGCCATTTGCGGGTGCCGTCGGCGGAGATCTGCTCGGTGACAACCTCCGGACGCTCAAGGGTGTAAATATCGGCGAAACGTGCGCGGAGCTCCTTGCCGATATCGGTCATGGCGGCAAAGGACACGGCACCGCGATTGTAGATCCACCGCCAGAGCTGGGAAGACCGCATCCGCCGCTGGCGCTCCGGGATATCGGCGTCAGCCAGCGCCGCGGCCAGGCGGTCGCGGGTCAGGCCGACCAGCGGCAGGAGCTGTTCTTCGGAAGCGCTGATCATGGGCACCGGATAAGGAGGATCGGTCCTCGGATTTCAGTGCCTTACATAGTGGAAATTCGCGGAAATGCGAGCGCCGATTCTATTTGCACTGCTGGTCGATCTTTTCCATCGCCTGCTTCACGCCGGAGAGCGAATAGCTGTCGGTGGTGGAGGTGCCGCGCCAGGAGGTGCCCTTCACCTCCATCTTCTTGCCCTTCTTCATGGCGGTGACGATGGTGGCATCCTTGGAATCCGACCAGGCGCCGTCACCCTTGGTGAACAGGTTGTAGTCATCGCCGTCGATGGTCAGGGTGGCGGTCGATTCCTTCTTGAAGGCGTAGCCGATGATGGTGTTGACCTCGTTGCGGACATTGTCGCCGGGGCGGTGGGTCACGAGGAAGAACACGGGATCGCGCTTGGCCCCTTCCGGCTCGGATTTCTTGGGCTGGGAAACGATGTAGCAGACCTCGCCGGTCGGCGTCTTGTAGCTGTAGGCCGCCCAGTCGCTGAACTCGCCGACAAGCGACGGCTTGGGCTGCGCCTTGTCCGCCGTCTGCGCCGCTGCTTCCGGCGGGGCGAGGACCAAACCGCAACTTCCGACAACTCCGAGCAGGCTGACAGCGCCGCGCATGAACCCCTCGACTCCCGATGAATCGTGCGGCCACCCCCCGCACCAGCCTACAGGCTATGGGCAATTCTGACGAGATTTGGGCGGGGATTACCTGACGTGCAAGAAAGCTCTATCCATTGCAACGGAAAAGCGGTTTCAGGGTGTCTCATGAAGGCTGTGCTGTGCAAGGAACTCGGACCGGCGTCCAAGCTGGTGGTGGAAGATCTGCCGTCGCCGGTGCCGGGACCGGACGAGGCGGTGGTTGCGGTCAGGGCGGCCGGGCTCAACTTCTTCGACACGCTGATCATCGAGGGCAAGTACCAGTACAAGCCTGATCCGCCCTTCTCGCCGGCGGCCGAGTTTGCCGGCATCGTCAAGTCGGTCGGGTCGGCAGTCAGTCAGGTCAGGCCGGGCGACCGGGTGATGGGCTTTTGCGGTTGGGGTGCGGCGCGCGAAGAGGTTGCAGTGCCGGCACGCACCCTCACGGCGGTGCCGCCGTCGATTTCCTTCGAGGAGGCGGCCGGGCTCATCGTCACCTACGGCACGACCCTCCATGCGCTGCACGACCGGGCGCAGCTCAAGCCTGCCGAGACGCTGGCGGTCCTCGGGGCATCGGGCGGCGTCGGCCAGGCGGCCATCGAGCTTGGCAAGGCAATGGGGGCGCGGGTCATCGCCTGCGCCTCGTCGCAGGACAAGCTCGCCGTCTGCCGTGCGCTCGGGGCCGACGAGGTGGTCAACTACACCGACACCGAGCTGCGCGATGCGCTCAAGGGTTTGACCGGCGGGCGCGGCGTCGATGTCGTCTACGACCCGGTCGGGGGAGCGCTTTCGGAAGCGGCGCTGCGCGCCACGGCCTGGGAGGGGCGATTCCTGGTCATCGGCTTCGCCTCGGGAACGATCCCGAAGATCCCGCTCAATCTGGTGCTGCTGAAGGGGTGCGCGCTGGTCGGGGTGTTCTGGGGCGATCACGTGGCGCGCGAACCCGACAAGCACCGGGCGAACATGGCGAGGCTGGCGGAGCTCAGCGGCACCGGGCAGATCCGGCCGCGGATCGACCGGGTTTTCCCGCTCGTGGAGGCCGCGGCGGCGCTCGGCGTCCTGGCGCGGCGGGAGGCGCAGGGGAAGGTGATCCTGGCAGTCGGCAATCGGTAAGGGGTCTGCTGACAGCCGACTGCCTATTGCCTACTGCGCGCGCTTGGCCTAGAAATCCGGCAAATTCCGGAAGACGCTTGAACGCTCTTCTACCGTCGCTCACATGGTGCATCGGCACCGGGAGGAGCGTGGGTCAACACCCGCCAGCGATGCTCGCCCGCGGGTGCAATGGCGTTTGAGGCTGCCGAAAGAGAGCAGGACAGAATGTTCGAGACACTGCAGGAACGGCTTTCCGGCATATTCGACAAGCTCACCGGGCGTGGGTCGCTGTCGGAAACCGACGTCGATGCGGCGATGCGGGAGGTGCGGCGGGCGCTGATCGAGGCCGACGTCGCGCTCGATGTGGTGCGCTCGTTCACCGAGCAGGTGCGCCAGCGGGCGATCGGCCAGGAGGTCATCCGGTCGATCAAGCCCGGGCAGATGGTGGTCAAGATCGTGCATGACGCCATGGTCGACACGCTCGGCCGCGAAGCGGTGCCGCTCGATCTCAAGGCGGCGGCGCCGGTGACCATGCTGATGGTCGGCCTGCAGGGGTCGGGCAAGACCACCACCACGGCAAAGATCGCCAAGCGCCTCAAGGAGCGCGAGCGCAAGCGGGTGCTGATGGCCTCGCTCGACACCTCGCGGCCGGCGGCCCAGGAGCAGCTCGCCATTCTCGGGGGCCAGATCGGCGTCGACACGCTCGCCATCGTCAAGGGCGAGAAGGCGGTGGACATCACGAAGCGGGCGCTCGCCGAGGCGCGGCGCGGCGGCTTCGACGTGCTGATGCTCGACACGGCCGGCCGCCAGCATATCGACGAGGCGCTGATGCGCGAGGTGGTCGAGGTCAGGGACATTGCCAGGCCGCATGAGACGCTGCTGGTCGCCGATTCGCTGACCGGGCAGGATGCGGTCAATCTGGCAAGGAGCTTCGATGAACGGGTCGGGGTCAGCGGCATCGTGCTGACCCGGGTCGATGGCGACGGCCGGGGTGGTGCTGCGCTGGCGATGCGGGCGGTGACCGGCAAGCCGATCAAGCTCATCGGCACCGGCGAGCGGCTCGACGGGCTCGAGGATTTCCATCCCGAGCGGATCGCCGGGCGCATTCTCGGCATGGGCGACGTCGTCAGTCTGGTCGAGAAGGCTGCCCTCGAGATCGATGCCGAGAAGGCGCGGAAGATCGCCGCCCGGATGAAGAAGGGCGCGTTCGATCTCGATGATCTGGCAGAGCAGCTGAAGCAGCTGCAGAAGCTCGGTGGGATGTCGGGCGTCATGGGCCTCCTGCCCGGCATGGGCAAGATCAAGAAGCAGCTCGACAATATCGATCTCGACAAGCTTGTGCTCAGGCGGCAGCTGGCGATCATCGGATCGATGACCCTGTTCGAGCGGCGCAATCCCAAGGTGCTCAACGCCTCGCGCAAGAAGCGGGTCGCCAAGGGCTCCGGGACCGAGGTGCATGAGATCAACCGGCTGCTCAAGATGCATCTGCAGATGGCCGACATGATGAAGAAGATGGGCAAGCAGCGCGGCGGCCTGCTCGGCAGCCTGTTCGGCGGCGGCCAGCCCGCGGTCGACATGGCCGAGCTCGAGCGGCTGCAGGGCGAGCTCAAGAACCTCGATCCGGCGGCGTTGCCGCCGGAGCTTCGCAATCTGCCCCCCGATGGCGGGCTGCCGAAGGGCCTGCCTGGGCTCGGGGCACCCGGGGGGCTGTTGCCCGGGCTCGGTGGCGGGGGCCTGCCGAAACCGCCGGGGATCGGCGGGCCAAGGGGATTTCCCGGTTTTCCGTTCAAGAAGAAATAGCGTCAACCTAGCCAAGGAGCGTGCTGCATGACCCTGAAAATCCGGTTGGCCCGCGGTGGTGCCAAGAAGCGGCCGTACTATCGCATCGTGGTGGCCGACTCGAACGCGCCGCGCGATGGCCGCTTCATCGAGAAGATCGGCTCGTGGAATCCGATCCTGCCGAAGGGCTCGCCCGACCGGGTGACGCTCGACACCGAGCGGGTCAAGCACTGGCTGTCGGTCGGGGCGCAGCCGACCGACCGGGTGGCGCGGTTTCTCGATGCCTCCGGCCTCAAGCCGCGCCAGGCGCGGAACAATCCGACCAAGGCGCTGCCTGGCAAGAAGCGGGCCGAGCGCGAGAAGGCGGAGGCCGAGGCCAGGAAGGCGCAGGAAGCGGCGGAAGCCCAGCCGCAGCAGGCCTGAGGCGCGGAGGGTCCTCGATGAGTCGCGTGCTCCTTGGCGTGATTACCGGCGCACATGGCGTGCGCGGCGAGGTGCGCCTCAAGAGCTTCACGCGCAGTCCGGAAGCGATTGCCTCATATGGCGCGGTGTTGCTCGGCGACAGCGGCCGGGAGGCGGTGATCCGGGCGCTCAGGCCGGCGCGGGAGGAGTTCATCGCGACGCTGGACGGCGTCGCCGATCGCAACGCCGCGGAAGGTCTCAAGGGCTGCCTCATCCATGTGGCGCGCGACCGGCTGCCGCCGGCGGGCGAGGACGAGGTCTATCTCAGCGACGTGATCGGGCTGCCGGTCTATCGCAAGGACGGCAGCCTGCTCGGCGAGGTGGCGGCGGTGGCGGATTACGGCGCCGGCGACCTTCTCGAGATCAGAAGCGATGACCGGCGCGGCACCATCCTGATTCCGTTCGTCGCTGCCATGGTGCCCGAGGTCGATGTCGCCAATCGACGAATCGTGGTCGATCCTCCCGAGGGGCTGATCGAGGCGCAGGAACAGCCGTGAGCTGGCGGGCGAGCGTCCTGACGCTCTATCCGGAGATGTTCCCGGGGCCGCTCGGTCACTCCCTCGCAGGGAAGGCGCGGGAGCGCGGCGTGTGGTCGCTCGAAGTCTGCGACATCCGCAACGCGGCGCAGGATCGGCACCGGACGGTCGATGACAGCCCGGCGGGCGGCGGGCCCGGCTTGGTCATGCGGGCGGACGTGCTGGCGCGGGCGATCGACGGCGCCACCGACCAGGGGGATGCACGACCCCGGCTGCTGATGAGCCCACGCGGGCGGCCGCTCGATCAGGCGATGGTGCGCCGGCTCGCCGAAGGGCCCGGGGTGGTGATCGTGTGCGGCCATTTCGAAGGAGTGGACGAGCGCATTGTCGCGGCCCGGCAGCTCGAGGAGGTGTCGGTCGGCGATTATGTGCTGTCGGGCGGCGAGATGGCGGCGCTGAGCGTGCTCGATGCGGCAGTGCGGTTGCTACCGGGGGTGATGGGGACGGCGCACTCGGCGCAGGAGGAGAGCTTCGAGCAGGGGCTGCTCGAGCATCCGCATTACACGCGGCCCAGGCTGTTCGAGGGGCGGGAGATCCCGGAAGTCCTGCTGTCGGGCGATCACCAGGCGATCGCCCGGTGGAAACGTCTGGAGGCAGAGCGGGCAACCCGCGAACGCCGGCCTGATCTGTGGAACACGCGGAGGCCGAAAGACAGCGGCTGATTCATGGTTTGTTATCCGCCGCGGTTGATTTTTGGCCGGATCGTCGTTACACACGCCGCAACTCTTTCGAAGGTAGCCAAAATGAACATCATCCAGGAGCTCGAACGCGAGCAGGCGGAAAAGATTGCTGCCAAGCGGCAAGTTCCGGATTTTGCGCCCGGCGACACCGTGGTGGTCGCCGTCAGGGTCAAGGAAGGCGAGCGGTCGCGCATCCAGAATTACGAAGGCGTGGTGATCGCCCGCTCGGGGTCCGGGCTCAACGAGAATTTCACGGTGCGCAAGATCTCCTATGGCGAGGGTGTCGAGCGGGTGTTTCCGGTTTATTCGCCATTGGTTGACGGCATCAAGGTGGTGCGGCGCGGCAAGGTCCGACGGGCCAAGCTCTATTATCTGCGCGGTCGCACCGGCAAATCGGCGCGCATCGCCGAGCGCATGCGCGGCGTCGGGGTCGAGAGTGCATCCTCCGCGGCGGCGAAGCCCGAGGCTGCGGATCAACCAGAGTAAGCGGCGCTCTAGACGATCTTCTGGCCGGTCTTCTTCCAATCGGCGGTGAAGAGCTCGATGCCCTTGTCGGTCAGGGGGTGCTTCACCAGCGCCTTGAGGACGGCCGGCGGCGCGGTTGCAATATCGGCCCCGGCCAGGGCGGCATATTTCACGTGATTGACGGAGCGAATCGAGGCGGCGAGGATCTCCGTCTCGAAATCGTAATTGTCGTAGATCTGGCGGATCTCCTCGATCACCTCCATGCCGTCCTCGCCGGCGTCGTCGAGGCGGCCGATGAAGGGCGAGATGAAAGCGGCGCCCGCCTTGGCGGCCAGCAATGCCTGATTGGCGTTGAAGCATAGCGTCACATTGACCTTTGTGCCGGCCTGCGACAGAGCGCGGCAGGCCTTGAGGCCGTCCCAGGTCATCGGCACCTTTACCGCGATGTTGGGTGCGATGCCGGCAAGGTGACGACCCTCGGCGAGCATGCCGTCGGTGTCGAACGCCGTCACCTCGGCGCTGACCGGGCCCTCGACCACGGCGCAGATTTCGCGAAGGATCTCCTTGAAATCCCGTCCGGACCTGGCAACCAGGCTCGGATTGGTGGTGACGCCGTCGAGCAGGCCCATAGCGGCCAGCTCGCGGATTTCCCCAAGCTCGGCGGTATCGGCGAAAAACTTCATGATGCCTCCAACATATGGCTTGCCATAGCACAACGGCGCGACCAGTACACCGATGTCGCGCCAAGCGACTCGGCGATTCGCACCTGTCCATGAGCACCCGTCCAACGACCGTCGATGTGCTGCTGCCCTATGCGCTCGAGGGTTGCTATTCCTATTCGGTGCCGTTGCATCTTGAAGTCGCAGTGGGCGATTTCGTTCACGTTCCCCTCGGAACGCGCCAGACGGTCGGGGTGGTGTGGCGCGAGCAATCGCAGCCGGCATCGGACATCAAGCTCAAGCCGATCACCGCCCGCTTCGGGATCGCGCCGCTGCCCGAGCTGTCGCGCCGCTTCATCGAATGGATCGCCGCCTATTATCTCGAGCCGGTCGGCAACATTCTCCGCTTGTGCCTCAGGGTGCCGGGAGTGTTCGAGGCGCGGCGCGACACGGTCGCCTATGTCGCGAGCGATGTCGCGCCTGACAAGCTGACGCCGCAGCGGGCGCGGGTGCTGGCGGTGGCGCGCCAGGGGATGGCGCTCAGGGCGAGCGAGCTGGCGGCGGAGGCGGCGGTCGGCACTAGCGTGGTGCGCGGGCTGGCCCGGCAGGGGGCGCTGCGCGAGGTGGCGCTGTCGCCGTTCCAGCCTTTCGCGACGCCCGAGCCGCTGGGTCGTCGGGTCGCGCTCAATCCCGAGCAGACGGCAGCGGCCGAAGAGCTGCGCCGGGCGGTGGTGGAGCGCTCGTTCTC
Organism: Aestuariivirgaceae bacterium; assembly: GCA_044870245.1. Lineage (GTDB taxonomy): Bacteria > Pseudomonadota > Alphaproteobacteria > Rhizobiales > Aestuariivirgaceae > DATAFF01. Next base: position 5,455 of record JBIOYR010000027.1, on the reverse strand, counting down.
GGTGACGCTGATCGACGGCGTCACCGGCTCGGGGAAGACCGAGGTCTATTTCGAGGCGATCGCAGCAGCATTGTCGCAGGGCAAGCAAGTGCTGCTGCTCCTGCCGGAGATCGCGCTCACCCAGAGCTTTCTCGAAAGGGTGGAGCAGCGATTTCAGGCGCAACCCGCCGAATGGCATTCGGGGGTGCGGCAGCGCGAACGCGAGCGGGTGTGGCTCGGCGTCGCGTCGGGGGCGGCCAGGGTGGTGGTGGGGGCGCGCTCGGCGTTGTTTCTGCCATGGCGCAATCTCGGGCTCATCGTCGTCGACGAGGAGCATGAGCCGGCCTTCAAGCAGGAGGACGGGGTGCGCTACCACGCCCGCGACATGGCGGTGGTGCTGGGCTCGCTCGGGCGGTTTCCGGTGGTTCTCGCCTCGGCGACGCCTTCCCTCGAATCGCTGGTCAATGCCGGGCGGCAGCGCTACCGGCATGTCGTGCTGCGGCACCGCCATGGCGTGCGAAAGGAAGTGCCGAGCGTCGAGCTGATCGATCTCAGGACGGCCGGGCCGGAGCCTGGGCGATGGCTGTCGCCGAGCCTCGTCGGTGCCATGCAGGAGGCGATGACAGCCGGTGAGCAGGTGTTGCTGTTTCTCAATCGTCGCGGCTATGCACCGCTGACGCTGTGCCGCGCCTGCGGTCACCGGATCGAATGTCCCAACTGCTCGGCATGGCTGGTGGAGCACCGGTTCCGGCGGCAGCTCCTGTGCCATCATTGCGGCCATCAGCAACCGACGGCAACGCGGTGCCCGTCCTGCGATTCGGAAGGGCTGCTGGTGCCGTGCGGGCCCGGGATCGAGCGGCTGGCGGAGGAGGCGGCGGAGCTCTTTCCCGATGCGGCGATGACGCTTCTCTCCTCGGACCTCAATCGCGGCAGCCTGCTCAAGGATGCGCTCAGCGACGCCGCAAGGGGTCGGTACAATCTCCTGATCGGCACCCAGCTGGTGGCCAAGGGCCACCATTTCCCGAAGTTGACGCTGGTCGGGGTGGTGGATGGGGATCTGGCACTCGAGACCATCGATCCCAGGGCCGGAGAGCGCACCTGGCAGATCCTGGCGCAGGTGGCGGGGCGAGCAGGGCGCGGCGAAAGGCCGGGGCGGGCGCTGGTGCAGACCCATCTGCCAACCCATCCGCTGATGCAGGCGCTCGAGGCGGGCGACCGCGACCGCTTTCTGAAGCACGAGCGGCGGGTGCGGGAGGCGGCGCTGCTGCCGCCATTCGGCCGGCTTGCCGGGGTGATCGGCTCGGCCCGCGATGCCGGGGAGATCGAGCGCTTCATGCGGGCGCTGGCGCGGCGGGTGCCGGCGACCCGGGAGGTGACGGTGCTCGGGCCGGCGCCGGCGCCGATGGCGCTGGTCCAGGGCCGCCATCGCTGGCGCTTCCTGGTGCGGGCAGCCCGCGATGTCGATCTGCAGGGGTTCCTCACCGATTGGCTCAAAGGCGTCGAGCCGCGGGGCTCGCTGAAGCTCGAAGTGGACGTCGACCCGTATTCGTTCCTCTAGGCAGTGGGCAGTAGGCGGTAGGCAGTAGGGAAGTGCTCCTATCGATGCCGATTGCCTAATGACGACTGCCTCACTTCCGGCGTGTTGCCTTGCCTCGGCAGCCTGTGATAGGAGGTCAGCCGTTAAGCCGTCTTGCCCCGGGCGAGGCGCGACACCTCGTGTAATTCCACGAACAAGCAAAAATTGGGATCGTCCCGGGGCAGTGCACAAGGGAGAGGGGCCAGTCGTGGCGGCCAAGGAACAATCGGTCTCAGGCATGCCCGGGCGCTACGCGACAGCCTTGTTCGAGCTGGCGCAACAGGAAGAGGCGGTCGAGGATGTCGGCGAGGCGTTGCTCAGGTTTGCAAATCTGGTCGAGGCATCGCCGGACCTGATGCGGCTGGTGCGCAATCCGGTGTTCTCCGCCGACGACCAGATCCGGGCGCTCAACGCGGTGCTGGAACGGGCGGCTATCTCCGGCCTGGCCGCCAAGCTCGTCCTGCTCGCGGCGCAGAACCGCCGGCTCTATGCCATTCTCGACATGATCGGCGCCTATCAGGCGCTCAGGGCCGAGGCCAAGGGCGAGACCACGGCCGAGGTGACCTCCGCCGAGCCTCTTTCCGAGAGCCAGGCGCAGGCGCTGAAGGACGAACTGGCGCGGCTTCTCGGAAGGTCGATCAGCCTGACCACCAAGGTCGATCCGGCGATGCTTGGCGGCCTCGTCGTCAAGGCCGGGTCGCGGATGGTCGATTCCTCGCTCAGAACCAAGCTCAACAATCTCAAGACGGCCATGAAGGGGACCGCCTGATGGATATCCGCGCTGCTGAAATTTCAGCAATTCTCAAGGCTCAGATTCAAGGCTTCGGCCAGGAGGCGGAAGTCTCCGAGATCGGCCAGGTGCTGTCGGTCGGCGACGGCATCGCCCGGGTCTACGGGCTCGACAATGTCCAGGCCGGCGAGATGGTGGAGTTCCCCGGCGGCATCCGCGGCATGGCGCTCAATCTCGAGGTCGACAATGTCGGGGTGGTGATCTTCGGCTCCGACCGCGACATCAAGGAGGGCGACACGGTCAAGCGGACCGGCGCCATCGTCGAGGTGCCGGTCGGCAAGGAGCTGCTCGGCCGGGTGGTCGACCCGCTCGGCAATCCGATCGACGGCAAGGGGCCGATCGCGGCGAAGGAGCGGCGGCGGGTTGACGTCAAGGCGCCGGGAATCATCCCGCGCAAGTCGGTGCATGAGCCGATGGCGACCGGCCTCAAGGCGATCGACGCGCTGATCCCGATCGGCCGCGGTCAGCGCGAGCTGATCATCGGCGACCGGCAGACCGGCAAGACGGCGATCATTCTCGACACCATCCTCAATCAGCGCTCGATCCATCTGTCGGGACCGGAGGGGGAGAGGCTCTATTGCGTCTATGTCGCCTGCGGCCAGAAGCGCTCGACGGTTGCCCAGTTCGTTCGGACGCTCGAGGAGGCGGGGGCGCTCGACTATTCGATCATCGTCGCCGCGACGGCGTCGGATCCGGCGCCGATGCAGTATCTGGCGCCGTTCGCCGGCTGCACCATGGGCGAGTATTTCCGCGACAACAAGATGCATGCGCTGATCGCCTATGACGATCTGTCCAAGCAGGCGGTGGCTTATCGGCAGATGTCGCTGCTGCTCAGGCGGCCGCCGGGGCGGGAAGCCTATCCGGGCGATGTGTTCTATCTCCATTCGCGGCTGCTCGAGCGCGCCGCCAAGCTCAATGACGAGAACGGCAATGGCTCGCTCACCGCGCTGCCGGTGATCGAGACCCAGGCCAACGACGTGTCGGCCTATATCCCGACCAATGTCATCTCGATCACCGACGGCCAGATCTTCCTCGAGACCGGGTTGTTCTATCAGGGCATCCGGCCGGCGGTGAATGTCGGCCTGTCGGTGTCGCGCGTCGGCTCGGCAGCGCAGATCAAGGCGATGAAGCAGGTGGCCGGCAAGATCAAGGGCGAGCTCGCGCAATATCGCGAGATGGCGGCATTCGCCCAGTTCGGCTCGGATCTCGACCAGGCGACCCAGCGGCTGCTCAATCGCGGGGCACGGCTGACCGAGCTCCTGAAGCAACCGCAATTCTCGCCGCTCAAAGCCGAGGAGCAGGTGGTGGTGATCTATGCCGGGGTCAACGGCTACCTCGATCCGATCCCGGTCGCCGCGGTGCGCAAATTCGAGGACGGGCTCCTGCGGACGATGCGGGAGGACAAGCCCGACATTCTCGATGCCATCCGCAACGAGAAGCAGATCTCGGACGACACCGGCGCGCGGCTCAAGGCGGCGGTCGAGGATTACGCCAAGCGCTTCACGCCCTAAGGGAACGCGATGCCCAGTCTCAAGGATCTCCGCAACCGGATCGCATCGGTCAAGGCGACCCAGAAGATCACCAAAGCCATGCAGATGGTGGCGGCGGCGAAGCTCAGGCGCGCCCAGGAGGCGGCGCTGGCGGCCCGGCCGTTCTCGCAGCGCATGGATGCGGTGCTCGCCAATCTGGCGGCGGCGATGGGCAACCTGCCCGGGGCGCCGCAGCTCCTCACCGGAACCGGATCGAGCGGCGTCCATCTCCTGGTGGTGTGCACGGCCGAGCGGGGACTGTGCGGCGCCTTCAACGCCTCGATCGCGCGGCTGGCACGCGAACATATCGAGCGGATCGCCAGCGAGGGCAACACGGTCAAGATCCTGTGCGTCGGTCGGAAGGGCTTCGACATTCTGAAGCGCAATTACGGGCGGATGATCATCGACACGATCGAGCTGCGCGGTGTCCGGCAATTGTCATTCGCCAATGCCCGGGGGATCGCTGAGCGAATCCTCACGCTGTTCCACGCGGCCGAGTTCGATGTCTGCACGCTGTTCTATGCCGAATTCAAGTCGGTGATCACCCAGGTGCCGCGGGCGCTGCAGATCATCCCGGTCAAGGTGGCCGAGGAGGGCGGCGCGCCGGCGGCGCCCGGCGCGGTTTATGAATATGAGCCCTCGGAGGAGGAGATCCTGGCCGATCTCCTGCCGCGCAACATCGCCGTCCAGGTGTTCCGGGCGCTCCTGGAGAATGCCGCATCCGAGCAGGGGGCACGGATGAGCGCCATGGACAATGCCACCCGCAATGCCGGCGACATGATCAACCGCCTGACGCTCAACTACAATCGGCAGCGCCAGGCGCAGATCACCAAGGAACTCATCGAAATCATCTCGGGCGCCGAGGCGCTCTAGTCCCAATAAGAGGAAAGGTCGACATCATGGCGAGGACCAAGGCAGAGCCCAGCGGAAAGCCGGCAAGGCGGTCGGCGGCGGCGCTCAATGCACGGGCCGAGCAGGTCCGGTCATCGGCGGTGCCGGCAGCTGCGGCCGAGAAGCCGGTCGGGCGGGTGCGCCAGGTCATGGGCGCGGTGGTGGACGTGCAGTTCGACGGTCATCTGCCGCAGATCCTCAACGCGCTCGAGATGGAGAATGCCGGCAACCGGCTGGTGCTGGAGGTGGCACAGCATCTCGGCGAGCACACGGTGCGCACCGTCGCCATGGACTCGACCGAAGGGTTGGTGCGCGGCCAGGAGGTGGCCGACACCGGCGGTCCGATCATGGTGCCGGTCGGCGATGTGACGCTCGGGCGAATCATGAATGTGATCGGCCAGCCGGTCGACGAGGCAGGGCCGATCAGCTCGCCGGACATGCGCGCCATCCATCAGCCGGCTCCGGAATTCGTCGAGCAGTCGACCGAGGCGGAGATCCTGGTCACCGGCATCAAGGTGGTGGATCTGCTCGCACCCTATGCCAAGGGCGGCAAGATCGGGCTGTTCGGCGGCGCCGGCGTCGGCAAGACGGTGCTGATCATGGAGCTGATCAACAATGTCGCCAAGGCGCATGGCGGCTTCTCGGTGTTCGCCGGGGTCGGCGAGCGGACGCGCGAAGGCAACGACCTCT
>JBIOYR010000026.1:0-44303 GCA_044870245.1 Aestuariivirgaceae bacterium | reverse complement strand
GCCGTCGCGCAGGGCGACCTCTCGCGGAAGATGCCCACGGAGATGGAGGGGCGCCCGATCAAGGGCGAGTTCCTGCGCACCGCCAAGACCGCCAACACCATGGTGGAGCAGCTGTCCTCGTTCGCCTCCGAGGTGACGCGGGTGGCGCGCGAAGTGGGCACCGAGGGCAAGCTCGGCGGGCAGGCCGACGTGCAGGGCGTCGCCGGCACCTGGAAGGACCTCACCGATTCGGTGAACTCGATGGCGAGCAACCTGACCGTCCAGCTGCGCGACGTGTCGAAGGTGGCGACCGCGATCGCCGGCGGCGACCTGACGCAGAAGATCACCGTCGATGTGCGCGGCGAGATCCGCCAGATCAAGGACGTGATCAACACCATGGTGGACCAGCTGTCGTCCTTCGCCGCCGAGGTGACGCGGGTGGCGCGCGAGGTCGGCACCGAGGGCAAGCTCGGCGGCCAGGCGCAGGTCAAGGGCGTGTCGGGGACCTGGAAGGACCTCACCGACAATGTGAACTTCATGGCCGGCAATCTGACCAGCCAGGTGCGCGGCATCGCCAAGGTGGTGACGGCAGTGGCCGATGGCGATCTCAATCAGAAACTGACCGTCGCCGCCAAGGGCGAGATCGCGGCGTTGGCGGAGACGATCAACAGCATGACCGACACGCTGGCGACCTTCGCCGATCAGGTGACGACGGTGGCGCGCGAGGTCGGCGTCGAGGGCAAGCTCGGCGGCCAGGCGAAAGTACCGGGCGCCGCCGGCACCTGGAAGGGCCTGACCGAGAACGTCAATCAGCTGGCGGAGAATCTGACGACCCAGGTGCGCGCCATCGCCGAGGTGGCGACGGCGGTGACCAAGGGCGATCTCACCCGCTCGATCACGGTGCAGGCGCAGGGCGAGGTGGCGGCGCTCAAGGACACGATCAACGAGATGATCCGAAATCTGCGCGACACGACGCAGAAAAACACCGAGCAGGACTGGCTGAAGACCAATCTCGCGAAATTCAGCCGCATGCTGCAGGGCCAGAAGGATCTCGTCGCGGTGAGCCAGATGATCCTGTCGGAGCTGGCACCGGTGGTCGGGGCGCATATGGCCGAGTTCTATGTGCTCGATCATTCGGCCGAGGTCCCCAAGCTCAAGCTCCTGGCGAGCTATGCCTCGAGCGGCCAAGCGGCGCATGGCAAGGTGCTCGATCTCGGCATGGGACTGGTCGGACAATGCGCCCGCGACAAGCAGAAGATCCTGCTCGCCGATCTCTCCCACAACACGCTCAGGATCTCCTCCGGGCTGATCGAGGCGATGCCGCGCGCCGTGCTGGTGCTGCCGGTGATCTTCGAGGGCCAGGTCAAGGGCGTGATCGAGCTCGGCAGCCTCAAGCGGTTCAACCCGACGCATCAGGCGTTCCTCGATCTTCTGACCGAGAGCATCGGGATCGTCATCAACACCATCGAAGCCAATATGCGCACCGAGGAGCTCTTGAAGCAGTCGCAGTCGCTGGCCAACGAGTTGCAGAGCCGCCAGCGCGAGCTCCAGACCACCAACCGCGAGCTCCAGGAGAAGGCGCAGCTGCTGGCGCATCAGAACCAGGAGGTCGAGCGCAAGAACCAGGAGGTTGAGCAGGCGCGGCAGGCGCTCGAGGAGAAGGCGAAGCAGCTGGCGCTCACCTCGAAATACAAATCCGAGTTCCTCGCCAATATGAGCCACGAGCTCAGGACGCCGCTCAACAGCCTGCTAATCCTATCGGATCAGCTCTGCAAGAATCGCGAAGGCAATCTCATTCCGCGGCAGATCGAGTTCGCGCGAACCATCCATGCTTCGGGCAACGATCTGCTCACCCTCATCAACGACATTCTCGATCTCGCCAAGATCGAATCGGGCACCGTCGTCGTCGATCTCTCCGAGCTGCTGCTCAAGGACCTGCATGTCTATGTGGAACGAACGTTCCGCTACGTCGCGGAAGCCAAGACCGTCGAGTTCGCGATCGCCATCGACGATGCGGTGGGGCCGTCGCTCGTCACCGACAGCAAGCGCTTGCAGCAGATTCTGAAGAACCTCCTGTCAAACGCTTTCAAGTTCACCCATGTCGGCGGCGTGTCGCTGACCATCGGGCAGGTCACGCATGGCTGGAGCGAGGACAATGAGGAGCTGAATCAGGCGCCGAAGGTCATCGCCTTCACGGTATCGGATTCAGGCATCGGCATCTCGGCGGACAAGCAGCAGATCATCTTCGAGGCTTTCCAGCAGGCCGATGGATCGACCAGCCGCAAATATGGCGGCACCGGTCTTGGCCTGGCGATCAGCCGCGAGCTGTCACGGCTGCTCGGCGGCGAGATCAAGCTGGTGAGCCGGCCGGGGCAAGGCTCCACCTTCACGCTCTTTCTGCCGACGGTGCCCAGCGCAGCGCGGCTGGCACGCGCCCGGTCGGCCGCCCTCGACGCGGTGCCGCTCGGCGAGGCGCGCGGCCGCGCGCCGATCCTGGTCAGTCAGCCGATCATCGTGCCGGGTGGCGTGATCCGCAGCGATGCCCAGGACGATCGCGGCAACATCGCCGTCGGCGACCGCGTGCTGCTGATCGTCGAGAACGACCATGGCTTCGCCGATGTGCTCATCGACATTGCGCGCGACCGCGGCTTCAAGGGGCTCATCGCAGCGACCGGCTCCGAGGCGCAGTCGATGATCCGTCGCTTCAATCCGACGGCAATGACGCTCGACATCCATCTGCCCGACATGGAGGGCTGGCAGATCCTGAGGCAGATCAAGGCCGATATTGCGTTGCGCCATGTGCCGGTGTGCGTGATCTCGACCGACGATGCCCGCGACCAGGCAATGGAGGCGGGGGCGTACAGCTTCGTCGCCAAGCCGATCCAGTCGCGCGACCAGGTCGAGCAGGCGCTCGACAATCTCATCCGCTTCGCAACCGTCTCGCAGAAGGCGCTGCTGATCATCTCGTCATCCGCCAAGCTGCGCGAGGCCTGGCGGCGGACGCTGTCCGGCGGGGATGTCACCATCGTCACCGCCAGCACGCCGGGCACCGCCTTGAAACGCATCCAGGAGATCGACTATTCCGGCATCGTGCTCGATGGCGCGATGCGGCTGCAGCCGGGCGACATTGCGCGCACATTGGCCACCAGTCAGCGGCTGGAGCCGCTGCCGCTCATCGTCTACCAGACCCGCGAGCCGATCGCCGCCGATCATTGGCGGAGCGTCAGCGACCGGCTGACCGTCTGGCCGGTTCAGACCGAGACCGAGCTGCAAGACCAGGCGGCACTGGTGTTGCACCGCTCGGTCGAACAGCTGCCCGATGCCCAGAAGCAGTCGGTCATGCATCTGCGCAAGGTCGACACGCCGCTCGAAGGCAAGAAGGTGCTGATCGTCGACGACGACATGCGCAACATCTTCGCTCTGGCGGCGGTGCTCGAGGAACACGGCATGCAGATCACCTCGGCCGACAATGGACGCGAAGCGCTCGACATCCTCAACAATCGATCCGACCTCGATCTCGTGCTGATGGACATCATGATGCCCGAAATGGACGGCATCGCCACCATGAAGGCGGCACGCAAGCTGTCGGCGGGACAGAAGCTGCCGATCATTGCGGTCACGGCGAAGGCAATGAAGGGGGACAGGGAACGATGCATCGCGGCAGGCGCCTCAGACTATCTGTCGAAGCCGATCGACACGGCGCATCTCCTGCACGTGCTGAGATCGTGGCTCAATTCGTGAGGGGAGCTTGCGATGAGATCCCCCTCATCCGCCCCTCCGGGGCACCTTCTCCCCACAAGCGGGGAGAAGGGAAGAAAACGACTTTCCCCTCGCCCCGCGTCAGCGGGGAGAGGGTGGCGCGAAGCGCCGGATGAGGAGCCGGTCATATGACCGAGCACCCATCGGCCAGCATTCTCGTCGTCGACGACCTCGAGGAGAAGCACCTCGGCTACCGGACGATTCTCGAGGATCTGGGCGAGCCGGTGGTGTGCGTGGCGTCGGGGCGCGAGGCGCTGCGCCACCTGCTCACCAGGGAGTTCGCCGTCATCCTGATGGATGTCAACATGCCGGGGATGGACGGGTTCGAGACGGCGGGCCTCATCCGCCAGCGGCGCAAGGACCAGCATACGCCGATCATCTTCATCACCGCCTGGTCCGACGAGGTGCAGCAGGCGCAGGGCTATTCGCAAGGGGCGGTCGACTACATCCTGTCGCCGGTGGTGCCGGAGATCCTGTGCGCCAAGGTCAAGGTGTTCGTCGATCTCTATCGCATGCGGGCGGAGCTGGCGCGGTCGAACGTGCTGCTCGAGCAGCGGGTGGCCGAACGTACGGCCGATCTTTCGTCGACCAATGAAAGGCTGCAGCGCGAGATCGGCGAAAGGCAACGGGCCGAGCAGCGGCTCAATCTCCTGGTCGGCGAGCTGTCGCATCGGGTGAAGAACCTGATCACGGTGATCCAGGCGATCGTGCGGCGCACGGTGGTGCCGGGGCGGGCGCCCGAAGAGTCGCGCGAGGTGCTGGTCAACCGCCTGGCGGCGCTCGGCTCGGCCCATGATCTCCTGGTCGAGGCCAATTGGCAGGGCGCCCCGATCGACCGCGTCATCGGCTCGGAGGTGATCGGCTTCTCCGAGCGGGTCAATGTGGCGGGACCGCCGGTGCTGCTCTCGGCGCTCGGCTCGCAGAACATCGCGTTGCTGGTGCATGAGCTGGCAACCAATGCCTCGAAATACGGTGCGCTGTCGCGGCCATCCGGATCGATCGAGATCCAATGGTCGATCGAGGATCAAACGGCGCGCTCCCTCAGGTTCCTGTGGCGCGAAATGGGCGGCCCGCCGGTCAGCCCGCCGGCGCATAAGGGGTTCGGCCTGTCGCTGCTTGACATAATCGGAACCAATCTCTCATCATCGCCGCGATTGTCGTTCAAGAGCGACGGCTTCGAGTTCGAAGCGTCGATCCCGCTTGAACAGATCGGGGCGCCGGAGCGTGAGACCGGGCCTGCCTCGGCGCTGGCCTCTCCCTCCGGAGCATTGTAATGAGCAACAATTACGACGCCGTGGTCATTGGGGCCGGCCACAATGGCTTGGTGTGCGCCAACTATCTGGCACGCAGCGGTCTCAAGGTGGCGGTGCTCGAGCGGCGGGCGATCGTCGGCGGCGCGGCGGTGACCGAGGAGATCGCGCCGGGCTTTCGCGCCTCGATCTTCTCCTACCTGATGAGCCTGCTCCATCCGCGGATCATCCGCGATTTCGATCTCAAGGCGCTCGGTGTCGAGGTGCTCCCCTGCTCCGACATGGTGTCGCCGGTGTCGGACACGGATTACATCGTTTTCTCGGACAACATGGCCAAGACCCAGGCGAGCTTCGCGAAATACTCGAAGGCCGATGCCGAGATCTATCCCGCCTTCGATGCCTATCTGCGCGAGGCGACGTCGATCGTGCGGCAGCTCCTGTGGGAGACCCCGTTCGATCCGGCGAAGCGCGACTGGCGCACCTTCCGCGACGCCACCAGCTTTCTGTGGCGCTATCGCCGAGTCGGGCGGAACATGTACCGGATGGTCGATCTCCTCACCATGTCAGCCTACGACTTCCTGAAGGAATGGTTCGAGGACGACCGGGTGATGGCGGTGCTCGCCTATTACGCCTCGATCGGCACCTTTGCCGGCCCCAAGACGCCGGGCTCGGCCTATGTGATCATGCATCATCTGATGGGCGAGCACGAAGGCGCCGGCGGCTGGGGGTTCATCAAGGGCGGCATGGGCTCGATCACCCAGGCGCTGGCGGCATGGGGCCGCAAGCATGGCGTCGACATCTTCACCGAGCGCATGGTGACGCGCATCGAGACGGCGAATGGCCGCGCCACCGGGGTCGTCACCGAGGATGGCTCCGTCTATCGCGCGCCGGTGATCGCCGCCAATGCCAATGCCAAGCATCTCTATCTCGATCTTGTCGGCGAGACGCAGCTGCCGGCCGAGGTGGTGCGCGAGATCAAGGCGTACCGAACGTTCTCGACGGCGTTCAAGGTCAACATCGCCTGCGAGCGACCGCCGCAATGGAAGCTTATGGACAAGATCAAGGCGGATGGCGTGCTCGGCAATTTCGACTATCCGACCTATATGCATGTGGCGCCCGACATCGACTGGCTGGAGCGGGCCTATGACGATGCCAAGCATGGCTGGTACTCGGCTCGACCGTTCATGACGCCGGTCTGTCCGACCATCGTCGATTCGACATTGGCACCGCCGGGCAAGCATGTGGTGAACCTGTTCGGCGGACATGCTCCGTACACGTTGAAAGACGGCAGCTGGGCCGACGAGAAGGAGAATTTCCGCCGCACGGTGTTCGATACGCTCGAGCTGTTCGCGCCGCATTTCTCCGACGACGTAATCACGGCGCAGGTGCTGGTGGCGCCGGACATCGAGCGGATCGTCGGGCTGCCGAACGGCCATATATTCCAGGGCGAGCTGTCGCCCGACCAGCTGTTCTTCCAGCGACCGGTATCGGGCTATGCCGATTACCGCACGCCGATCGCCGGGCTTTATCTGTGCGGCTCGTCGGCCCATCCGGGCGGTGGCGTGTCGGGGATACCGGGGCACAATGCCGCGCGCGAGATCCTGCGCGACGTGAAGCACAAGCCCAAGGTCGTCAGGGCAGAAGCTTCCCCGGGTTGAGCAGGCCCTTGGGGTCGAGCGCCTGCTTGACGGCGCGCATCATGGCGAGCTCGACCGGCGACTTGATGGCCGGCATCAGCATACGCTTCATCTGGCCAATGCCATGCTCGGCGCTGATCGAGCCATCGAGTGCCTGCACCACCTCATAGACCCGCGCGGTGAGCGTGTCCGCTTTGGCGAGGAAGCGGGCACGATCGCCGCCGACCGGCTGGCTGATGTTGAAATGAATGTTCCCATCACCGAGATGGCCGAAGGGCACCGGGCGGCTCAGCGGCTCGACCGCCAAAACGGCGGCGGTGGCGTCGGCAATGAAGCGCGGGACGTTGGAGAGGGGCACCGACACGTCGTGCTTGAGCGAGGCGCCTTCGCGCCCCTGCACTTCCGACAATGATTCACGAATGCGCCAGAAGTCATTGATCTGAGCGGCGCTCGTGGCGATCGCCGCATCGCTGACGAGACCCCGCTCGACCGCCTGTTCCAGGATCGCCGCAAGGGTGTCCTGGAGCGTGCCGGACGATGCCTGGTCGGTGAGCTCGACCAGCGCGTACCAGGGCGCAGGCTCCTTCAGCGGATCGCGGCACCCGCCATGGCGGATGGTGAAGTCGAGGCCGATGCGCGGAATGAGCTCGAAAGCCGTCAGCCGGCTCGCCGCCTGGTCGCGGGCGAGCGTGAAGAGGTCGAGGGCGGCGTCAGGCGAGGCGATCGCGACGAAGGCGGTGGCGCGGTCGCGGATCGCCGGGAGAAGCCGCAGCACCGCGGCGGTGATGATGCCGAGCGTGCCTTCGCTGCCGATGAAGAGCTGCTTCAGATCATAGCCGGTGTTGTCCTTGCGCAGCCGATTGAGTCCGCTCCAGACACGGCCGTCGGCGAGCACCACCTCGAGACCGAGGCAGAGATTGCGGGCATTGCCGTAGGCGAGAACGGCGACGCCGCCGGCATTGGTGGCAAGAACGCCGCCGATCCGGCAGGAACCCTCCGAGGCAAGGCTCAAGGGAAAGAGGCGGTCGACGGCCAAGGCCTGCTGCTGCACGCCGGCAAGGGTGACGCCGGCCTCGGCGGTCAGGGTATCGTTCCGTGTGTCGATGTCGCGGATCGCCGCCATGCGATCGAGCACCAGCACCACCTGATCGCCGCTCTCGGAGGCGATCTGGCCGCCGACCAGACCGGTATTGCCCGACTGGGGGACGATTGCCGTCATGGTTTCATCGGCGAGGCGCATGATCGCCGCGACCTCGGCGGTGGAGCGGGGCCGGAGCACCATGGCGGCGCGGCCGTGCCAGCGCTGGCGCGGCTCCGACAGATAGGGACGCATCGCCTCCGGCTCGGTCAGAGCGTAGGCAGCACCGGTGATTCGAGCGAGCCGCGCCAGCGTGTCAGCCGACGGCCGAGCCGTCATCTCGGGAAATAATCCGGGCCCGGACGGAAATAGGAACGGACACCGTAATAGGTCCTATCCGGCGGGATCAGCGGGATCGTCTCATGCAGCTCGCGCTGATAGACGCGCCACGGCCTGGTGCGCTCGAAGATGCGGCGCCACCGCAGATATTCGCGGCCGCAGGCCCAGCAATAGGGCGGGCGCTCGGTGTCGAAGAGGAGGTGGGCGGCGGCCGGCGGAGCGGCACTGCCAAGGCCGGCGACAAGCGCCGAAAGGCCGGCGGCGGCGACAAGAGTTCGGATCAACATCGGCTCAATCCTTCGGATCACGCGACAAACATTATCATCACTTAACGACAGGTTCGGTAAACGCCGCCATAACTCAGATACTTTCCGGTTCGCGGATTGAAAGAATCATACTTGGCACGGCAATAGTCCAGCCATTGCGGGCTGAATCTCGGGAGCGAGCCGCGATAAGCCCGGGACGGCCCCGCGAGCTGAGGCTGACCGAGGGGGCTGTCGGGTATGACGACGCGCGGCGCCGGCACGGCTTTCGGCAAGGTCAGGGTCCGGTTCATGCTGCGATAGACGGTCGAGCGGTCATAGCCCCGCTGCCACATGCGGTAGTCGGTGGGGGCGTTCTGGCTGAAGGCGGGGGCCGAGGACAGGAGCGCCGCGGCGGTAAGCAGCAGGAAGCAGCCCTTGACGGCGCCGAGCAGGATGCCGCGGGTGATGTGCTTCTGCAGCACGGCAGCGATGACGACGACGGGCGCTATCATGATGATGATCACCACCGACATGTACCACCATTGGGGCCCGCGGGTGCCGTTCATTCCGGCAACCAGGAGCGGCATGGTCTGAGCTTTCACGTTCGAGAGAAAGAGTGCAAGCAGATACTCGTTCCATGCCAGGATAAAGACGAGCATGAAGGTGGCGGCGAGACCCGAGCGGGCGAGCGGCAGGGCGATGGTGAACAGCACCCGGAATTTCGAGGCGCCGTCGATCTCGGCGCTCTCCTCGAGATCGCGCGGGATGGCGGCAAAGAAATCGCGGGTGAGCCAGACGACGATCGGCAGGTTGACGGCGGTGTAGGTGGCGATCAGCGCCGTCCAGGTGTCGAGCAGATGCAATTTCTGGAACATGAGATAGATCGGCAGCACCGCCACCACCGGTGGCATGATGCGGTTCGAGATCATCCAGAACTCGATGTCGCCATTGGTCAGTGCACGGTCGAAACGGCGGGCCAGCGTCACGAGCGCGAGCAGGAATAGCGCGATGGCGACGGCGGTCGCGAGCCGCCAGTCGACGCCGAGCTGGCCGACCGCGACGATGACGGCGAGAAGCAGGATAACGAAGCTCGCGACGACGGCGATCTTGATGCGAAAGCGGATGCGGACCAGCGCGTAAGCCGCGATCGATCCGACGAGAACGGCAAGCGAGGTCGAGGCAAGAGCCACCACCACCGAATTGACATAGGGCCTCAGCGTGTCGCGGGAAATGTCGACCAGGATGTAGCGCCAGGCGTCGAGCGTCGGCTGATAGTCGATGAAGGGGAGATAGAACGGCCCGGCATCGACCTGGATCGGCAGCTTGAAGGAGGTGATGAACACCCAGTAGAGCGGCATCAATGCCACGAAGGTCCAGAACAGCAGAACCGCATAGGTGGCGAGCCTCGGCACGATGGCCTGGGTGGTGATGGTGCGGGGCTCGAACAGGCGACGGCCGAGCGGTCTCGTATCGACGGCGGTCATTGGTACTTCCGCGATCTTAAAACGACGTAGTTGAAGAAGGAGATGCAGGTCACCGTCGAGGCGAAGAGCAGGATGTAGCCGATGGCGGCAGAGCCGCCGAGGTCCTGGGTGCGCCAGGCGATGAAGGCGTGCAGCGTCATCGTCTCGGTGGCGAGACCCGGCCCGCCACCGGTCAGCACGTTCGGCAGGTCGACGATCTTGAAGGCCTCGATCAGGCGGATCAGGACGACGGTGGCGGCGACCGGCGCAATCGCCGGCCAGGTGATGTCGCGAAAGATCTGCAAGCCATTGGCGCCGTCGATATGGGCAGCCTCGACCTGCTCACGCGGCTGGTTCTCGACCGCGGCCAAAAGGACGATGAACATGAACGGCGTCCATTGCCAGGTGTCGCCAAGCAGCACGATCAGGCGGGCCGACCAGGGCTCCATGGCCCAGGCCCATTCACCAAGGCCGAGGGCGCGGCTCAACGGCGCGAAGGGCCCCTTCTGCATGTCGGCGAGCATGCGGAAGGTGTAGGCGATGCCGACCGGCGTCACCATCAGCGGCACGAAGAAGGCGACGCGGAAGAAGCTCCGGCCGTGAATCGGCCTGGCGACGAGAAGCGCCAGCCCGAGCCCCAGCAGGAACTGAATGGCAACGCCGACGATGACATAGAAGAAGGTGGTGACGAAGGTGCCGGGGAAGCCGTCGGAGAGAATGGTGGCGGCGACGAGGAATGCAAGCCCGAAGGCAAGCGCAGTCGAAACGATGCGGCCGATGGTGCCGGCGGCGGTGATGCTGCCGCTCATTACATAGCGACCGAACCAGACGAGCAGCGCGGCGGTGACCAGGCCGAGAAAGATCCACGCCACTGCGCCGAGGCTCTGGAAGGTGCCGAGGAAATGATATTGCTGGGTGCCGACCAGGAGCTTCCGGTAGTTCAGGAGACCGATGAAGGTGAGCTTGAAACCGCCAGGCGCCAGCGCGAAGCGCGCCACCGACAGATAGGCCGAGATGATCAGCGGGAACAGCGCGAAGGCGAGGATTGTCAGGGCCGCCGGCAGCACCATGATGCGGCCGGCATGGCGGTCGGTCCATTCGGCAAGGCTGACTGCAGGCGGATTCATTCGGGATCATCGCACCAGGAAGTCAATAGGCATTAGGCAATAGGCAGTGAGCGGCGCCCTTCCCTACTGCCTACTGCCTACTGCCTACTGCCTACTGCCTATTGAGCGCCGATCGTCGCCTTGTAGGCCTTGAGCTGATCGTCCTTGCCGATCTCCTCATTGAGGTTGTTCCAGCCGTCCTCGATGGCCTTCATGGCGGCATCGCGGTCGATCTCGCCGGCGAGGAAGCGCGACACCGCCTCGTCGAGCACCACCTGCTGGTACTTCTGATTCTGCGGGATGCGGAGATCGAGGATCATGTTGGGGCTGTCGAGGCTTGCCTCGATGGCGCCGAGATAGGACTTGGCCGCCTTTTCGCTCATGCCGGCCTTCTTCCAGTTGTCGAGGTTCTTGAACTGGGAGACGCGATAGGGGTTGAAGCCGGTCTTGCCGATGGTCACGTCGACATTCGACTGCGCCGGCTCGGTCATATAGGCGAAGAAGGCGTAGGCGGCGTCCTTCACCTTGGGATCGGCATGGGCGTTGACGCCGCCGCCCCAGCCGCCGAAGGAGGCGAAGGGCGCGTGATTGACGCCGTTCACCGCATGCGGGCAGGACTCGCCCGTGCAGGGCGCGAGCTTGCCGGTGTCGCGGTCGAGCACCGATTTCGAGCCGGGGAGGATGGCGGCGCCGACCTTGTCGATGACCTTCGACGTCGCCGGATCGATGGCGAGCGTGCCGATGTCGCCCCAGTCGAGCGACAGCGCACAGCGGCCCGAGGTGAACAGGCTGCGGGTGTCGCCGACATTGAGATTGATCTCGTTGGGCGGACCGTAATTGGTGGTCTCCTTGTAGAGATCGAGCGCCTTGGCAAAACCCTCGTTGTTGACGAGCGGCTTCATGTCGCGAACGTCGAAGAAGGCGCCCTGGCTCGTGCCCTTGGACTGGATGAAGCCGCCGGCGACCGAGGTGATGAACCAGTAGGATTGCTGGTTGCGCGCCTTGGCGATGCAGGAGCCATAATCGGGGGTGCCGTCGCCATTCATGTCCTTGCCATGCAGCGCCTTGGCGGCGGCGACATAGTCCTCCCAGGTCTCGGGCGGCTTGAGACCGGCCGCATCGAACAGGTCGGTGCGGTAATAGATCATGTGGAAGTCGCCATCGAGGGTGATCATGTAGGTCTTGCCGCTATACTTCTGCGAGAAGTCGCGGAAGAACGGGGCGACGTCGTTCTCCTCAATCTTGCCGTCCTTGGCGATGCGGCCGGTGAGGTCCTCGAGGAACCCGCCGGCGACATAGTCGACCATCCATTGCGGGGCAAAGACCGCGGCATCGATCGAGTTGGTCCCGCTCGACCAGTCGGTCAGGAGCTTGGTGTAGAGATCGGAGAACGGCACGGTCGTGACATTGACCTTGGCGCCGGTGAGCTTCTCGAAATCGGGGGCGCGCCGCTGGAGCGGCTCGGCGATCTGCGGGCCGGTGAAGGTGACGAGGTTGACGGTCACGCCGTCAAACTCGCCCGCCTTGGACGACGATCCGGCTTGAGCGGCGGCGAGGAGGGCAGCGAGCCCCACGAAATAGCGTTTCACCTTCATGAGATCCTCCCAATTCTGTTCGCCTGCATTGTCTTTGGCGACTATTCCCAGCATGATTGCAGCCCGTGCAGTCTTGGGTCAACATGCGCTTTGCAGCCGAGGAGGTCGACATGCTGCGCGGTATCGATCCCATTCTGGGGCCGGATCTCCTGTTTGTGCTGCGCGCCATGGGCCATGGCGACGAGATCGCGGTGGTCGACGCCAACTACCCGGCGACCGAGGGCGCGAAGCGGCTGATCCGGGCCGATGGAATCGATGCGGTGCGGATGGTCGAAGCGATCCTGTCCGTCCTGCCGCTCGACGACTTCGTCGAGACCGCAGCCTTCCGCATGGCGGTGGTCGACGATCCGCAGGCGGTGCCGCCGGTCATCCGCGCGTTCGAAAGGATGGTCGGGCAGATCGGGGCGCTCGAGCGGTCGGCATTCTACGCGCGCGCCAGGAGTTGTTTCGCGATCGTCGCAACCGGCGAGCGGCGGCTCTATGGCAACCTAATCCTCAAGAAGGGCGTGATCCGGCCCGAGGAGGGGTGACTGGCGCCGCCCGTGACCGTGCTCTACCATGCCGCCGCCCCGCTGCCACGAGCCCCTACCCATGCAAGAGCATATCGAGACCTTCCGCGACGGCTTCCCGCAAGGTTACACCGAAGTGACCACCCTTTCCGAGCCAAGCGGCATCGCCTTCGGCGTCCTCAAACTCGCGGTCGGAGAGGTTTGGCAGACGGTGAGCGAGGGCGAGACGGCATTCCTGCTGATGGCGGGTGACGTCAAGGCAAAGGCCGGCACCGTCGAGCGCCGGCTCTCCCGGCAATCGTTGTTCGACGAGAGCGCCAGCGCACTTCACGTGGCGGCTGGCGAACAGGTCGAGCTCGTCGCGGTCCGGCCAAGCGAGCTCACCGTCTATGCGGTGCGCAACCGCAAGGCCTTCCCCAGCCGGTTCTACGGCCCGGAGGACGTGCCGGACGAGCATCGCGGCAAGGGGCAGGTGGGCGACAGCTGCCTCAGGCTGGTGCGGACCATCTTCGACAAGCGCAACGCGCCGGGCGAGGCGGATCTCGTGCTCGGCGAGGTGGTCACGCTGCAGGGGCGCTGGTCGAGCTACCCGCCACACCACCACCCCCAGCCCGAGATCTATCACTATCGCTTTACCCGGCCGGAAGGCTACGGGCATGCCGAGATCGGCGAGAGCGTCGTCAAGGTCCGGCAGTATGACACGATCGCGATCCCGCCTGGGCTCGATCACGCGCAATGCGCCGCGCCCGGCTATGGCATGTACTATTCGTGGGTGATCAGGCACTTGCCGGGAAATCCTTATACCGTGCCGGAATTCACTGCGGCGCATCGCTGGACGACCGAGCCCAAGGCGGATTACTGGAAGCCGAGGAACCTCTGAGCACATGGGTGAGCGCGCGCTCGACCTGATCACCATCGGCAGGGTGTCCGTCGATCTCTATGGCGGTCAGGTCGGCGGCAGGCTCGAGGACATGGCGAGCTTTGCGAAATATGTCGGCGGCTGCCCGGCCAATATCGCGGTCGGTGCGGCGCGGCTCGGCTTGAAGCCGGCGCTGCTGTCGCGGGTCGGCGACGAGAATATGGGCCGCTTCATCCGCGAGCAGCTCATCCGCGAGGGCGTCGACACCAGCCATCTCGTCACCGATCCGAAACGCCTGACGGCGCTGGTCATTCTCGGCATCCGCGATCACGAGACCTTTCCGCTCATCTTCTACCGCGAGAACTGCGCCGACATGGCGCTGACGACCGACGATATCGATCCCGCCTTCATCGGCTCGGCGCGGGCGATCGTGGTCACCGGCACGCATTTCTCGACGCCGTCGGTCAAGGAAGCGAGCATGGCGGCAATCGCGGCGGTCAAGGCGTCGCGGGCCGAGATCATTCTCGACATCGACTACCGCCCGGTGCTGTGGGGGCTCGGCGGGCACGGGACCGGCGAGGTGCGCTTCGTCGACGATGCGATGGTGACCAGGCATCTGCAGGCGATCCTTGGCCGTTGCACGGTGATCGTCGGGACCGAGGAGGAGATCCATATTGCCGGCGGCTCGAGGGATACGGTCACGGCGCTCAGGCAGATCCGCGCCATCTCGCCGGCGCTCATCGTGCTCAAGCGCGGACCGCGCGGTGCCGCGGCGTTTCCCGAAGCGATTCCGAACGATCTCGACGATGCGATCACCGCGTCGGGGTTTCCGATCGAGGTCTACAACGTGCTCGGCGCCGGCGATGCCTTTCTTGCCGGGTTCCTGCGCGGCCATCTCAAGGGCGAGACGCTGGAGACCGCCTTGCGCTTCGGCAATGCCGCCGGCGCCATCGTGGTGTCGCGCCATGGCTGCGCGCCGGCCATGCCGACCTCGCCGGAGCTCCAGCACTTTCTCGAGCGCGGCAGCGCCTATCGGGCGCTGCGCCTCGATCCGGTGCTCAATCACCTCCACTGGTCGACGACGCGCCGGCCGCAGGCGCATGAGCTCACCGTGCTCGCCTTCGATCATCGAAGCCAGCTCGAGCGGCTCGCCGACAGTTGCGGGAAGCCTCGCCAGGAAATCGCGCGCTTCAAGGCGCTGGTCTATCGGGCGGCGCGGGTGGCGGCCGGCGATTCGGCGTCCTTCGGCATCATCCTCGATGATCGCCATGGCCGAGAAACCCTTGATCATGCCAGCGGATTTGGTCATTTCATCGCGCGGCCGATCGAGCTGCCCGAGGAGAGCCCGCTCAAGTTCGAAGGCAGCGACGATGTGGCGGTGACGCTTGCGGAATGGCCGGTCCAGCATGTGGTCAAGTGCCTGCTGCGCTGCCATCCCGATGATGATGGCAATCTCCGCGCGGCACAGGAGGGACAGCTCAAGCGCTTGTTCAGCGCCTGCCGCGCGACGGGTCACGAGCTGCTTCTCGAGATCATCCCGAGCCGCGGCGAGGCGGCGGATGCGGCAATTCTCGTCCCCCTGCTCCGCTGGGTCTACGGGCTCGGCATCGCGCCCGACTGGTGGAAGCTCGCGGGCCCGTCCAGCCGCGAGGGCTGGGCGGCGTTGAGCGAGACGATCGCGAGACACGATCCCTATTGCCGCGGCATCCTGCTCCTCGGACTCGATCAACCGGAGGACAGGTTGATGTCAGCGCTTCGCCTGGCGGCGCAGCAGCCGATCTGCAAGGGCTTCGCCATCGGCCGCACGATCTTCGGCGCGGCAGCGAGCCAATGGATGAATGGTACGTACACTGACGAACAGGCGATGTCGTCGGTCGCCGCCGCCTATGCGCGGATGATCGAGGCGTGGCAGCAGGCGCGGGAAGGAGCGAGATCATGAGCACCATCCGTCTCACCATGGCGCAGGCCATCGTCAAGTTTATCGCAAGCCTCGAGGTCGAGATCGACGGACGGGTCGTACCCCTGTTCGGCGGGGTGTTCGCGATCTTCGGCCATGGGAATGTCGCCGGTCTCGGCGAGGCGCTGGCGGCGGCGCGCGACGTGCTACCGACCTATCGGGCGCATAATGAGCAGGCGATGGCGCATGCCGCCACGGCTTTCGCCAAGGCGACGAACCGCCGGCGCATGATGGCCTGCACGAGCTCGATCGGGCCCGGCGCCACCAATATGGTGACGGCGGCGGCGGCGGCCCATGTCAACCGGCTGCCGATCCTGCTGCTGCCGGGCGATGTCTTCGCCAATCGGCGGCCCGATCCGGTGCTGCAGCAGATCGAGGTGGTCGGCGATCCGACGACCTCGGCGAATGACTGCTTCCGGCCGGTGTCGCGCTATTTCGACCGCATCAATCGCCCCGAGCAGCTGATCACGGCGCTGCCCGAGGCGCTCAGGGTGCTGACCGATCCGGCGGAATGCGGGCCGGTGACGCTGTGCCTGCCGCAGGACGTGCAGGTCGAGGCCGCCGATTTCCCGGCGGCGCTGTTCGAGCGCCGGATCGTGCGCTGGCGGCGCCCGGAGCCCGATCGCGACGAGCTGGCGGCAGCAGCGGAGGCGCTGAAACAGGCCGAGCGCCCGCTGATCATCGCCGGCGGCGGGGTGAAATACAGCCTCGCCAGCCCGACGCTCGTCGCCTTCGCGGCGCGCCATGGCGTGCCGGTGGCCGAGACCCAGGCGGGCAAGGGTTCTGTCCCGTGGGATGATCCGCTCTATCTCGGCGGCATCGGCGTCACCGGCTCGACGGCGGCGAATGCGCTGGCCCGCCAGGCCGATGTGATCCTGGCGGCGGGCACGCGGCTTCAGGATTTCACCACCGGATCGCATGCGCTATTCCAGGATGCAAAGCTGATCCAGCTCAACGTGTCGGCGGCCGATGCCGCCAAGAGCCAGGCGCAGAGCCTGGTGGCGGATGCGCAAGCGGGATTGAACGGCTTGTCGGGCGCGCTGCAAGGCTGGCAGGCGCCGTCGTCATGGCAGAAGCTTGCCAAGGCCGAGGCGGCGCAATGGGTGAAGACGGTCGACAAGGTGACGTCGCCACCGCGCGGCAATGCGCTGCCGAGCGATGCGCAGGTGCTTGGCGCGGTCAATCGCGACAGCGGGCCTCGCGACATCGTGGTGTGCGCGGCGGGCGGGTTGCCGGGCGAGCTTCACAAGCTGTGGCGGGCTTCCGAGCCCGAGGCCTATCACCTCGAATATGGCTATTCCTGCATGGGCTACGAGATTGCCGGCGGTCTCGGCGTCAAGCTGGCACTGCCCGATCGGCGCGTGATGGTGCTGGTGGGCGACGGCTCCTATCTGATGATGAACTCGGAGATCGCCACCTCGGTGCTCCTCGGGGTCAAGCTCGACATCGTGGTGCTCGACAATCACGGCTTTGGCTGCATCGACCGGCTGCAGCGCGCCTGCGGCATCGAATCCTTCAACAATCTCCTCAAGGACACGGTGCATCAGGCAATGCCGACGATCGATTTCGCGGCCCATGCGGCGGCGCTCGGCGCGGTGGCGGAAAGGGCGGGATCGATCCCGGAGCTCGCAGCAGCGCTCGAGCGGGCGAAGCGCAGCAACCGCACCCATGTGGTGGTGATCGAGACCGACCCGGCGCTGTCGACGGCGGAGGGCGGCGCATGGTGGGATGTCCCCGTCCCCGAAGTCTCGCGCTCGGGCAGCGTCGAGCAGGCGCGCAAGGCCTATGAGCAGGCGGTGGCGGATCGCGAGAACAGACAAGATCGGTAATCAGGAAGACGAGACATGGCGATCAGCTTTGGCATCAATCCGATCGGCTGGACCAATGATTGCATGCATTGGCTGGGCGACGATATCCCGGTGGAGACCTGTCTCGCCGAGGCACGGAGGGCGGGGTTCAGCGGCGTCGAGCTCGGGCGCAAGATGCCGAAGGAGGGCAAGGCGCTGCGCAAGCTGCTCGACGAGCATGGGCTGCGGCTGGTCGGCGGCTGGTATTCGGGAAAGCTTCTCGAGCGCGACGCCAAGGCGGAGATCGCGGCGCTCAAGGATCATCTGGCGCTGCATCAGGCCTGCGGGGCGAGGATCATGGTGTTCGCCGAGACGAGCGGCGACATCATCAACGATGTCGGGGCGCGGCGCAGCACCCGACCGCGGATCGACAGCGCCGAGCAATGGAGGACGTTCGGAGCGCGGGCATCGGAGGTGGCCGACCATCTGGCGGATCAGGGCGTGCGCATGGCGTTTCATCATCATATGGGCACGGTGGTCGAGTCGGTCGACGATGTCCGCCGGCTCATGGAGAACACGCGGCCGAGCGTCGGACTCCTGCTCGACACCGGTCACCTGACCTATGGCGGCGGCGACCCGGTGGCGGCGATCGATACGTTCGGCGAGCGGATCAATCACGTGCATTGCAAGGATATCAGGGGCTATGCGCTCGAGGCCTGCCGGCGGCGCGACGCCAGCTTCTCGGAGGCGATCCTGTCCGGCATCTTCACGGCGCCTGGGGATGGCATCGTCGACTATATGGCGGTGTTCCACGCGCTGCGGGGCGCCAAATATGAAGGCTGGGTGATTCAGGAGGCCGAGCAAGACCCGCGGTTCTTCAACCCGGCTATCTATGCCGAGCTCGGTCATGCTCATCTCAAGCGGAGCGCCGAGGCAGCCGGCTTCACGATCGCTGCGTGAACCATGACCAAGCGTCCTGTCCGCATCGGGCTGATCGGCGCGGGTGCGATCGCGCGCTGTCACGTTCATGGCTATCGCGTCCATGATACCACCTTTCCGGACAGCGGCGGCTCGCCAGTGCTGGAGGCGGTGGCCGAGGCAACCCCCGAGCTCGCGGCGCAGGCGGCGGCCCGGTTCGGGTTTCGCCATGCGGCGGCGGGCTGGCAGGCGATCGTCGAGAGCCCCGACATCGATGTCGTCGATATCTGCGTGCCGAGCGCGCTGCATCGCGCGATCGCACTCGAAGCGATCGCCCATGGCAAGGCCGTCTATTGCGAGAAGCCGGTCGGCCTGTCGGGCCGCGAAGCGCGCGAGGTGGCCGAGGCGGCGCGGCAGGCCGGCGTCGCCAGCATCACCGGCTACACCTATCTGCGCAACCCGCTGGTCTGGCTCGCCCGGCGGCTGATCGCGGAAGGGACGATCGGCGACATCGTGCTGTTCCGCGGCACGCACAACGAGGACTATCTGTCGGACCCTGCGGCACCCTTCAGCTGGCGGTGCGACCGCGCCGTTGCGGGCGAGGCCGGAGCGCTCGGCGATCTCGGCAGCCATATCATCTGCATCGCCCTCCATCTCATCGGGGACATTGCCGCGGTTTCGGCCGACACCAGGATCGTCATCGGCGAACGGGTGGTGGCGACGGGCAGCACGACCCGTCGTCCAGTCAGCAATGACGATCAGGGGCTGGCGCTCTTACGCTTTGCCAATGGTGTCCAAGGCTATATCGAGGCGAGCCGGATCGCCACCGGGAGCAAGATGGCGATCAATTACGAGATCGTCGGCAGCAAGGGGGCGCTGCGCTTCGAGGGCGAGCGCGGGGCTGAGCTCAATCTTCATGTCGCGGGCGCCGCAGCCGAGCGCGCCGGGTTCACCCGCATCCTTTCCCATCCGGCCCATGAATTCTATGGCGCGATCAGCCCGGGCGCCGGTCACGGCTTGAGCTTCAACGATCACAAGGCGATCGAGGTTCATGAGCTGATGGAGCTGGTGACCAAAGGCCGGCCACCGCTGACCACGCTCGATACCGCGGCGCGAGTCGGCGCGGTGCTCGATGCAGTGCTCGCGTCGGCGGCGAGCGGTCGCTGGAGCGCGGTCACTTGACGGCGCCGAGCGTCAACCCCCGCACCAGATGGCGCTGCACCAGCAGCGCGAAGATCACGATCGGCAGCGCGCCGATGACGCCTGCCGCCGCCATCGAGGCCCAATCGGTGTCGATGCGGCCGATGAGCGTGGCGGTGCCGCGCGGCATGGTCATGGCGCGGGGCGTCGCGGTCAGGACAAGAGCGAAGAGGAACTCGTTGAAGGTGACGATGACGGCGAAGATGGCGGTGGCGGCAAGGCCGGGCGCGGCCAGCGGCAGGGTGATGCGGCGAAAGGCGGTGAAGCGCGAGTCGCCATCGACCATGGCGGCTTCCTCGAGATCGGTCGGAATCTCGCGGAAGAAGCTCTCCATCATCCAGACGCAGAAGGTGATGTTGAGCGCCGTATAGGTGATGATCAGGCCGAGCCAGGTGTCGAGCAATCTGAGCTGGAGCATCAGGAGATAGACCGGAATCAGGATCACCACCGGCGGCACGATGCGCAGCGTGAGCAGCGACAATCCGACGGTGCGCTCGAGATTGAAGCGCAGATGGAATCGGGCGATGGCATAGGCAGCGAGCGTGCCGATGACGAGCGCCAGCGCCACCGAGCAGGCGGTCACCACCAGCGAGTTGGTGAGATAGTCGCCGAACTGCTTCTCCGAGAACAGCCGCCGATAATTGTCGAAGGACGGCGCATGCGGGTAGAGCGTCGCCTGCTGGGTGATCTCGAGATTCGATTTGAGCGAGGCGGCGACCATCCAATAGATCGGCAAAAGCACGATCGTGAGAATGACCGCCGTAACCAGGCCGCGAAGGAGGCGCGCGCTCATGATTGGCCGGCCCGGCGCAGCATGCGCACCGCCGCCAAGGCGAGGGCGAGGATGATGAGGCCCATGGTCAGGAACAGCGCCGCCGCGTAGCCGGTCTGCTGGAACTTGAAGGCGATGTCGTAGCCGAGGACCGACAGAAGCCTGGTGGCCTCGCCAGGACCGCCGCGGGTCAGCACGAAGACCTGGTCGAAGGTCCCGAAGGCATCGATGGTGCGCAGCACGATGGCGATGGCGATCACCGGCCGCAGCATCGGCAAGGTATGATCGATGAACACCCGCCACGGCCCGGCGCCGTCGACGCGGGCCGCCTCGAAGGGCTCGACGGGGAGGGATTGGAGCCCGGCCAGCATGATGAGAAACATCAGCGGGGTCCATTCCCAGACATCGAGCGCGACGAGGCCGATGAAGGCGCGGGTCGGCTCGCCGAGGATCTGGACCGGGCCGCCGCCCAGCGCCTCGGAGAAGGCGGTGAGCATGCCGGCATCGCTGGCATAGATCAGGCGAAAGACGATGGCCACCACCACCGGGGTGATGACCATCGGCACGATAAGCACGGTGCGCAACAGCCTGATGCCGCGGAACTCGTGCAGGCAGAACAGCGCCAAGGCGAGGCCGAGCACCGTCTCGATGGCGACCGAGGCGGTGACGAAGCGCAGCGTCACCCACAGCGAATTGAGAAATTGCGGATCGTCCCAGAGCCTCGTGTAATTCTCGAAGCCGATATCGCGCAGCTCCTTGCCATAGCGATAGAACCGGGTACTGGCGCGAATGCCGTCCCACAGCGGATAGACGAGCACGATGAGGGTGACGAGGATGCTCGGAGCAAGCAGGAGGTAAGGCAGGGCTGCGTCAAGCCCTGCCCCCTGGAGCCGCTCGCGGCTCCGCAATCGCTCGAGGGCGCTCACTTGTAGTAGCCGGCATCCTTCAGATAGTTCGTCACCTTGCCGGCTGCCGTGTCGAGCGCTTCGCCGCCGCCCGATCCGGCCTGCAGCGCCTTGTTGAGCTCGATGCCGAGCAGCTCCTCGACCTTGGCCCAGTCGGGGGTGCGCGGCCGCGGCTCGGCACCCGAGTCGAGCTGCTTGAGCGCCACCGGAATGAGCCGGTTGCCGGGCTTCTGGACGGCGAAGGCGCTGCGCTTGACCGGGATCGATCCCGCCTCGGCGAGCTTGGCCTGGGTGGCGGGGCTCACATACCATTTCAGGAACTCGATGGCATTGGCCTTGTTGGGCGCCGATTTGGGAACCGAGGCGATGAATATGCCGATCTGGGCAATCGCCTTCTCCTGCTTCGGTACCACGCCGAAGTCGAGCTTGCCGGCAACCTTGGTCTGCTTGGGGTCGTCCGCCTTCAGAGCATTACCGGAATATTGGATGATGGCACCGGCTTCGCCCCCGAGGATGGCGGCGCCTTCCTGATCGGAATCGAACTCGACAACGCCCGGAGGAGCGTTCTGCTTGAGGGTGCCAACGAAATAATCGGCGGCCTTCTTGCCGGCATCGGAGTTGAAGGTGACGTTCCATTTGTCGTCGAAGAACTCACCGCCGAAGGACAAGAAGATGGGGTACCAGCTGGTGACGATCGGGTTGCCGCTGACGCCGCGGAACACGATCGGATATTTGATCTTGCCGGCGGCGACACCGTCCTTGCCCTTGGCGATGAGGTCGTCCCAGGTGGCGGGTGCACCGTCGGTGTAGACATCATTGCGGTAGGTCAGGGTCTGCAGGTCGCCGACAAAGGGCAGCGAGATCAGCTTGGGCGTTGCCGATTCAAAGCCCTTGACCCGCGGCCCCTGCTGCGGCGGCCAGTAACCCATGGCGATGAGCGAGGCGATCCAGTCGGAGTCCGACCCCTCGATGCCGCCGGCGCCGAGATCCTCGAGCACGTCGGCAGCGCCGAATTGCGGCACCCACGGGTCATCGAGCAGGTACATGTCATATTGGCCGGCGCTGTTCTGGGCGTCGGCAAACCATTTCTCGAGAGTGACGCCGTACTCATCCTCGAGGAACTGAACGTCGAAGCCTGCCTCGGATTTGGCGAGCGGAATGATCTTCTGCTTGAAGGGCGTGAGGCCGCCATCGACAAAGGCACCGATGATGACCTTGCCGCCGGCCGCCCTGACGATCGGTGGGGCGGCCAGGGTCGCGACCAGCGTCGAGCCGACGGCGAGACGGGCGCTCGTCTTGAGAAGCTTGCGGCGGTTCAGCTTGCGCTGCAGCAATTCACGGGTCTTCATTCTGGTTTCCTCCCTTTCTTATATCCCTATGCACGACAGTCGTGCCCGAGGCATCGAAGAAGCAGGCGTCATCGGCATCGAAGGTGACTCCGATGGCAGAGCCGACGGGGGCACGGAACCCGCGCGGCGCCCTGGCCGACAGCTTCTCCTCGCCGAGGCGGATCACCACCAGCGTCTCGTTGCCCATCGGCTCGACCACATAGACCTCGCCATTGAGGTTCGCGGCGACGCCGGCGGCGCCGAGCACGATGTCCTCCGGCCTTATGCCGACCTCGCCGATGGCCTTGCCGGTGCAGGCGGCGCGGCGGCTCGAGCCGAGCGGCATCGTCGTGCCCGCGACATGGAGACCGGCATTGTCGATCGAGGCGCCGAGGAGGTTCATCGGCGGGCTGCCGACGAAGAGCGCCACGAACCGGTTGGCCGGACGCTCGTAGATTTCCTCCGGCGAGCCGAGCTGCTGCAGCGCACCGTCGCGCATCACCGCGACGAGATCGGCCATGGTCAGCGCCTCGGCCTGGTCATGGGTCACGTAGATGGTGGTGGCGCCGAGCTCACGGCACAGCCGCTTGATCTCGCCGCGCATGGTGAGGCGCAGCCGGGCATCGAGATTGGACAATGGCTCATCCATCAGAAAGGCGGCGGGATCGCGCACGATGGCGCGTGCCAGGGCGATGCGTTGGCGCTGGCCGCCCGACAGCTGGCGCGGATAGCGATGAAGCAGGTGATCGACCTCGAGCGCCTGGGCGACGGTGGCGATCTTGCGCGCGCGCTCGGCCGCCGGCACATTGCGGATGCGCAGGGGATAGGCGATGTTGTCGCCGACCGTCATATGGGGATAGAGCGCATAGCTCTGGAACACCATGGCGATGTCGCGGTCGCGCGGCTGCAGCCGCGTCACGTCGCGGCCGCCGATCAGTACCCGCCCGGCGGTCGGTGCCTCGAGGCCGGCCAGGACCCTCAGCGCCGTGGTCTTGCCGCAGCCCGAGGGTCCGAGCAGCGCCAGGAAGGCACGGTTCGGCACGTCGAGATCGAGGGCACGCAGCGCCACCACCGGATCGAACCGCTTCTCGACGCCCTCGTAGCGCACACTGCTCACGGCATGGCCCGCTTCAACCCGTGGAGCGAACGCTCCGTGCCCTCCTCGCCGCGGTAGCGCGGGTCCTCATGCTCGATCGAAACGACATCGTCATAGCCGACGGCCTGAAGTGCGCGGATGAGCTCCGTCCAGGTAGCGGTGTCATGCCCCTCACCCACCGGTGCGAAGTGCCAGGGCGCGCGAGCGGGATCGGAGGCTGGCGGCGCAAAATGCAGCACGCCATCGCGGCGGACGCGATCCGGGTAGACCAGCGTGTCCTTGCCATGGGCATAGCCGATGCGGCTGCCGAGCTGCTCGATTACCGTCAACGGATCGATGCCCTGCCACCAGAAATGGCTCGGGTCCATGTTGATGCCGATATTGCGGCCGACATAGCGGGTGAGCGCCTCGAAGCCCGCGGCAGTGAAGATGGTGACGCCGGGATGGAGCTCGAGGCAGATCATGAGATCGGGGGCGCTCGCGGCGAGCCGCTGGCTGATGCCGCGCCAGAATGGGCCGACCTCGTTTTCCATCTGCCAGGCGAAGAGATTCTCGGCATCGCTCGAGGTCGCCCAGCAGGGAAAGACGCCGAGGGTGCCGCCGCCCGGCCCGGCGGGGCAG
Source organism: Aestuariivirgaceae bacterium (assembly GCA_044870245.1). GTDB lineage: Bacteria > Pseudomonadota > Alphaproteobacteria > Rhizobiales > Aestuariivirgaceae > DATAFF01. The sequence continues at coordinate 19,900 of JBIOYR010000026.1, read as the reverse complement.
CCGCTCATCGTGATGAGGCGGTTCACCCCGAGCGCGATCGCGAGATCGAGGGCAGCCTCGAAGCGGGCTTGCGCATCGGCGCGCCTGTCGGGATCGGGATGAAGCAGGTTGCCGGCAGCATTGACGGCGGCGAGGCGCAGACCGAACTCGCCGAGCTCACCCTTGAGGCGGTCGCGCTCGCTCCGGCTGCCGATGGTTGCAAGGTCGAGATGGGGCCGTGGCCACGGCCCCCAGGCACCGACGCCAAGCTCGACATCGCGGACGCCGCGCTCGGCGCACCAGGCGAAGAGCTGCCGCCGGTCGAGCTCAGGCAGGGAGTCGGAATAGACGCCAATTCTCATGTGATTGCCCTGTGGATAATGCAACCGGCGACGGTCAGCGCAAACGGCGTTTCGCACGGCACGTGCAGGCCGCGGCTGACGAGCCCTGCCCCCACCAACCCGACGCGCAGCTTGTGCATTACCTTTCTCGATCGGAAGGTCTGAGGCGAACCCCCTCGGCAGGGTCGAACGCGCACTTTAAACCGGCGCGCCGATCTGATCAAATGACGGCAAAGACAAAGCGTGCGCGGTCCAGCGCCGCGCAATCCGTGGGAGGAAGCCGGGCATGGTCGGCTTTGCGCTGTTCGGAGCAGGCCGGATCGGTGCGGTTCATGCCGCCAACATCGCCGCCAGCAGCAAGGCGCGGCTGGTGGCGGTCCATGACGTCAACGCCAAAGCCGGCCGTGCGATCGCGGCGCGCCATGGCGCGCGACCGGCGGAGAGCGCAGCCGAGGTCCTTGACGACCCATCGGTCGAGGCGGTGCTGATCGCCAGCTCCACCGACACCCATGTCGGGCTGATCACCGCGGCGGCGCGGGCCGGCAAGCACATATTCTGCGAGAAGCCGATCGATCTCGATCTCGCGCGGGTGGAGCAATGCCGCCGCGAGATCGCCGGCACCGGCGTCAAGGTGCAGATCGGCTTCAACCGGCGCTACGATCCGAGCCACGCAGCGCTGGCAGCGGCGGTCATGGCGGGCGAGATCGGGACGCTCGAGCAACTCGTCATCACGAGCCGCGATCCGGCCATTGCGCCGCTCGACTACCTTAAGGTATCGGGCGGGATCTTCCGCGACATGACGATCCATGATTTCGATCTCGCCCGCTTCATCGCGAGGGAGGAGCCGGTCGAGGTGTTCGCCACCGGGTCGATCAGGATCGAGCCGAGGCTCGAGTCGATGGAGGATTTCGACGGCGTGATGGTGGTGATGAGGACGGCAAAGGGCTCGCTGATCCACATCAACAATTCGCGCCGGGCGGTCTATGGCTATGACCAGCGGGTCGAGGCGTTCGGCTCGCAGGGGATGATCGTGTCGGACAATCTGCGCGCCACCAGTCTCAGAAGGTCCACGAAGGAATCGACCGACCAGCGGGCGCCGCTCCTCAATTTCTTCATCGACCGCTACGCGCAAGCCTACGCCCGGGAGCTTGACGATTTCATCGACAGGATCCAATCCGGCGGCGATCCCGCGGTCGGCTTCGAGGACGGCCGCCGCGCCCAGATCCTTGCCGAGGCGGCGCTTCGATCGGCACTGACGGGCAGGGTCGTCAGAGTCGATTACGGGACTGGATGAGGCTTTGAGATTTGCAGCCAGGGCCGCTGAAGAGAACAGGCCCGAGCGTTTGAACCGAATGGAGGAAACTATGGTTCGCCGACCGTTTCTCGCGATGGCATTCGCCTTGTGGTCGCTCGCTGCGATCCACCCGGCATGGGCCGATATCACCGTGTTGGTGCCGTCGGGTAGCGAGGGCGACGGCCTCAGAGCCGCCGCCGCCGACTACGCGAAGCTGAAGGGCACCAAAGTGGAGATCGTGCAGGCGCCCTACAACAATGTCTTCGAGCAGGCGGCCAATGCCGGCCAGACCAAGTCCGGCGCCTTCGACATCGTGCTGATGGACGATCCGTGGATTCCGTTCTTCGCCGAGAACGGCCATCTCGAGGACCTCACCCCCTATTTCAAGAAGGCGGGCAAGGACGGTCCGGACAACGACTTCCTGTCCAAGTCGCTGGCGCTGTGCCGCAACCCCTACAATAGCGGTCCCTATATCTGCCTGCCCTATGTCGGCAATGCGCAGATGTTCTTCTACGATGGCGCCAAGTTCAAGGAGGCGGGCGTCGACGAGCCGAAGACCTGGGACGACGTGCTGAAGGCGGCGAAGGCGCTGACCGACAAGGGCGGCGGGCGCTATTTCGGCTATGTGTTCCGCGGCGGCCAGGGCAATCCGGTGGTGGCCGACTTCATGCCGCTGTTCTGGTCGTATGGGGCAAATCTGTTCAACGAGGACCGCAGCAAGGTGACGATCGACACCCCCGAGGGCGCCCAGGCGATGAAGATGTTCATGGCGCTGCGCGATGTCTCGCCGAAGGGGGTCGAGAGCTACAATGCCAACGAGGTCGGCCAGGCGCTCGCCGCCGGCACCGCCGCCTCGTCGATCAACTGGCCGAATTGGGTGGCGACCTTCGAGGATCCGACGCAGTCGCGCATGGTCGGCAAGATCTCCTACACCGGGATCCCGGCGGGGACCAATCCCGGCAGCTCCGAGATCGGCCACTGGACCATGGGCATCATGACGGCGGCCAAGAACAAGCAGGAAGCCTTCGACTTCATGCAGTGGGCGACCTCGCCGGAGCAGATCAAAGTCTCGGCCGAGCGCGGCAACCCGCCGGTCCGCACCTCGACTTTCACCGATCCGGAGCTGACCAAGCAGGAGAAGTTCCGGCACTATCCGGTGCTGATGAAAGCGATTCAGGCGTCGACGCCGCGGCCGCGCCATCCGAAATGGCCGGAGATCGAGAATGCCTTCGGCATCGAGCTGTCCAAGGCGGTTGCCGGAACCGAGACGGCGGAGGAGGCGCTGAAGAACGCCCAGGCGGCCGTTGAAAAGATCGCCGGCACGAAATAGGCCGAACGGTCGAGCGGGGTGCCGGCAGGCTTCTCGGCGCCCCGCATCGCCTGGATGAGTGCAGCTTGATGACCCGCGCGCTCCCAACATCGACCCTTTCGAACCGTGCGAGAGGATCGGGTCTCGAACAATGGGTCGAGCGCCATTTGCGCATCCTGATGCTGGCGCCGGCGATGCTCGTGCTATTGGCGCTCACCATCTTTCCCTCGATCTACATGTTCGTTGCCGCGGTGACGCGCATCAGCCCCAATCCCGACCTGCCCTGGGAGTTTGCCGGCGCCGAGAATTTCGTCAGGCTGCTCACCGACCAGCAATTCCATATCGGTCTCAGGAACACGCTGGTGTTCACGGTGTCGGCGGTCACGATCGAGTTCCTGCTCGGGCTTGGCCTGGCGCTGCTGCTCGACCGCTATGTGCGGAAGCTCAATGTGCTTAAGACGCTGCTGATGCTGCCGATGATGCTACCGCCAGTGGCGGTGGCGATCACCTGGAAGCTGATCTACGAGCCGCAATTCGGCGTGCTCAACGAGATCATGTTCGATCTCGGGCTGCCGCCGCAGGCATGGGCCGGCGATGCGCGCCTCGCTATGCTGTCGCTCATCATCGCCGATGTCTGGCAGTGGACGCCGTTCATGTTCCTGCTGATGCTCGCCGGGCTCGCCAGCCTGCCGATCGAGCCCTATGAGGCAGCGGCGATCGACGGCGCCTCGGCCTGGCGGCAGTTCCGCGACCTGACGCTGCCGTTCCTCAAGCCGGTCATCGCCATTGCGCTGCTGTTGCGCATCATGGATGCGCTCAGGCTGTTCGACCTGGTGTTCATCCTGACCGGCGGCGGACCTGCCGACCGGACCAAGACGCTCAGCCTCTACATCTATCAGGTGGCCTATCGCTTCGCCGACCAGAGCTATGCGGCGGCGATCTCGCTCTTCGTGCTGTTCGCAACCGTCGCATTCAGCACGTGGTTCATCAAGCGCATGCGGCTGGCGGAATAGGAGGACCCTCGATGCTGCGCAGCCGCACCGCCGTCGTCACCCAGGAGATCGCCGCCTATTGCGGCATCGCGGTCGCGCTCCTGATCACGCTGTTTCCGGTCTATTGGATCGCCGGCAACTCGTTCAAATACGACATCGACATCTTTGCCGTCCCGCCGGAATGGTACCCGGTCAATCCGACGCTCAAGCATTATCGCGCCGCCTTCATCGAGCGGCCGTTCCTGCAATATACGCTGAACAGCCTGATCATCGCGGTGAGCACCACGGCGATCTCGGTGGTGCTCGGCACCCTGGCCGGCTATGCGCTGGCGCGGTTCCAATATCCCGGCCGGTGGCGCCACCAGATCAGCTTCTGGATCCTGTCGACCCGCATGATGCCGCCGATCGTGACCATCATCCCGCTCTATCTCGCCTTCAACTATCTCAACATGCTCAACACCAAGCCGGCGGTGGTGATCGCCTACACCGCCTTCAACCTGCCGTTCGCCACCTGGATGATGAAGAGCTATTTTCAGGACCTGCCGGTCGAGCTCGAGGAGGCAGCGATGGTCGATGGCGACACCCGCTTCGGCGCCTTCCTCAGAGTCGCGCTGCCACTGGCGCGGCCGGGCCTCGCGGCAACGGCGATCTTCTGCCTGATCATCTCGTGGAACGAGTTCCTGCTGGCGCTGATCCTGACGCTGACGGAGCGGTCGCAGACGCTGCCGATCGGCATTGCCGGGCGGGTGACGCAGTACCACACCTATTGGGGCGAGATCAGCGCCGCCGGCTTTTTCTCCTGCATCCCGATCATGATCTTCGCCTTCATCGTGCAGAAGCATCTGGTTCGCGGGCTGTCCTTCGGCGCGGTAAAGGGCTGATCCATGGCATCGGTGCGGTTCGACGACGTCACCAAGCGCTTCGGCAACTTCGTCGCGGTGGCGAACCTCAATCTCGAGGTGATCGACAAGGAATTCCTGGTGCTGCTCGGCCCTTCCGGCTGCGGCAAGACGACGACCATGCGGATGGTCGCTGGGCTCGAGGAGGTGTCGTCGGGAGATCTCTATTTCGGCAATGAACGGATGAACGACGTTCTGCCGAAATATCGCGATGTCGCGATGGTGTTCCAATCCTATGCGCTCTATCCGCATCTGACGGTCGCCGACAATATCGGCTACCCGCTGATGATCCGCAAAGTGCCGGCGGCGGAGCTCAAGAAGCGGGTCGAGGAGGTGGCGCGACGGGTCGAGCTGCAAAAGCTGCTGACGCGCCTGCCGCGCGAGCTGTCGGGCGGTCAGCGCCAGCGGGTGGCGCTGGCCAGGGCGATCGTCAGGACGCCACGCGTGTTCCTGCTCGACGAGCCGCTGTCCAATCTCGATGCCAAGCTCAGGGTCCAGATGCGGGCCGAGCTCAAGCGGCTGCAGCACGATCTGCAGGTCACGACGATCTATGTGACCCATGACCAGATCGAAGCGATGACGCTTGCGCATCGGGTGGCGGTAATGAACGACGGGGTGATCGAGCAGCTCGGGACACCGAAGGACATCTACAACAATCCCCGCACGCTGTTCGTCGCCGGCTTCATTGGCTCGCCGCCGATGAACCTGATCCCGGGCGCGGTGCAGAACGGCACCTTCGCCAGCACCGGCGGCCTGAAGGTCGGCGGCCTCGGCCGCGTCAATGTCGGGCGGGCGGTGATGGGGGTCAGGCCGGAGGACGTCACGGTGCTGATGGACGGCAGCGGAGAGCGCAATCTCACCGCGCCTGTCTATTCCGCCGAGCTCACCGGCGACAGCACGCTGGTCAGCGTCAGGGTCGGCGACCATCTGCTGACGATGCGGGCCGACCGCAATTTCCGCGGCGATTTCGACCAGCTCATCGGCGTGCGCATCCCCGCCGAGCGGGTTTATCTGTTCGACCAGGAGACGCAGAAGCGTGTCGACTTCTAGAGCTTTGTCGCTGCTCCTGCCAGTCGTGGTGGCGACCGGCGCCGGTGCCGTCGAGCAGGCGATCCCGGACAATCCGCTGATCATCATCCCGGCCGGGCGGTTCATCTATGGCAGCGATGACGGCAATGCGAATGAGCGGCCGCGACGGTCGATCGAGCTCAAGGGCTTTGCCGTCAACCGCACCGAGATCACCAATGGGCAATATCAGCGCTTCGTTCAGGCCACCGGCCATCGCTCGGCCTATTATGGCGGCCATCCGATGCTCGGCATCGACGGGCGTCCGGTGGTCGGGGTGAGCTTCGGCGATGCCGCGGCGTTCTGCGCCCATTATGGCTTGCGGCTGCCGTCGGAGCAGGAATATGAACGGGCCGCGCGCGGCACCGACGGCGCCCGCTTTCCCTGGGGCGATGCACCCGTCGATGAGGGAAAGGCCAATCATGGTAGCGCGATCTGCTGCGGCAGCGATGACAGCGACGGCTATGCAATGACGGCGCCGGCCGATTCCTATCCGGGCGGCGCGAGCAAGGACGGCGTGCTCAACCTCCTCGGCAATGTGTGGGAATGGACGCAGGATGCCTATCAAGGAAACGAGCGCCACCGGGTGTTGCGCGGCGGTGCCTGGAACAGCGACCCCGCCCACCTCACCACGACCTACCGGCTCGCCTATGACGCCGATTTTCGCTTTGCGGCCAATGGCGGATTTCGATGCGCCCGCTCGTTGAGCTGACGATTCTTCTGGCAGTGCTGATGATCCCCGGCGCAGCGGCGGAGCCGGTGGCGTCGCCGGACTACCGGCTGACGGTCGAGCATCGCGACGGTGCACGGTTCGCCGGCGTCGCCCGCGACGGCGAGGCTTTGCTCGTCACCAATCTCGCGGATGGGCGGCTCTATCGCCGCGATGCCACTGGCCAGATGAACGCCTTCGGACCGGTGCTGCCGCATGGCCTCGACACATTCGGCGACCCGACCGGGCCTTACCGGGTGGAGCGAACGGCTTCGTCCTTCATCGTGGCGCAAGGGTGGACGCCGGCCAATCAGGCGGGCGGACCTCTCGATCACGCGCTGCTCAGGATCAGCGAAGCCGGGACGGTCAAGGTCGTCAGCAGCGATCTGTGGAATCCCTACGACTTCGCGATCTCAGGAGAGAGCTTCATCGTGGTCGATGCGGCGCGCAACAGTCTCGAGCGTGTGTCATCCGCGACCGGGGTCCGCGAGACGCTGTTCGTGTTCGAGCGGCTGAAGATCGGCGGTGCGGCGCTCGAGACGCTGTCGCCGACCGAGTTCGCCGACAAGCAAACGGTCGAGTTCGACGCGGTGCCGACCGGCATCGCCGCCCATGACGGACGACTCCATGTGTCGCTGTTCGGCGGATTTCCATTTCTTCCCGGCAGCGGTCGGGTCGTCTCGCTGCCCGACAGTGGCACGCCGACGGCGGCCAAGATCGAGGTCGACAACCTCAATGCGCCGGTCGATGTCGCCTTCGCGGGGCCGCATGCCATGCTGGTGCTCGAACATGGCGCGTTCGGGCAGGCAACCGGCTGGACGGCGGGAAGCGGCCGGCTCTTGCGCATCGATCTTCAAACCGGCAAGCGCGAGGTGCTGCTCGATGGGCTGACGCGGCCGGTGTCGGTGCTGGTCGTCGATCCGCAATCGATCGTGGTGTCCGACCTCGATGGAAACCTCCATTTCCTTAACCATCGTTAGCTATTGCTGAAAAAACCTCCGCACACGATAGTAATGCATCCGTCGCCAGCTTCAGGTCAGTGCCATGGGTTTCAAGCAGCACTATTTCGTCGAGCCCGACGCCAAGCTCAAACTGTCGCGTTTCGATCCTTCCGACACCGGGAAATACAAGGATGACGACGTCGCCAAGGCGGAGACCAGCCGCCACGTCGCGCGACTGCAGAAACTGCAATACAAGCTCTATGCCGAAAATCAGCGCTCGCTCCTCGTGGTGCTGCAGGGACTCGACGCGGCGGGCAAGGACGGCACGATCCGGCATGTGATCAGCGGCACCAATCCGCAAGGGGTGAAGGTGGCGGACTTCAAGCAGCCGACGCCGATCGAGCTGGCCCACGACTTTCTCTGGCGGGTTCACCCGCATGAGCCGGCCAAGGGTCAGATCACCATTTTCAACCGCTCGCATTACGAGGACGTGCTGGTCGTCAGGGTGCACAAGCTCGTGCCGAAGTCGGTGTGGAACAAGCGCTATGCCCGCATCCGCGAATTCGAGGAGCTGATGGTCGAGAATGGCGTGAAGGTCATGAAGTTCTTCCTGCATATCAGCCCGGAAGAGCAGCTGAAGCGCTTCGCCGACCGGCTCAACGACCCGGATCGCAATTGGAAGATCAGCGAGAGCGACTATAGCGAGCGCGAGCTGTGGGAAGACTATACCGAAGCGTTCCAGGACGCATTGCGGCTCACCAGCACCAAGGATGCACCGTGGTTCATCGTGCCGTCAGACCGCAAGTGGTTCCGCAATCTCGTCATCTCGAAGATCCTGGCCGACACGCTCGACGACATGAACCTGAAGATCCCGGCTCCGACCGTCGATCTCGATGCCATCCGGCGCAAATACCATGCGGCTGCGAATGAGCAGAGAAAGGACAGCAGGAAGGATCTCGTTCCCGGGGAGATGAAGACCGCCGAGGCCGGCTCCGAGCGATGAACGCGCCGCAAGCGGCCGTAGAACCCGCCACCAATCAGGCCACCGGCCTGACCGCGGCGGAAGCGCGGCTGAGGCTTGCCAGATACGGCATCAACGGCATCGTCGAGAAGGAGGACAGCCAGCTCGGAAAGCTGCTCCGCTATTTCACCGGCTCGATCGCCTATATGATCGAGGCAGCAGCGGTGATCTCCGCCTTGCTCGGCCGGTGGTCGGACTTCGCGATCATCACCGCGCTCCTGTTGTTCAACGCGATCATCGGCTTCTGGCAGGACCACAAGGCGGCCAATGCGCTGGCGGCGCTGAAGAAGGGGCTGGCTCCGCAGGCCGACGTGCTCCGGGACGGCAAGTGGCAGATCATCGCGGCGGAGCTGCTGGTTCCGGGCGACATAGTCAGGCTCCATATCGGCCAGATCGTGCCCGCCGACCTCAAGCTCATCGGCGGCACCTCGGCCTCGATCGATCAGTCGGCATTGACCGGCGAATCGCTTCCCGTCGCCAAGAAGATCGGCGACACCGCCTATTCGGGCAGCATCATCAAGGATGGCGACATGACCGGCGAGGTCATCGCCACGGGAGGCAACACCCTGTTCGGTCGCACCGCCAAGCTGGTCGCGTCGGCCGGAGCGGTCAGCCACGGCCAGCGGGCGGTGTTCGAGATCGGCGATTTCCTGGTGGTGATCGCGATCGCGCTGGCGCTGATCATGGTGGGGTTCGATGTCTATCGCGACATCGTCGCGCCGGCGCATTGGCAGTGGCAGGATGCGCTTTCCATCCTGCAATTCGTCCTGATCCTGCTGGTGGCATCGATCCCGGTGGCGATGCCGGCGGTGTTCTCGATCACCATGGCGCTCGGGGCGCTGGCGCTCGCCAAGCAGAAGGCGATCGTCTCCAAGTTGTCGGCGATCGAGGAGATGGCGGCCGTCGATGTTCTGTGCTCGGACAAGACCGGCACCCTCACCAAGAACGAGCTCACCCTCGATCCGCCGGTGCTGTTCGCCGCCAAGTCCGCTGACGAAGCGATCGACGCGGCGGCGCTTGCCACCGCCGAGGCGAGCCCCGATGCGCTCGATGCGGCGGTGATGCGGGCGGTGCGTGATCAAGCCGAACTCGAGCCCTTTCGTCAGCTCGCCTTCGTGCCGTTCGACCCGGTGCACAAGCGAACCGAAGCGACGGTCGCGCAGGGTGCAGGCCCGCCCTTCAAGGTCTCCAAGGGCATGCCCGAGGTGATCTTCGAGCTCGCCAAGCTCGATCCGGCAGCAATGGCCAAGGCGCGAGCGACCGTCGACGATCTCGGCGCACGCGGCTATCGCACGCTGGCGGTGGCGCGGACGGCGCCGGGAACCGACAATTGGTCGCTGCTGGCGATCCTGCCGATGTCGGATCCGCCGCGCGACGATTCCAAGGCGACCATCGCCGATGTCGAGAGCAAGGGCATCCGCGTCAAGATGGTCACCGGCGACGATACGGCGGTGGCGCGGGAGATGGCGCGGCAGCTCGGGATGGGCGACAACATCATCACCGCCGGGGACTTCTTTCCGCCGAACTTCAACCCGGATGCAATCTCTGCCTCGATGGCCGAGAAGATCGACGGGGCGGACGGCTTCGCGCGGGTCTATCCCGAGCACAAATATGCGATCGTCAAGGCGCTGCAGTCGCGCGGCCATCTGGTGGCGATGACCGGCGATGGCGTCAATGACGCACCGGCGCTCAAGCAGGCGGATTGCGGGACCGCAGTGAGCGGCGCGACTGATGCGGCGCGCAGCGCGGCGGCGCTCATCCTGACCACACCGGGGCTGACGGTGATCGCCAATGCAATCGACGAGGCACGGCGGATCTTCGCCCGCATCACCAGCTACACGCTCTATCGCATCGCGCTCACCATCAACATCATGGTGCTGGTGGTGATGTCGACGATCGTGTTCGGCTTCAAGCCGTTGACGGCGGTGATGATCGTCATTATGGCGCTGCTCGACGATGCGCCGATCATGGCCATCGCCTATGACAACACCGAGGTGGCGCGACAGCCGATCCGCTGGCGGATCACGCGACTCCTGGTCATCGCCAGCGCGATTGCGGTGTTCGTCGCGGCCGAGACCTTCGGGCTCCTGCTGATCGGGATGAAGGTGATCGTCGATCCGGAGCTCCAGGTGCGCTTCGGCCTGACGACGCCGGACGAGCTCAGGACGCTGATGTTCCTGCAGCTGGCGGTCGGCGGCCATCTGCTGCTCTACAATACACGCACCCGCAACTGGTTCTTCCAGCGCCCGTGGCCGAGCGTGCCGCTGCTTGCAGCCCTTCTCGCCACTGAGCTCCTGGCCGTCCTGATGGCGGTCAATGGCTGGTTCGTCGCCCCGATCTCCTGGCAGGCGGTGGGCTGGCTCGTCGTCTATCTCTTGGCCTGGCTCTTCATCATCGATGTCGTCAAGCAGGTGATCTATGGCGTCGTCGATGATTCCTCGGCGCTCAGACGGCACTACATCGCCATGGTATCCGACCGGCTATGATGCCGGCGCCTGGCAGCATCGCCACCATCATCGACGGCGCTCCGGTCCGCCGCATCGATTATTGGCTGTGGCTGCTGGCGACCGGCGGCACATTGATCGATGGGATGGCGGTGTTCACGCTCGGCGTGGCGATGCCGATGATCATCGCGCGCTTCGGCATCGAGCCGCATGTGCAGGGCCTGTTGGCAGCAGCGCTGGTGTTCGGCGCGGTCATCGGCGCGGCGATCGGCGGAGCAGCGGCGGACCGGCTCGGCCGCCGGCCGATGATGCTGCTCGACATGCTGATCATCGTGACTGGCGCGACAATGAGTGCTCTCGCCAATGACGCGACCACGCTGATCGCCGGGCAGCTGCTGGTGGGGATCGGGGTCGGCATCGATTTCCCGGTCAGCGCCTCCTATGTGGCGGAATGGATGCCGCGACAGATCCGCAGCCGGATGATGGTTGCGACCATTGCCTTCCAGTCGGTCGGCTTCATCGTGGCGGCGGCGCTGTGCCTGCTCCTGGTCTCGGTCAGCGATTCCAAGGCGCTGTGGCGGTGGTTCTTCTTCGGCGAGGCGACGGCGGCGGCGCTGTTCCTGCTCCTGCGATTTGGCCTGCCGGAGAGCGCGCGATGGCTCGCCAGCGTCGGCCGGATGGCAGCGGCAAAAGCGGCCCTGGCCCGGGTCGTCGCAGCAGCGCCGAATGCAGACCTCGCGGCAGCGGCTTCGACGCCGCCGAAGGATGAAGCGCCGGGCTATGGCGTCCTGTTCTCGCAACTCTATCGCAAGCGCACGGCGCTCGCCGCCCTGCCGTGGTTCCTCATGGATATCGCGACCTATGGGGTCGGCCTGTTCACGCCGATCATTCTGGCCGCCATTCATTTCGGCAAGGCTCAATCCGGGACGATTGCCGGCGAGCTGGTCGACATCGAGGGCTCGGGCTCGATCGACCTGTTCCTGCTGTTCGGCTTCGTGATCGGCCTCTGGATGGTGCCCCGCTTCGGGCGGGTGAGGATGCAGGTCGCAGGCTTTCTGCTGATGGCGACGGCGATGGGCATCCTCTTCATGGCAGTCCAGATGCCGGGGGATAGCTCGACGAAGACGGCGTGGATCTTCGCGGGCTTCGTGCTGTTCAACCTGGCAATGAATGCGGGCCCGAACTCGACGACCTTCGCCATGCCGTCAGCGCTCTTTCCCACCACCCTCAGGGCGAGCGCCAATGGCCTGGCAGCGGCGGTCGCCAAGCTCGGCGCGACGCTCAGCGTCTTCCTGTTGCCGATCATCAAGGCCGATTGGGGCGTCCCCGTCGTGCTGGCGCTGATGGCGGCAGTGTCGATCCTCGGGGCGGCGGGCACCGCAATCCTCGATGAGGAAATCGACGACAGCGAGCTTCCTTAGGCAGTCGAGGCATCGATGATGGTGAAATCCGGATCGCTGCGCGTCGCCGGGCTGGCCGGCAAGTCGGTGGTGACGAGCACCGTGCCGATCTTCAGCCTTTCGCGAATGGCATTCGTCACATCCGGGGCGACGTCGATCCTCCCGAGAACGTCAGGATCCGGCGCGGCGGCACCGTCGGGGACGGGATGAAACCCCATGCCAAGCCAGCTCGAGCCGGCAGCATCGCCGCCCTGCCAGATGAAGATGTTGGATCCCAGCGGCTTTGCGGGGTCGCTGATGGTCGCAGCGCCGGCCGCGACCGTTTGCTCGTTCTCCATGACATAGATGCGCCGATCGGCGCTCGAGACCAGGATCGACGTGACGGCGCTCGCGGCGGCGGTGGAGGGCATGGCGGCGCCCAGCTTGGATCTGATCTCCCCCAGAGCGGCCGCGCCGAGCAGCGGCCCGGGATCGGCAATGGCGGTCGGCTCGCTGTGGCTTCCGGCAATGACCACCGGCGTGCCGATCGTCGTCGCGGCATAGACCTGATCGGCAAAGTCTTGCGGAAGGTGCACGCAGCCATGTGATGACGGGTAGCCGGGCAGGTCGCCGACATGGAGGGCGATGCCTTGCCAGGTCAGTCGCTCCATATCGGGCATCGCCTCGTCATATTTATTCGAGATGTGTGTCTTGGCCTTTTGCAGAACGGTGAACACGCCGGTCGGCGTGTCGTGGCCGGGCTTGCCGGTGGAACAGGTCGACACTCCGATCAACAGGCCATTGCGGTAGACATAGACGCGCTGCCGCGGGATCGAGACGATGATCGCCACCGGTCCCTCCGGCGATCGCTCGGGTGTCCAGATGAACTGGCCAGGCTCAAGCGCGTCGATCTGCTCGGCGGTCTGCGCCAGAGCGCGACCAATGACGTACGATGCTGCCCAGACCGCCGACGCCTTCATCAGCGACCGTCGCGTGAAGACAATCACAACCGACCTCAACTGATTTTGCCGGGCGAGCCTGCCACAGGCGCGGGGTCGGAGGCAACGGTCAGTCGAGGAGAAGGCGGAAGGGCTCGGGATGCTCGCCGGTTGCCTGGAGCGTGATCTCGATCCAGCCATCCGCGACCCGTGGCGTGAGGGTCAGGTTCGCCTGCCGGCACAGCAGAACCTGGCGATTGCTCCTCACACGGAGCTTTGCGCCGCCAGCGAGCTTCGCCGGCAATGTGCAGGCGACCTGCTCCTCGGCCATGACGAGCTGGGTGATGCGGCCCGTCACATCGGTCGTGAAGAACGGCTCGCCATGCCGCAACAGGGTCAGGACGCCGCTCCGCCGTTCGACCGCGACGGGTCCCGACGGCGTCAGCACCGGCGCGAGCGCTCCTTCATCTTCGGACCGGTTGGTCAAGGTCCAGCCGTCGAAGGGCGAGATGTCCATGAGCTCCGCCAGATCCATATAGGGCAGAAGAGCGCTCCAGGAGTAGAAGGGATCGGTGTCGGGCTGGTCGAGACCCTCGCCGCTCACGGCGTGATAGTTCTCCGGGCAGAGCCGCCGGTCGCGGAAGGACGCGAAGAACAGTGCGCGACCTTTCTCGGCAAGCCGTGCCGCCGCATCGTGCTCGCCCGAGCGATGGAGCCCGAGCCAGACCAGCCAGTTGAGGATCGGCCAGATTCGCCCGCGCCAATAGGTGTTGTCACCGAAAGCCGGATCGGAACGGGCAACCGACGGGAGGCCGAACCGGCCGCCAAAGGCCTGCTCGTCCTCGAGAGAGCTTAGCAGATGGCGGCGCTGGGCATCATCGGCGGCACCGCAGAGCAGCGGATAAAAGCTGGTCGGCGCAAGGCTCCTGACGAACGCTCCCGACCACAGCCGATTGGCAAAGATGTTGCGCCGGCTGTCCCAGAAATGGTTGGTGATGGTGCGCCGGAGCGTGGCGGCGCGCTCGTGATATTTCCGCGCCTCGTCCAGACCGAGCACATCGGCGATCCGCCCCAGCATCTCGCTGTCCAGGCAGGCGAGGCAGTTCAGCCCGACATCCTCGGAGTCGAGTGTGCCGGTTTCCTCGATGAAGCGGGCCTCGTCGTGGATCGGCGAATTGTCCATGAAGGACTCGTCCTTGGCGGCAAGCTTGGTGCCACGATAGAGACCCATGCCGAGAGGACTCGAGCCGAATTCGAGAATGCCGTTGCGATTGCCGTCGCGGGTGGCAAAGAGCCAGTCATTGTTGCACGACAAGAGCGGCCAGGCGGTACGCAGCAGGCTCTGCTCGCCGGAACGCAGCCAGAGCATCCACAGGATCAACGAGGCGATCGGGCTCTGGGTGCGGTCGACCCATTGATCATTGCCGGTGAGGATGCAAGGCAGATTGCCCTCGGGCGTCGCGCCGGCGAAAATCAGGGACAGGTTCTCGCGCGCCTGGTCGAGATCGAACAGGGCGACGAGGAAGGCGTTGATGACGGTGTCGTTGAGCCAGAAGCCGAAACCGCCGAATTTGTTGAGATCCCAGTTGCGCGAGCAGGTGATGTAGGGCCGGTGATTGGTCCGGTCGTAGAGCGCGTTCCAGCCCATGACGTCGCGAATGGCCGCCGCCGGATCGTCGGCGGTTGCGCTGTGCTCGTCAGGCTGCGGTGATTCGAGCAGCGCCCGCGTCCGCTCGACGGCGCGGTCAGGCCGGTCGGCGATCCCGGCAGCAAAGGTCAGCTCCGGGGCCTCGTCCAAATTGAAGCGCAGCGCCAGCACCGGCGCAGCCGTGCTGCGGGAGGCAAGGTGCCAATAGCCCTTGCGCTCATATTCCTCGATGAGGTCAGCGATGCTGTCATGACCGGTGACCAGCAGCGGCGCCTTCTTGGCCATCAGGGCGACGGTTCGGGGCCCGCGGGTGAAGCTTGCAGCCTTCGTCACCGCGTCGAAATGCCAGGCGCCGCCCTGGTCGGCGGAAAGGCAGAGCACGACCCAGACCCGCAAGCCCCATTCGCCAGTGCGGATCGTCTGCCAGCTGCCGATGAGGTCGAAAGGCGATGGCTTGCGATAGCGCCAGTCGAGAACCGTGCCGCCATGGTCGAGCCGGGCCTCGACGAGGCTGCCGTCGACCGCATGGGTGCCAAGCGTCACCGCATCGCCGGGCGCAAAGCGCGATACGCGGCCAAGACTCGCGGCATAGACGAGCGGCGTGACGCGCACGCCGAGGGGAAGGAAATTCATCTCGACATAGCGGTCGGCGGTCCAGGTGTTCCAGGCCCGCGACAGCGGCACGTTGGGGGTGGCGAGATGGGTCGGATGGTTGGTCATGCCGGCACCTCATCCGGAAGCGGGATCGTCTGCTCGGGGCTCCAGCGCGCCAGCACCGGCGCGCCGGGCTTGAGAACGTCGCCGGTCGCGGCCTGGACGAAGGCGAGGAGCGGCTCGTCGCCGAGCGCCGCGACGCGGATGCGGTAGGTGATGCTGGCACCGGAGTACACCGCCTGGAGGATCTCGCCCGCGAGCACATTGCCGCCGGCCGGCGCACCCGCCGGCAGCACGCTGATCTTCTCGGGACGGACGATCGCGACGGGCGCGGCCGGCAGGGCACTCACTATCATCGTCCCGTCGGCAAGGCGCAGCGTCGAGCGATCGACGACCGTGCCGTGCAGGACATTGGCATCGCCGAGGAACTGGGCGGCAAACAGGCTCAGCGGGCGCTCATAGATCTCGACCGGCGCCCCGACCTGGACGAGCCTGCCCTCATTGATGATGGCGATGCGGTCTGAGAGGGTGAGCGCCTCCTCCTGATCGTGAGTGACGAAGATCGTGGTGACGCCGGTCTCGCGCTGGATGTCCCGGAGCTCGACCTGCATCTCCTGCCGCAGCCGCCGGTCGAGGGCGCCGAGCGGCTCATCGAGCAGCAGCACCCGCGGCCGCGTGGCGAGCGCGCGCGCCAGCGCGACGCGCTGCTGCTGGCCGCCCGACAGCTCGCGCGGCTTTCGGGTGCCGAAGCCTGAAAGGCGGACCAGTGCCAGGAGGTCGGCGAGCCGACGGTCGCGGTCGCGGCGGGCGGTATGGCGCACGTCGAGGCCGAAGCCGATATTGTCGGCGACGGTGAGATGGGGGAACAGGGCGTAGTTCTGGAACACCATGCCGATGTCGCGGCGGTGGACGGGAACCGACTCGACCTGCTCGCCATCGAAGGCAATGGTGCCGTGATCGGGAATGACGAAGCCGGCAATGGCGCGCAGGAGCGTCGTCTTGCCGGAGCCGGAGGGCCCGAGCAGGCCGAAGAACTCGCCATCGGCGAAGGTGATGGTGATCTCGTCGAGGGCGGCGACCTGGCCGTAGCGCTTGCTGACGCGATCGACGTCGACCCGGCTCATCAGAGCACCATGCTCTAATCTCCGCCGAAACGGTAGTTGCGCGCCACCGCCAGCATCAGCCCCATCGAGATGACGATGATGATCGACGACACGGCGTTGATCTCCGGCGTGAAGCCCTTGCGGATCGCGGTGTAGATCTCGACCGGCAGCGTCGAGGTGCCGGGCGGGGCGAGGAAATAGGAGATGACGAACTGGTCGAAGGAAACGGCGAAGGCGAAGAGCGCGGCAGTGACCACGCCCGGCGCGATCATCGGCAGGGTCACCCGCAGGAAGGTCTGGACCGGGGTTGCGCCGAGGGTGGCGGCGGCCTCCTCGAGCGTCGGCCCGAAGCTCTGGAGCCTGGCGCCGACCACCACGATGACATAGGGCAGCGACAATGCGACATGACCGAGCAGGATGGCGTGGAGGCCGCGTCCGATGCCGGTCCAGAAGAAAAAGATGAGCATGGAGGTGCCGATGATCAGCCAGGGAATGGTGATCGGCGGGAACAGCAGGAGCTGCATCAGCTGCTTGCCGCGGAAGCTGTAGCGGGCGAAGGCGATCGCCGCGAGGGTGCCGAGGAAGGTGGCGATCACGGCGTTGCAGGCGGCGATCCAGACGCTGTTCCAGCTCGCCGCGAGGAGCCGCTGATTGTCGGCGAGCGCCCTGAACCAGACGAGGTCGAATGTGAAGGGAAGCTCGTATAGCGCCGAGCGGTTGAACGCCATCGCCACCATCACCAGGATCGGCAGGTAGAGGAAGGCCAGGACCAGGCCGAGATAGGCATGGGACAGACGCCGCATCAGCCGCTCCCAAGCCGGCGCTTGAGCAGGGGAGCGGCGAGCGCCAGGATCAGAAGAACGATCGCCAGCATCATGAAGCTGAGCGCCGCGCCGAGCGGCCAGTTGAACGCGGCGGTGAACTGACCTTCGATGATCGGGCCGAGCATGATCGCGTCCTTGCCGCCGAGGATGCGCGGCTCCATGAACGAGCCGATGACGGGTACGAAGATCAGGAAGATGGCGGCAAGCACACCCGGCATGCTGAGCGGCAGGATGACACGGAGGAAGGTCTGGGGCGCGGTGGCGCCAAGGCTGCGCGAGGCCTCGATCAGCGATTCGTCGATCGCCTGAAGCGAGATGTAGGAGGTCAGGATGGCATAGGGCAGATAGGCATGGACCAGCCCGATGACGATGGCCGGATAGGTGAAGAGAAGGTTCAGGGGCTCGCGCAGCACCATGGTCCAGGAGAAGGTCCTGACCAGGGCGTTGCTCCAGAAGGGCAGGATGATCAGAAGAAAGATCGCCTCCCGCCAGCGTCCCCTGACATAGCGCGACAGCGCCAGCGCCGCCGGATAGCCGACGAGGAGCGAGATCGCGGTGACATAGATGCCAAGCTCGATCGAGCGCCAGGCGTTGAACCAGTAGATCGGCTTGGTGAAGAAGCTGACATAATGCGCAAGGGTGAAGTTGGCGGTGCGGCCGCCCACCGGAACGGTGGTGAGAAAGCTGAAATAGACCATCGCCATCAGCGGCAGGAACACGGTGGCGGTCAGCCACAGATAGGCCGGCGCCGTCAGGGCGATGATTTCGAGTCGCTGGCGCGGCGGCGCCGCCATCTCCCGACTACTGCGCGAGCTTGGTCTTCACCTCGTCCCACAGCTCCTGATTCTTCTGGCGCTGCTCGTCGCTCAACGGGGCCATCCACTGCACGCGCTTGACCACCTCGGGATCGCCGAGAATGGTGCGGTTCATCGCATCGGCCGGCAGCTCGCCATTGGCCTTGGCATTGGCAGAAGCCGGGGCGCCGACGTCGGTATCCCAGCGCACATAGAATTCGGGGCTCACCATGAAATCGATGAATTTGGCGGCACCCTCGGGGTTGGGCGCCTTGGCGGCGATGGTCAGGCCGTCGAACCAGCCGATCGCGCCTTCCTTCGGAACGACGAACTCGACGGGCAGCTTCATCGCCTTTTTCGAGCGCGCCGCCGAGCCCGACCAGTAGACGGCGAGATCATAGTCACCGGCAGCCATGTATTTGTTCCACTCGTCTTCGGAAGACCAGAAGGTCTTGATCTGGGGCTTCAACGCCTCGAGCTTGCTCTTGATCTTGTCGAGATCGGCGGGCTTGTTCATGTCCTGCCCGGTGGCGAGGGCCGCCAGCTGGATCGATTCGAGAGCGTCATCGCGCCAGCCCACCTTGCCGGCATGGGTCTTGTCCCACAGCGCCTCGATCGAGTCGGGCCGCTCGGCGACCTTCTTGGTATTGTAGGCGAAGGAGGTGAGACCCCAGACCCAGGAGATCGCCCAATGCTTGCCGTCCTTGACGAAACGATCGGAGTCGCGCAGGGCCGGTGTCAAATCGTTGAAGTTGGTGATCTTGCCGGTGTCGATCGGCTGAACAAGCCCCTCGTTCACCGCGTCCATGACGTAGATGTTGTTCATCAATACAACGTCATAGGTGCCAGGACTGGTCCTGAGCTTGGTCAACATCTCCTGTTCAGAGTTGAAATAATCATGAACGACTTTGAGGCCGGTCTTCTTCTCGAAGATGTCGAGAGCCCATTTCTCGTCCGTCCCGTAACCCTGCCAATTGAGAACCTTGAGCTCGCCCTCAGCCGCAGCGGCGGGTCGGAAGGCGGCAAGGGCCGCGGCGGAGGCCGCAAGGGACATGAACAGGCGGCGGCTGACGGTTGAAAACGGCATGGAAATCACTCCTGATCGAGGCGGACCTTCGGGGCGGAACATTATCGAAAGCCTCCGCCAGCCGCAATTAGAGCGTGATCTCTAGCCGGACAGGAGCCGCACCACCTCCTCTGCCGACGGAGCGGCGGCGGCCGCACCTGGTCGCGTGGTCGACAGGGCGCCGGCGGCAGCGGCGTAGCGCACTGCGGTGGCGAGGCCCGATCCCTGATCCAGCACGTGGGCCAAGGCGCCGTTGAAGCAGTCGCCCGCCGCCACGCTGTCGATGGTCTTCACCTTGAAGGGCGGCTCGAACCCCTCCGCCTCGGCACTGCTGAAGGCGACGCCGCGCGCGCCGAGCTTGACGATGGCGGACGAAGCACCGCGCTGGCGGAGCACCCGGGCAGCGGCGATGCCGTCGTCGGCTGAGCGCGGCAAGGCGCCGGTCAGCGCCGCCGTCTCGGTTTCGTTGGGCGTGAGG
This sequence comes from Aestuariivirgaceae bacterium, assembly GCA_044870245.1. Classification (GTDB taxonomy): domain Bacteria; phylum Pseudomonadota; class Alphaproteobacteria; order Rhizobiales; family Aestuariivirgaceae; genus DATAFF01. The sequence goes on along the minus strand of JBIOYR010000026.1, from coordinate 22 downwards.
ATGTCGATCGCGGCCAGCACTT
>JBIOYR010000025.1:0-7029 GCA_044870245.1 Aestuariivirgaceae bacterium | reverse complement strand
CGCCGATTTCCTTCGGTCATTGGCCGCTCTGGCTCTGACCCTGGTTCGACGGCGCCGGATAGGGCTCGATCGACGGCGCCGGATAGGACGCGTTGCCGTCCTGCCCCTCCGATGGGGCCTGCTGCTGCGCCGGAGCCGACTGCTGCTCGGCAGGCTGTTGCTGCGGCTGCTCGGCAGGCTGCTGCTCGGACTGCGGCGCCGGCTGTTGCTGTTGCGACTGGCCTCCATCCTGGCCGGACGACCCGCCGCCGCTCTCCGAGCCCTTCTTGCCCGAGAACATGTAGTCCGACACCAGCGCCCACAGATCGAGCGCGCCCTGCGTATAGGTGATGGTGCCGCCGTCGGCGAGGATCGTTTCGCTGCCACCCGGCTCCAGCGCGATGAACTTGCCGCCGAGCAGGCCCTCCGAGGTGATCTTGGCGGTCGAATCATCGGGGAGCTTGATCGTGGGATCGATGGCAAAGGTCAGGATCGCGTCGAAGGTCTTGCTGTCGAGGGACTGATTGGTGACCGAGCCGATCTTGATGCCGGACATCCTGACGTCCGAGCCGACATTGATCCCCTCGACATTCTTGAACTTGGCGGTGAGGTGGTAGCCCCCCGATCCCTTGCCGACGCCGGTGGTCGAATACATGAAGATGAAGAACCCGAGAGCGATGGCGATGACGAGTGCGCCGACCGCGGTCTCCATCAGGTTCTGTTTCATGGCTCGGGACTCCAGGGCTGATAAGCAGGCTCACCCTGAGCCTCGGGCCTCGGGTAAAGGATGCTGCCGGTCGGATGATAGGCGGCGGGCGTGCCGGTGAGATTGGGCTCGTGCGGCTTTTCCCATGACATCGGCTTAAAGGCGTCCGACATCGGCGGGAGCGGGTCGCGATGATGCATCCAGCCCCACCAGCCGGGCGGCACCTTCGAGCCTTCGGCATAGCCTCTATAGACGACCCACCGGCGCTCCGGGATCGAGCGGGGAATCGCCGACGGCGCCCGGTAGTAGCGATTGCCGAACGCGTCCTCCCCGACGAACTCGCCACGCCACCAGGTGAAGAGCCGCAACCCCAAGGTGGACCCGTTCCACCAGGTGAAGAACTGGAGGAGAAACTCTTTCGCGCGATTCATTGGTCTTTCGCCGCTTTGCGCGCGCGACTATGGCGGCGCTCCTGCCGCAAGTCCAGCGGGAAGCCCACCGCCAACGTGGACAGGCTGTGGGAGATCGTTAAATGCATGAGACAGAATCATGCCATAATTCGGTAAGCTTTGATCTGCGCTGTGGATTGTACCCAACATTTAGTGGTTAAGCTTTTATTAATAACTAAATGTTGGATTGTAACAGTGCCGAGTCCGGTGGTGAGTCGCTTACGGGGCGGGACCAACATCAAAAAAGCGGTGGACCGTTTGGAGGCCGTGCTGGGGACGCACGCCGACCGATAGTGCATGGGGCGTTTCGACGCCTGAGGGGAAAGAGCTGGACGATGTTCCAGCCGATGAAGAGAGCGGGGAAGAAAATGCGTATTCAGCGCCGGTTCACGACAGACGGCCAGTCTCCCTATGAGGGACTCGCGTTCCGCGACGTGACCAGTGAGATCCGAAATCCGGACGGATCGGTGGTGTTCCGCCAGGAGGCAATCGAGGTTCCCGCCGCCTGGAGCCAGGTGGCTTGCGACATTCTCGCCCAGAAATATTTCCGCAAGGCCGGGGTGCCGCGGGCGGTCAAGCGGGTCGAGGAGGAAGGCGTGCCGTCCTGGCTGTGGCGCTCGGTGCCGGACGACGCGGCGCTCGCCGAGCTTCCCGAGGGCCAGCGCACCGGCTCGGAGCGCTCCGCCAAGGAGGTGTTCCATCGCCTCGCCGGCACCTGGACCTATTGGGGCTGGAGGGGCGGCTATTTCGACGGCGAGGAGGATGCGCGCGCCTTCTATGACGAGCATTGCTTCATGCTGGCAAGCCAGAAATGCGCGCCCAACTCGCCGCAATGGTTCAACACCGGCCTCCACTGGGCCTATGGCATAGACGGCCCCGGCCAGGGCCATTTCTACGTCGACCACGCGACCGGCGAGCTCGTCCAGTCGAGCTCCGCCTATGAGCATCCCCAGCCGCATGCCTGCTTCATCCAGTCGATCGAGGACGACCTCGTCAACGACAACGGCATCATGGATCTGTGGGTGCGCGAAGCGCGGCTGTTCAAATATGGCTCGGGCACCGGCTCGAACTTCTCCAAGCTGCGCGGCGAGAACGAGCCGCTGTCGGGCGGCGGCAAATCGTCGGGCCTGATGAGCTTCCTCAAGATCGGCGACCGTGCCGCCGGCGCGATCAAATCCGGCGGCACCACCCGGCGCGCCGCCAAGATGGTGGTGGTCGACATCGATCACCCCGATATCGAGGCCTATATCGGCTGGAAGGTGAAGGAGGAGGAGAAGGTCGCCTCCATCGTCGCCGGCGCGCTGATGGTGAAGAAGCATGTCACCGCGATCATGAAGGCCTGCATCAATTGCGAGGGGCCGGGAACCGACTGCTTCGAGATCGAGAAGAACCCGGCGCTCAAGCGCGCCGTTCGCGAGGCGCGGCGCAACCACGTCGCCGACGGCATGATCAAGCGCGCCATCCAATTCGCCCGCCAAGGTCACAAGGAGCTGCCGATCGACGTCTACGACACCGACTGGGACGGCGAGGCCTATCGCACCGTGTCGGGGCAGAACTCCAACACCTCGGTGAGAGTCACCGACGAGTTCCTCGCCGCCGTCGAGAGCGGCGGGCGCTTCGACCTCAACTGGCGCTCCAGGAAGGGAGTGGCGCGCGTCGTCGAGGCCCGCGACCTGTGGGAGAGGATCGGCTATGCCGCCTGGGCTTCCGCCGATCCCGGCATCCAGTTCCACACCACGATCAACGACTGGCACACCTGCAAGTCGAGCGGCGAGATCCGCGCCTCGAACCCCTGCTCGGAATATATGTTCCTCGACGACACGGCGTGCAATCTCGCCTCGCTGAACCTCATGCAGTTCCGCGATCCGGCAACCGGCCGCTTCGATGTCGAGACCTTCGAGCATGCGGTCAGGCTGTGGACGCTGGTGCTCGAGATCTCGGTGACCATGGCGCAGTTCCCGTCGCGGGAGATCGCCAGGCTCTCCTATGCCTTCCGCACGCTCGGCCTCGGCTTCGCCAATATCGGCGGCCTCCTGATGTCGAGCGGCATCGCCTACGACTCCGCCGAAGGCCGGGCGCTGTGCGGCGCCATCTCGGCGCTGATGACCGGCATCGCCTATGCCACCTCGGCCGAGATGGCGGGCGAGCTCGGATCGTTTCCGGGCTTCGCCGTGAACCGGCGCGACATGCTGCGGGTGATGCGCAACCACTGGCGCGCCGCGCACGGCCAGACCGACGGCTATGAGGGTCTGAGCACCCTCCCCGTCGCCCTCGACCACCACCACTGCCCGGACAAGCTGCTGGTCGACCGCGCCATGTCGGCCTGGGACCTCGCCGTCAAGCTCGGCGAGCGCCATGGCTATCGCAATGCCCAGGCGACGGTGATCGCCCCGACCGGCACGATCGGCCTGGTGATGGATTGCGACACCACCGGCATCGAGCCCGACTTCGCCCTGGTCAAGTTCAAGAAGCTGGCCGGCGGCGGCTACTTCAAGATCATCAACCAGGCGGTGCCCGAGGCGCTGCGCTCGCTCGGCTATTCGCCAGACGAGATCGAGGCCATTGTCAACTATGCGGTCGGCCAGGGCACGCTTGCCGGCTCGCCCGCCATCTCGCATGAGATGCTGAGGCGCAAGGGCTTCGGTCAGGCGGAGATCACGGCGGTCGAGAACGGCCTCGCCTCGGCCTTCGACATCAAGTTCGTCTTCAACAAATTCACCCTCGGCGAGGAATTCTGCCGCGACGTGCTGAAGCTCGGCGACGCTGAGCTCGCCGATCTCGGTTTCGACTTCCTTGGCCATCTCGGTTTCTCGAAACGGGAGATCGAGCAGGCCAATATCCATGTCTGCGGCGCGATGACCCTCGAAGGGGCGCCCCATCTCAGACCTGAGCACTATCCGGTGTTCGACTGCGCCAACCCTTGTGGCCGGCTCGGCAAGCGCTGCCTGTCGGTCGACAGCCACATCCACATGATGGCGGCATCGCAGCCCTTCATCTCGGGGGCGATCTCCAAGACCATCAACATGCCAAACGACGCCTCCGTCGAGGACTGCCTGAGCGCCTACATGCTGTCCTGGAAGCTTGCGCTCAAGGCCAATGCGCTCTATCGCGACGGCTCCAAGCTGTCGCAGCCGCTGTCGGCCCAGCTCGTCGGCGACGACGAGGCCGAGGAGAGCCTGGCCGAGCAGGTGGTGGCAGTCCAGCCCGCCGTGCAGCGGGTCGAGAAGGTGGTCGAGCGGATCATCGAGGTGTTCCGGCGGGACCGCGAGAAGATGCCGCTCCGGCGCAAGGGCTATACCCAGAAGGCCATTGTCGGCGGCCACAAGCTCTATCTGCGCACCGGCGAGTATGATGACGGGCGGCTCGGCGAGATCTTCATCGACATGCACAAGGAAGGCGCTGCCTTCCGGGCGATGATGAACAACTTCGCCATCGCCATCTCGCTTGGCCTGCAATATGGCGTGCCGCTCGAGGAGTATGTCGAGGCTTTCACCTTCACCCGCTTCGAGCCGGCCGGCATGGTGCAGGGCAACGAGGCCATCAAGAGCGCCACCTCGATCCTCGACTATGTCTTCCGGGAGCTTGCGGTGTCCTATCTCGCGCGCAACGACCTCGCCCATGTCGATCCCTCCGACATCGGCTTCGATGCCATGGGACGTGGCGTGCGCGAGGGCAAGGCGCCGTCCGGCGGCGGCGAGGTCGAGACCGCGCGGCCGCCGAGCCCCGCACCGGTGCCGGCCGCCAAGGTGCTGTCCTATGGCTATGTGCGCCAGCGCGACCTCGCCAATGTCGTGGTGATGCCGAGCGCGGCACCCCTTGCCGTGGTTCAGCCGGTGAGCAATCCCGTCCACGACAGCCAGGCGCGGCTCGAGCAGGTGGCGGCGGTCGCGGTGGCGCCGCGTCTGGCTCAGCCGGTGGTGTCGGAAGCCGAGGAGCTGCGCGCGATCGCCCGCATGAAGGGCTATGAGGGCGAGATGTGCGGCGATTGCGGCAACTACACCATGGTCCGCAACGGCACCTGCTTCAAATGCGATACCTGCGGCGGCACGAGCGGCTGCAGCTGAGCGGCGAGGCAGTCCGGCATCAGGCAGTAGGCAGCAGGGACGGATGTGCTGACGACCTGTTGCCGACTGCCGGCTGCCTTCCTCCACTGCCCAAAGCATCATGCTGACCGCCCCCAATCTGCACTTTCTGCACCGTGCAGGCGGCTTCGCGATGCTCGAAGTCGCCTGCAGGCACCGCCTGATCGGAAAAAAATTCATCGCTTGGCAAGAGGTTGGAGCGACTCTCGCTTTGACGTCGCTTGCCTCTCACTCCCATTGATTCTTCAAAGCAATTATTTGTTCGTACACTGACATATCGGCTTGACAGTGGCTTCGATCACACCAGTTCGAAGCGCTTGATGGGACCAACATCGTGACAAAAGAATCGACATGAGGCTCGCGAAGAGTCATTTTTGTTAACCCACTAGAACAAAAATCAGGGTACTGATGTTGATTACCGGTTGGTTTGGTCTTGTCGAATCGAGCGTCATGTGTCGGTGTTTGAGTCTTGATGTTCGCCATCTCTTCGGATCTCGGTCCGCTGCGATGGGGCAGGTCGAAGCGACCGGTCAGTAAAAGCGTAGAAACATCTCCATCACTCATTCGGGGAGATCTCACGAATGGCAACTGCAGCCAAAAAATCTCCGGCCAAGAAGGCCGCGAAAAAGCCCGCCGCCAAGAAGGCAGCCAAGAAGGCCGCCAAAAAGCCGGCGAAGAAGGCTGCCAAAAAGGGTCGGTAGAAATAATCGACCTTTGACGGCATAAAGGCATAGCGGAGCCCCGGTTCTCAGAACCGGGGCTTCGTGCTTACGGGAAGTTGTTCAGTGTACGGACGATCTTGCCCCGCACCGGTGCCGAAAGCAGGTTCCGCCGCGCCGTTCCGGCAAGAGGATTGGCGAGAGAAAGAGCCGTTTCCAGAGACGGCGAGGGCCGCGCACCGACAAGGCCGCGGCCCTCGATTTTTCCAGGATTTCTGCCAATCAGCTCATTGATAGACGTAGACCCGGGCGCCGACCTTGACCCTCTCATAGAGGTCGATGACGTCGGCGTTCATCATGCGAATGCAGCCCGACGACACCGCACCACCGATGGTGGAGGCCTGGTTGGTGCCGTGGATGCGGTAGATGGTGCCGCCGATATAGAGAGCGCGGGCGCCGAGCGGGTTGTTGGGGCCGCCGGGCATGAAGGTCGGGATCGCGCGGCCATTCTGGCGAAGCTCCCGCTCGATCATCTCGGCGGGCGGGGTCCAGCTCGGCCATTCGGCCTTGTTGACGATCCGCGAGTTGCCCGACCACTGGAACCCCTCTCGGCCGACGCCAACCCGGTAGCGCATGGCCTTGCCGTCGGGCATGACCAGATAGAGTGCCCGCTCCGGCGTGCGGACGATGATCGAGCCGACCTTGTATTTGCTGCCTTCCGGAAATTTCACCTCCGAACGGGTGGCGCCGCCGCTCAAGCGACCCTGGAAAATGCACCCCAGCAGAAAACACCCCGATGACTGAACCGCCTGTGCCGGCACCGAACCGAGGGCGACGGCCACGGCCAGAACGCCCGCGTAGATACCCCTTCTCATGATCCCTTCCCCGATCTGATGCGACGAATCCGCCTTAAGGCGCCCCAGCCCGCCTTCCGATAAAAGACTGCCAAAGCCGCCGGTCAGCATCAATGACCGGCGCGCCACAGGTGCCAGTCTGAAAGTCAGGTGTGGCAGATCAGCAACGCAAATCGGCGGCTCGGAGCGTGCTCTAACCGCCCCGCACCGTCCTTTTCGCGCCTTCGACGATCTCCTCGATGAAGGCCGGCAGCGCGAAGGCCGCCTGGTGAACCGCCGGCGTGTAGTAGCGCGTCTCCA
>JBIOYR010000024.1:0-55012 GCA_044870245.1 Aestuariivirgaceae bacterium | reverse complement strand
CCATGGGTCACCAGGAACTCGCTGCGATGGGGACCGGCAAGCGTCCTGCCGGCCGCCTGATCGAGGCGGCGGCCATCCTGCAGCGCCTGGCGATAGGCATCCTCGGCCTGGACCGCGGGGCCGCTCCTGACATCGTCCTCGATGCCGCCCTGGACGGCAACCTTGACCCAAGGGAAAGCCCCGCCGAACCGCGCCGTCAGGGTCTGCCCGACATAGGCGGTGAGGGCGTCCAGGGCGCCGACCCTGGCGGCGGCCAGCGCCACCGCCGATTCCGCCATCTGGGTCTCGACGGCGGCGAGCCAGCGGGGGTCGAGCGGCAGCTCGGCGAGCAGCCGGTTGCGCTCGCGCATGGCGCGCTCGAACTGGCCGACGCGCAGCGAATGGGCAGGGTCGAATGCGGCGACGAGGCCGTCGAGAAAGCGGCGCCGGTCGCCGGGGGGACCGGAGAACAGCCGGTCCATTGCCGGCGTCAGCCAGAGGATCCTGGCATGGCGGGCGAGGGCGCCCGCGCCCTTGCAGGGGCGGCCGGCGAGCTTGACCTGTCGCAGGCCCGCCGAGGGGTCCGCACCCGGCTCGCCGTGGAAGGCGGTGCCGGCGGCGATCAAACCCTCCGGACCATCAATCTCCGCCGCGACGGCAAAGCCCGCGGCGCCGCGGCGGATCAGCTCGTCGAATGGTGCGCCGCGCAGGCCGCGGCCGGGAGCCAGCAGCGAGACGGCCTCGAGCAGGTTGGTCTTGCCGGCTCCGTTCGGCCCGGTCAAAACCACCGGCCTGCCCTCGGTGTCGAGCCGCAGCGCGGCATAGTTCCGGAAGTCGGTCAGTGTCACGCGGCCAAGCCGAACGGCAGGCCGCGGAGCATCGGCCCGAGCGCTGCCGCCAGAGGCTTCAAAACGATAGCCGGAGATCGCTGTCACACCACGAGATATGGCCCTCAAACCGCTGTCGGGCAAGCAAAATAGGCACCTTTTGGGGGTGTTGCGACAGCACTCCGCAACATCGCGGGCAAGGGGAGAAGCTCACACCCGCATCGGCATGAGGACATAGAGGGCGCGGTCGTCCTCGAGGTCGCTGATGATGGTCGGCGAGCCGGCATCCGCCAGGCGGAAACTGGCCGATTCGCCCTTGAACTGGCCGGCAATGTCGAGCAGGTAGCGCGAGTTGAATCCGATATCGAGGGGATCGGCCTGATAGTCGGCGACGATCTCCTCCTCGGCCGACCCCGACTCGGGATTGTTGACCGACAAAATCAGGCGGCCGCTCGCGATGTTGAGCTTCACGGCGCGGCCCTTTTCGCTGGAGATGGTCGAGACGCGGTCCACCGCCTCGGCAAAGAGCCTGGTGTCGACTGCCAGCACCTTGTCGTTGTGGCGGGGGATCACCCGCTCATAATCCGGGAAGGTGCCGTCGATCAGCTTCGAGGTGAGCACCAGGCTGTCGAAACGGAACTGGATCTTGGCGCCCGACAGGGCAATCTCGACCTCGCCGGCGAGGTCCTCGATGAGCTTGGAGAGCTCGAGCACCGTCTTGCGGGGAACGATGACGCCAGGCATGCCGGCAGCCCCGTCAGGGCGCGGGATCTCGGCCTGGGCCAGCCGGTGGCCGTCGGTGGCAACCGCGCGGAGGCGCTCGCCGCCGGGGCTTGCGACCTCGTGCAGATAGATGCCGTTGAGGTAGTAGCGGGTCTCCTCGGTGGAGATGGCGAATTTGGTCTTCTCGATGAGGCCCTTGAGATCGCTGGCGCCGATCGAGAAACGGTGCGACAGATCGCCCGCCGTCATATCCGGAAAATCCTCGGCCGGCAGCGACTGCAGGGTGAAGCGCGACCGGCCGGAATTGAGCGACAGGCGCTTGTCGTCCGGGCCCTGGACGATCTCGATCTGGGTACCGTCGGGAAGCTTGCGGACGATATCGTGCAACATGTGCGCCGGGACCGTAGTGGCGCCTTCGCGGGCAATGTCGCCGCCGAGGGATTCCACGACCTCGACGTCGAGATCGGTGGCCGTCAGCCTGATCTTGCCGCCTTTCGCCTGCAGCAAGATGTTGGACAAAATGGGAATTGTGTTGCGGCGCTCGACCACCGACTGGACGTGGTTGAGCGACTTCAAAAATTGGGAACGCTCGACGACTATTCGCATCCTCACCCTCGGTGCCTGCAACGCAAGATTGGCGCGGAAAGACCCCGGAAGCAAGGACTTCCGGGGCAAGTCAGGGAGGATCCATGAACGCTGGATGACGTCGGGACAGCCCCGCGACGCCGCACCCGCGCGCTTATTGATGCTCGATCAGGCGCATGAGCAGCGCGACCTCGCGGGCGAGCCGGTCGTCGGACTGCATCAGCTCCTCGATCTTGCGCACCGCATGAAGGACGGTGGAATGGTCCCGGCCGCCGAACCGCCGGCCGATTTCCGGCAGCGAGCGCGAAGTCAGCTTCTTGGCGAGATACATGCCGACCTGGCGGGGCCGGACGATCGACTGGGCGCGGCGCGGCGACAGGAGATCGGCGCGGGCGACATTGTAGTGGCGTCCCACCACCTTGAGGATGTCGTCGATGCGGACGCGGGCAGGCTCGGCGGCTTGCGCGAGATCGCGCAGCGCCAATGCGGCCAGCTCGATGGTGACGGGTGAACGGGTCAGCTCATGGCGGGCGATGACCCGGTTCAGCGCACCTTCGAGCTCGCGCCCGCCGCCGGTGATGCGGTTGGCGATGAACTCCACCACATCGTCGCCAAGCTGCAGCGAGCTGTCCTTGCGGCGGGCATCGCTGAGGCGCGTCTTGAGGATGTCGCGACGCAGCTCGAGCTCAGGTCCCTCGATGTCGACGACCAGACCGCCGGCAAGCCGCGAGCGCATGCGCTGGTCGATGCTCTCGAGCTGGGCCGGCGGAACGTCGGCGGCGACGATCACCTGGCGCTTGGAGTCAACCAGCGAGTTGAAGGTGTGGTAGAACTCCTGCTGCATCGACTTGCCTTGCAGGAACTGCAGGTCATCGATGATCAGCACGTCGACGCTTTGGAAATAGTCCTTGAAGCTCAGCACGTCGCGCGACTTGAGGGCGGCGAGGAAGTGATACATGAAGCGCTCGGCGGTGATGAACACCACATTGCGGCCGGGAGCGCGCTGACGCACCCGCCAGGACACGGCATTGAGAAGATGGGTCTTGCCGAGCCCGGCGGCGGAGTGAATGAACAGCGGATTGAAGTTGAGCGGCTGGCCGCCGGGAGCCTCGGCGATCCGCATGGCGGCGGCATGGGCGAGCGCGTTGGAGCGGCCGACCACAAAGGTCTCGAAAGTCAGCGAATGATCGAGCGGCGAACCGCGGTCGCCGGTCCTGTCGCTGCTGCGGTCGGACCGATCGCGATAGGCGCCGGAGCCATGGTCGGCGCCATCATGGCGCGGAGCGCCGTCGCGGCCAAGATTGCGGCCGGCATTGCCGAAAGCGGCCTGCGGCCGCTCCTGCGGCAGGGCGCGGACCGGCAGGCCGCGGGTGCGAACCTGAACGCACAGCGCGGTGATGGTGCCGAGCTCGGCCTCGCAGGCATGGGCAAGCGTGTCGGAATAGTGAGTGACGATCCAATTGCGCAGGAAACGCGTCGGCAGAGACACCACGAGCCTTCCATCCTGGAACTGCTCGATGTCCATGCGGGCGAACCAGCTCGAATAGAGATCCTCGCCGAGGCTCGAGCGCAGCCGCTGGGCAATACGTTCCCATTGCGCCGTGAAATCGGTCGGTGCGGTTCGGACCGCCGCCGCTGCGGCCGAACCATCCCGCTGCACCGCCTCGTTCTGGAAGTATACGCCATCCATTTTTGTTGTCTCCCGTCCCATAAGAGCTCCGAGTTTCCGGTGTGCGACCGGCAAGGCGCCGGACTGCCCGACTCAAGCTCACAGACACCCCTGCACGACCCTTGGAGTGCAACTGCCTCCAAGCGTACTTCGCCCCCTCCCCGTGCCCCGCAGGAGACGCGTCACCCCGCCTCGGCGTGCGTGAAGGACAAGACCTGTCCTTCACCGCGCACGAGCGCAGTGCAACGAGTTACGCCGAAACCAACCAGGAAAACGCGCCCGGCTTGGCGATGCTATTTGTTGATTGCGCGGTCGCTTGAGCGGATGTCCAAGGAAGCCCCGATCCGCCTGCTACACTGACCCACGCTGTACGCCAAACGCCCCGTTACCCGTGCAGTCATCTTGTTGCCGTCATGATGCTGCTTGTCGTTATGGCATCGCCTCTCCGGTCGATGCCTAAAGACCTTACACAGGCGCTTTCCGGGGCACAACAGTCTCGCCGCAGTTCCTCCGTATACTGAGCTTTCTTCCGTTGCAGAAAAACCCCAGCGGTCGGAGGCGCCTTCGCCAAGCCGTTGAAGCACCAACACGATTCCATCAAGGCGAATGTGATAGCCGGCGCAACCGTTAGACGATTATGGAAGAGTGATGGAAAAGCCTTGTCGGCGCCCGGTCGGTGGGACCGGCCGGCTTTGGACAGGGCGCCGGCAACTCCCTGAAACTCAGGGAAATTTTCTGCCAATTTTTTGCTCTAACAGCATCTGGGCAAGAAGAAGCCCGCCCCTCGCAAGAGGAGCGGGCTTTCACAAGCTGTGGCTATCCGGTGGGTCGTCGTCAACCGGACATTGATTTGACACGTTTGCTGAGCCGCGAGACCTTGCGGGCGGCGGCATTCTTGTGAATCACCTTCTTCTGCGCGCCCCGCATCAGCTCGGGCTGCGCCTCCTTAAGGGCGGTGCTGGCAGCCGCCCGATCGCCCTTGGCAATCGCCTCCTCGACCTTGCGGACGTAGCTCCGCACGCGGCTTCGGCGGGCCTTGTTGACCTCGGTTCGCCGCACCGCCTGGCGAGCGGCCTTCTTTGCCGATCTCGTATTCGCCATATCCTCAACTTTCCTTGTGGGTGGCGGGCTTATATCCGAGCCCCCCGACAGCGTCAACCATGGGTGAAGCGGGCGGGGCGCTTGCCGATGAAGGCGGCCATGCCCTCCTTCTGATCGGCGGTGGCGAACATCGACTGGAACAGCCGGCGCTCGAAACGGGTGCCCTCGGCAAGGGAGCCTTCGAAAGAGCGGTTCACCGCCTCCTTGGCCATCATCACCGCCGGGCGGGACAAGCCGGCGATCCGGTTGGCGACGGCGAGGGCCTCGGTCATCAGCTCGGCGGCCGGCACTACCCGAGCGACGAGGCCGGATCGCTCGGCCTCGACGGCGTCCATCATCCGGCCGGTCAGCACCAGATCCATCGCCTTGGCCTTGCCGACAGCACGGGTCAGCCGCTGCGTGCCGCCAGCCCCTGGCATGACGCCGAGCTGGATCTCGGGCAGGCCGAAGCGGGCGGTGTCGGCGGCGATGATGATATCGCAGATCATCGCCAGCTCGCAGCCGCCGCCCAGCGCGTAGCCGGCGACCGCGGCGATCACCGGCTTGCGCAGATCGGCGATCCTCTCCCAGTCGGTCAGGAAGTCGTTCACATAGGTCGCGGGATAGGACTTGTCCTGCATCTCCTTGATGTCGGCGCCGGCGGCGAAGGCCTTGTCATTGCCGGTCACCACCATGGCGCCGATCGCGGGGTCGGCATCGAAAGCTTGGAGAGCGCCGGCAAGCTCGGCGACGACCCGCGTGCTCAGCGCGTTCAGAACCGCCGGCCGGTTGAGCGTCACCACTCCGACCGCATCGCGGCTGTCGACAATGATCGTTTCGTAACCCATCCCAATCCTCCGATTGCTTATCGCTGGCAGACGCAACAATAGAATGTCGAACGCCCGGCCTGGACAATCCGCCTGATGGTGCCGCGGCAGCCCGGCCGCGGGCAAGGCTCGCCCTCCCGGTCATAGACGTCGAAGCGATGCTGGAAGGCACCGGGCCGCCCCTCAGCCGAGGCGTAGTTGCGCAAGGTCGAGCCGCCGGCGGCGATGGCATCGTCGAGCACGCCGCGGACCGACCGCACCAGCGCCTCGAGCCGCGGCTGGCTGTTGCGGCCGCGGGTGAGCGTCGCGGCTATGCGCTTGGGCGACAGGGCGGCGCGGTGCAGCGCCTCGCAGGCATAGATGTTGCCGAGGCCGGCGACCACGCGCTGATCGAGCAGCGCCGATTTGAGCGGGGTCTCGCGTGCGTCGAGACCGCTTCGCAGATGCTCGGCATTGAAGTCGTTGCCGAGCGGCTCGGGTCCGAGGTCGGCGAGCAGCTTGTGGTCGGCTGCCGTCGCGGTGTCGATGAGGTCCATGAGACCGAAGCGGCGGGGATCGGTGTAGACGATCCGGGTGCCGTCATCGAGAAGGAAGCTCACGTGATCGTGGATCGACGGTGCGGTCGCGGCAGCATCGCTGCCTTCGGCTTCCGCGTCGGGCTCGCCCAGGGCGAGCGGCCGGCCGTCCGGCGGGTGGATGGTGAAACGGCCGCTCATGCCGAGATGCATGAGCAGGCTGTCGCCGCGATCGAGGCCGACCAGGAGATATTTCGCCCGCCGCCCGACGGTCTCGATGCGCCGACCGGCCAGCCGACGGGCAAAGCCGTCCGGGAAGGGGACGCGCAAATCCCCCCGGTTCAGCGCGACCTTCTCGATCCGGCGTCCGATCATGGCGCTTTCCAGACCCCGCCGGACGGTTTCGACCTCGGGCAGCTCAGGCATGGCGACGTCATGGCAGGGCTTTGCCGCGCCATCCAGTGTTTTCTCGACAGATTGGAATGTTAACCGCGCTCGTCTATGGTCCGCGCCGATGGCCGATCGTCCGTCAAACCGGCGCATGGCGCCCTTCGGCGATGCCGATGTCGAAGCTTCCGAGAAACAAACCATGGTGAACGAAGTGTTTGCCAAGGTGGTCTCGAAATACGACCAGATGAACGATCTCATGTCGTTCGGCCTCCACCGGCTGTGGAAGGACGATCTCGCCGCCATGCTCAATCCGCCGCGCGGCGCCCGGAGCTTCGAGGTGCTCGATCTCGCCGGCGGCACCGGCGACATCGCCTTGCGCATCGTCAAGGCCGGCGGGCCCGGCGTCAGGGTCACGATCGCCGACATTTCGCCGGCCATGCTGGCCGAGGGACGGCGGCGGATCGCCCGGGAGCGGCTGGCGCAGTGCTGCCGCTTCGCGGTGACCAATGCCGAGGCCCTGGCGTTCCGCAGCGGCACTTTCGATGCCCTGACAATCGCCTTCGGCATCCGCAACGTGACCGACATCGGCCAGGCGCTCAGCGAGGCCAGGCGGGTGCTCAAGCCCGGCGGGCGCTTTCTCTGCCTCGAATTCTCGCGGGTCGACGTGCCGGGTGTCGAAACCCTCTATGATCTCTATTCGCTCACGACGATTCCGGCGCTGGGGAAGATCGTCACCGGCGATGGCCAGCCCTATCGCTATCTGGTCGAGAGCATCCGACGGTTCCCCGATGCGCCGAGCCTGGCGCGCAAGATGGAGGAGGCAGGCTTCTCGCAAGTCAGCTTCCGAATCCTGAGCGCCGGGGTGGTGGCAATCCATTCCGGCTGGCGTACGTGACGCCGGCGGAGAGCGCTCGATGCTGACCACCGCGCATGATCTGTTTCGCCTCGCCATCGCCGCCCGGGTGATTGCGCGCCATGACGGCTTCATCGAGCCGGAGCAGCTGGCGGAGCTGCCGCCGAGCTTTCGCTTCGCCCTCGGCTTCGCCCGGATGGGCCGGGCGCCGGTGCGGGCGGGGCAGGGGGGCCTCGCCGAGGCGCTGAGCGAGCTCGGCCCGAGCTACATCAAGCTTGGCCAGTTCCTGGCGACCCGCCCCGATCTCATCGGCGAGGCGCGGGCGGCCGATCTCAGGACGCTCCAGGACCGCATGGCGCCGTTCGGCATGGACGAGGCGCGGGCCGAGATCGCCGCGCAATTCGGCATGCCGGCGGAGGCGCTGTTCGAGAGCTTCGGACCGCCGGTCGCGGCTGCCTCGATCGCCCAGGTGCACCGGGCGAGCGTGCGCGATTCCGACGGGCGGCTGCGTCAGGTGGCGGTGAAGATCCTGCGCCCCGGCATCGAGCCGCGCTTCGCTCGGGATCTTCGCGCCTTCTTCACCGCGGCGCGGCTCGCCGAGCGGCTGCACAAGCCGCTGAGAAGGCTCAAGCCGGTGGCGGCGGTGGCAACCCTCGAGCGCTCGGTCGCCATGGAGATGGACCTCCGGATGGAGGCGGCGGCGATGTCGGAGATGGCGGCCAATGGCGGCACGGACCAGGGTTTCCGGGTGCCGGAAATCGACTGGCAGCGGACCTCGCGGCGGGTGCTGACGAGCGAGTGGGTCGACGGGATCGCGCTGTCGGACCGGGCAGGGCTCATCGATCAAGGCATCGATCTCGAGCTCCTGGGCAATCGCCTGATCGAGACTTTCCTACGCCATGCCATGCGCGACGGGTTCTTCCACGCCGACATGCATCCGGGCAATCTCTTCGTTGACCCGCAAGGGAATCTGGTCGCGGTCGACTTCGGGATCATGGGCCGGCTCACGCCCAAGGACCGCCGGTTCCTCGCGGAGATCCTGTGGGGCTTCATCACCCGCGACTATGCCCGCATCGCCGCGGTGCATTTCGATGCCGGCTATGTGCCGCAGACCCAGGACCCAGCAGTGTTCGCGCAGGCGCTCAGGGCGATCGGCGAGCCGATCCTCGACCGCACCGCCGAGGATATCTCGATGGCGCGGCTCCTGACCCAGCTGTTCGAGGTGACGGGGCAGTTCGACATGCAGACCCAGCCGCAGCTCCTGCTGCTGCAGAAGACGATGGTGGTGGTCGAAGGCGTGGCACGGTCGTTCAATCCGAGGCTCAACATGTGGACGGTGGCGACGCCGGTGGTGCGCGAATGGATGAACGATGCGCTGGCGCCGGAACGGCGGCTGGCCGAGGCGGCCTCGGGAGCGGCAATGATCGGCCGTCTGGCGGCCGATCTGCCGGAGGCGCTCGCCGATGCCCGCCGCACCGCGCGGCTGCTCAGCGAGATGGCGGAAGGCGGGGGGTTGCGTCTCGATCAGGCGACGGTCGAGGATCTCGCCAAGGCGCAGGCGCGGCATGCGGCAACGGGGCGGATCGCGCTGTGGATCACCGCCCTGGCGCTGCTCGTTATGGCTCTCGCACTGCTGCGGTGAATTGGCGATAATCGGCCATGCTGACTGGCAAACGAATTCTCCTGATCATCGGCGGCGGCATCGCCGCCTATAAGAGCCTCGAGCTGATCCGGCGCCTCGCCGAGCGCGATGTCGCGGTCAAGGTCATCCTGACGCGGGCAGGGGCACAGTTCGTGACGCCGCTGTCGCTGGCAAGCCTGTCGCGGAGCAAGGTCCATGACGACCTGTTCAGCCTGACGGATGAAGCCGAGATGGGCCATATCGAGCTGTCGCGCGCGGCCGACCTTCTGGTCGTCGCGCCGGCGACCGCCGATCTCATGGCGAAGATGGCGATCGGCCAGGCCAATGATCTGGCGACGACGGCGCTGCTTGCCACCGACAAGCCGGTGCTGATCGTGCCGGCGATGAATGTGCGCATGTGGAACCATCCGGCGACGCAGCGCAATCTGGCGACGCTCAAGGGCGATGGCGTCAGGATTTGCGGACCGGAAGAGGGGCCGATGGCGTGCGGCGAGTTCGGGCCGGGGCGGATGTCGGAGGTTGCCGACATCGTCAAGGCCATCGAGGCGTTCCTTGCCGAGCGGGCTCAGGACCAGAAGCTCGCCGGCAGGCGGGTGCTGGTCACTGCCGGACCGACCCAAGAGCCGATCGATCCGGTGCGCTTCATCGGCAACCGCTCCTCCGGCAAGCAGGGCTTCGCGGTGGCGGCGGCCGCGGCGGCGCTCGGGGCCGAGACGGTGCTGATCTCGGGGCCGGTGACGCTCGCGCCGCCGGCCGGCGTCAAGCTGGTCAAGATCGAGACGGCGCAGGAAATGCTGGCGGCGGTCGAGGCGGCACTGCCGGTCGACATTGCGGTGTTCGCTGCGGCGGTGGCCGACTGGCGGGTCGAGGATTCGCAGGCCCAGAAGATCAAGAAGGCGGCGAGCGGCGAGGCGCCGCATCTGGCGCTCGTCGAGAACCCCGACATCCTCAAGCATGTGGCAACAATGACGGCCGGGCGGCCGCGGCTGGTGGTCGGCTTTGCCGCCGAGACCGAGAACGTCCTCGCCAATGCCAAGGCGAAGCTCGCGCGCAAGGGCTGCGACATGATCATCGCCAATGATGTGAGCCCGGGGAGCGGTGTCATGGGCGGCAATGAAAACCGCGTTCAGCTGGTGACGGCGCAAGGCGTCGAGAACTGGCCCGAGATGCCCAAGCGCGCCGTGGCGGGGCGGCTGATGGCGCTGCTGGCGACGAAGCTCGGGGACAAGCCGTGACGCCGCTCACGGTGCCCTTCGTGCGCCTGCCGCATGCGGCCGATCTCGAGGCGCCGGCCTATGCGACGGCGGGGGCGGCGGGCCTCGATCTCAGGGCGGCGCTCAAGGAGGGCGAGGTCCTGGTGCTTTCTCCCGGCGAGCGGGCGGCGGTGCCGACGGGCATCGCGCTGGCGCTGCCCGATGGCTATGAAGGCCAGGTCAGGCCGCGCTCGGGACTGGCGCTGCGCCAAGGCGTGACCTGTCTCAACAGCCCCGGCACGATCGACAGCGACTATCGCGGCGAGGTCACGGTGATCCTGATCAATCACGGCCAGGCGGCGGTGGCGATCCGCCGTGGCGAGCGCATTGCCCAGCTGGTGATCCAGGCCTGCGTGCGGGCGGCGCTGGAGGAGGTGCGGGAGCTCAAGCCGTCGGGGCGCGGCGCGGGCGGCTTCGGATCGTCGGGAATGGTCTGAGATGGCGCTGAACGACGAGGAGCTCGAGCGATATGCCCGCCACATCGTGCTCAGGGAGATCGGCGGACCGGGCCAGGCGCGCCTGCGCCAGGCACGGGTGCTGACGATCGGCGCCGGCGGTCTCGGGGCGCCGCTCCTCATGTATCTCGCCGCTGCCGGGATCGGCACGCTCGGGGTGGTCGACGACGACCGGGTGTCGCTGTCCAATCTGCAGCGCCAGATCGTGCATGACACGGCAAGCGTCGGCCTGTTGAAGACGGCGAGCGCGGCGGCAAGCCTCGCCCGGATCAATCCCGGGGTGACGGTGGTCGAGCATCCGTATCGCATAACCGCCGACAATGCCTTGGACCTCATCGCGGCCTATGACATCGTGGCCGACGGCAGCGATAATTTCGCGACACGCTATCTGGTGTCGGATGCCTGCTTCCTTGCCGGGCGCACATTGGTGTCGGCGGCGGTGGCGCGGTTCGACGCGCAGATCGCGACGTTCAAGCCGCATCGCAAGGCGCCGGACGGCACGCCTTATCCATCGTATCGCTGCCTCAACCCGGAGGCGCCGCCGCCCGGCCTTCTGCCGGCTTGCGAGGAGGCGGGGGTGATCGGCGCGCTGACCGGGGTGATGGGATCGATCCAGGCGATCGAGGTGATCAAGGAGCTGCTCGAGATCGGCGACAGCCTGGCGGGGAGGGTGCTGATCTATGACGCGCTGGCGACACGGTTCTACACGGTGAAGATCCCGTGGGATCCGGAGAACCCGCTCAACGGTCGCAAACCGACGATCCGGGATCTGAGCCTGCATCGGAAGCAGGCAGTATCATAGGCGCTCCGCCCATGCATAGCCGCGCTGCGCCGAGACTGCGAGGCGCTCAATCCGATAGCGCCCCTCATCGGCGATCCGCTCGACAGCCTTGACGACCCCGGGGAACAGTTCGGGGGTGACATCATCGAACACGATCATGTCGCCGGCTGACTGGCGTTCGCAAATCACCGAAAACTCACGGAGCACATCGGCCTCAGTATGCTGCGCGTCAAGGAATGCAAAATGAATCCGATCGAAGCCGACGCGCGGCAGCAGAAGAGCGGTGTCACCCTGAAGGAAGACGATCTTCCGGAGAAGCTTGGACCACCTCGCGAGGATTTCGGCGCGCGATCTGGGTCCATCATGATCATCGATGCAGTTCCAGATCTGCCTTTTGAGGTGGGAGAGGACATCGATGGTGACGATAACCCCGTCGGCGGCGGAATCGTCGATTGCCTTCGCGAGGCACATCGCCGAGAAGCCGCGGGCGGTACCCGTTTCGACCACCGCTACATGGTCGAGACCACGCTGCGAAATCATCCGTCGCATCAGGGTGTAAAGAACCCGCCCATGGTGATAGGCAAGGTCAGATGCCTTCTTGACGATCTGGGTGTGAAGCGCCAACCCGTCCAACCACTCACGATCGACCGCGAAGCCCGTCAGCGCTTCGAGCGCACTGACCGGCGGCGCCTCAGTCTGTCGGGCGATCTCGAACCACCTGAGATATTCATCCTTGCTGGCATGTGGCTTGCTGCCAAATGGCGCATTATTCCAGCGGGCATCGACCGCGGAATTGATCCAGCGCCGCATCGCGAACAGCAGACCGAGGAGATGAGGGGTTGCACTCATGACGGGGCCATAACACACAATTTTTGATTGTCAAAGGCCCAACATTCTACCTCCAGGAGATAATTGCATCTCCTGGACTTGGATCAGTCCTCGCCATTGTCGAGGCCCTGGCCCCTGAGGTCCTCGGGGCGGGGGGTCGAGATGATGTGGTAGCCGGAATCGACATAGTGCACCTCGCCGGTTACGCCAGTCGCGAGATCCGACAGCAGATACACCGCAGCGCCGCCGACCTCGTCGAGGGTGATGGTGCGCCTGAGCGGCGCGTGGCGCTTCTGGAAATTGTACATCGCCCGGGCATCGGTGATGCCGGCACCGGCGAGGGTGCGCATCGGTCCGGCCGAGATGGCATTGACCCTGATGGCCTGCGGCCCGAAATCGGCGGCGAGATAGCGCACCGATGATTCCAGCGCTGCCTTGGCCACCCCCATGACATTGTAGTTCGGCACTACCCGCACCGAGCCGCCATAGGTCAGCGTCAGAAGGGAGCCGCCGCGGTCCATCAGCGCGGCTGCCCGGCGCGCCACCTCGGTGAAGGAAAAGCAGGAGATCACCATGGTGCGGATGAAGTTGTCCCGCGTCGTGTCGGCATAGCGCCCCTTGAGCTCGGCGCGGTCGGAATAGGCGATGGCGTGGACGAGGAAGTCGAGCCCGCCCCAAGCCTCGCGCAAGGAATCGAACACCGCATCGACGGTCTCGAGGTCCTCGACATCGCAGGACAGCACGAGCTTCGAGCCGACCGAGGCGGCGAGCGGCGCAACGCGCCGGCCGAAGGCCTCGCCCTGATAGGTGAAAGCGAGATCGGCGCCCTGGCCGGCCAGCATGCGCGCGATCCCCCAGGCGATCGAATGGTCGTTGGCGACGCCCATGACGAGACCGCGCCGGCCGCGCAGCAAGCCGCCGGAAGTGTCGTTCATTCCGTCCCCTTCTCTAGCGCATGATGCCCCTGCACCGTCCCCGCTCAGGCGTCAATAGCGCTGGAAAACCAGCGTTGCATTGGTTCCGCCGAAACCGAAGCTGTTCGACAGCACGACATCGAGCCGGGCATTGTCGATCCGGTCGCGGACGATCGGCACGCCGGTGAATTCCGGGTCGAGCGTGTCGATATTGGCGCTCTCGCAGATGAAGCCGTTCCTCATCATCAGGAGCGAGTAGATCGCCTCCTGGACGCCGGCGGCGCCGAGCGAATGGCCGGTCAGCGATTTGGTCGCCGCGATCGCCGGCATCTTGTTGCCGAACACCTCGCGCACGGCATCGATCTCCTTCAGGTCGCCGATCGGCGTCGAGGTGGCGTGCGGGTTGATGTAGTCGACGCGCTCCTTGACGGTCGACATCGCCTGGCGCATGCAGCGCGCCGCGCCTTCGCCCGAGGGCTGGACCATGTCGTGGCCGTCGGAGGTCGCGCCATAGCCGACGAGCTCGCCATAGATCTTGGCGCCGCGGGCCCGCGCATGCGACAGCTCCTCGAGCACGATGACGCCGGCGCCGCCGGCAATGACAAAGCCGTCGCGATCCTTGTCATAGGCGCGCGAGGCCCTTTCCGGCTCATCGTTGTAATGGGTCGACATCGCTCCCATGGCGTCGAACAGCACCGACAGCGTCCAGTCGAGCTCCTCGCCGCCGCCGGCGAAGACGACGTCCTGCTTGCCCCATTGGATGAGCTCGCCGGCATTGCCGATGCAATGGGCCGAGGTGGCACAAGCAGACGAGATGGAATAATTGACGCCGCGGATGCCGAAGGGCACGGCGAGCGTCGCCGAATTGGTGCTCGACATGGCGGCGGGCACGGCGAACGGGCCGATCCGCTTCGGACCCTTTTCGCGGGTGGTGTCGGCGGCGGCGACGATGGTGCGGGTGGACGGGCCGCCCGATCCCATGATCAGGCCGGTGCGCTCGCTCTTGACCTCGCGCTCCTCGAGACCGGAATCCTGGATCGCCTGCTTCATCGCGACATAGTTCCAGGCGGCGCCGTCGCCCATGAAGCGGCGCACCCGGCGGTCGACGGCGCTGTCGAGATCGAGATGTGGCGCGCCATGGACCTGGCAGCGGAAGCCGAGCTTGGCATAGTCGTCGGCCTTGACGACTCCCGAGCGGGCTTCCCGCAGCGAGGCGGTGACCTCCTGGGTGTTGTTGCCGATGCTGGACACGATCCCCATGCCGGTCACGACAACGCGTTTCATCGCAATACGAACCTTTCGCTTCAGGCCGCGCTCGGCTGGGCGTCGGGCGTGAACAGGCCGACCCGCAGCTCGCTCGCGGAATAGATTACATCGCCGTCGGCTTTGACGACGCCATCCCCGATCCCGAGATTGAGCTTCCGCAGAATGACGCGCTTTAGGTTAATGATATATTCAACCTTGCGGGCGTTTGGGAGGACCATGCCGGTAAATTTAACCTCGCCGACCCCCAACGCCCTGCCGCGCCCCGGGGCACCCATCCAGCCGAGGAAAAATCCGAGCATCTGCCACAAGGCGTCGAGACCGAGGCAGCCCGGCATGACCGGATCGCCCTGGAAGTGGCAATGGAAGAACCAGAGATCGGGCTTGACGTCGAGCTCGGCAACGACCCGGCCCTTGCCATAATCCCCCCCATCGGCGCGGATGTCGGTGATCCGGTCGAACATCAGCATGGGCGGGAGCGGCAACTGGGCATTGCCGGGGCCAAACAGCTCGCCCCGGCCGCAGGCCAGCAGGTCCTCATAGGCGAAACGCGATTTCTTCTCGACCATCCCCAGACCGACCTTTGAAGCCCCGCGACGAATTGAACAGACGGCACGACAACTGCCGACCCGCGCGCGAGGTTGCGAGTCTGTCGCAAGACGGCTATTTTCCGCCGAGACGGATACTCCTGCTTCACGATGATGGCAACCGGACGCATGACCTCTTTTTCTTCGGGCGAGATCATGACGATGCTGCGCAAGGCGGGCCTGAGGCCCACCCGCCAGCGGATTTCGCTCGCTTGTCTGATGTATGGCGCCGGCAATCGGCATTTATCGGCGGAATCGCTCCATGCCGAGGCGATCGCCGCCGGAATCCAGGTGTCGCTCGCCACCGTCTACAACACCTTGAACCAGTTCACCGCGGCGGGTCTGCTGCGGGAGGTGGCGATCGAGGGACACAAAACCTATTTCGACACCAACACATCGAACCATTATCACTACTATATCGAGCATGAAGGCAGGCTCACCGACATCCCGTCCGACAATGTCAGGGTGGTGGGGCTGCCGGAGGCGCCGGACGGCATGCAGATCAAGCGGGTCGATGTGATCGTCAGATTGTCGCGGGGGCCGGAGGACTAGAGCATAGCCTCCAATTGCCTCAGTTGCCGATCTGCTCGCCGGGGTAGACCCCCCACAGCATCGACTGCTCGACATAGCCGGTGTAGCCGCCGGCCGTCAGCTCGCACCAGCTGCCGTTGCACGAGTCGATGTCGGCGATGACGCCGGGACGGGCCAGCGCCACGGTTTCCGCATTGTGCTCGGCGGCGGCGCGCAGCGGGACGCTGCGGTTCTTCTTCCAGGGCGCGACCATGGCGGTGCGCTTGCCGGTCAGCATGCTGTGGAACACCCAGCCCTCCGAGCCCTCGCTGTCGCGGATGCGGCGCCATTGCTCGAACTCGGCGACGATTTCCACGGGAAGGCCCTTCTTGGTGAACACCCAGGCGATCTGGTGCTCGCTCGATGGGCCGCGGCGGACATTGACCCGCTCGGCCTTGAGGCTGACGAAGCGCGGCAGCGGCAGGCGGGTCTCGGTGCCCTCCCGGGCGTTGCGGGCGGCGCCGGTGACTGCCACCGGGGTTGCCAGCGGCGCCGCTTCCGGGCCTTCCGGGGCAGCAGCGGCGGCGGTTGGAGCGGCAGCATCGCCGGTGGCCGCGGTTTCCGCAGCGCGGAGGCCGCCGCCATCGACCGGATCCTCGGATTGGCTGAGCAGCGCAAAACCCACCGCACCAAGCACGAGGGCGCAGCCAAGCGCCATCAGCAGCTTGCCAAGTTGCAGCCGTCGCCAGCTTTGCGCGAAACCCGTCAGACCCGTTCCCCTTGGCTCGAATGCTTGCGGAAGCCCGAATCCGCCAAACCCCCGTCAGACGAGTTTACACATCTCGGGCAGCGACTTAAAGAATTAGAAGGAGAAGCCCGGAGCCCCCCGATGTCCAAGCGGAAGCCATTGGTGATCGTCACGCGGAAGCTCCCCGACGTCGTCGAAACCCGGCTGAGGGAGCTGTTCAACACCCGCCTCAACGATGCCGACAAGCCGCTCAGCCAGGCCGAGCTCGTCGCCGCCGTCAAGGAGGCGGAGGTGATCGTGCCGACGGTGACCGACCGGATCGACAAGGCGGTGATCAACCAGGCGGGCGACCAGCTCAAGCTCATCGCCAATTTCGGGACCGGCGTCGACAATATCGATGTCGAGACGGCGACGGCGCGCGGCATCACCGTCACCAACACGCCGGGCGTCCTCACCGAGGACACCGCCGATATGACGATGGCGCTGATCCTGGCGGTGGCGCGGCGCATCATCGAGGGCTCGCGGGTGATCGGGCCGGAGAACAGCTGGCAGGGATGGTCGCCGACCTGGATGCTCGGCCACCGCATCTGGGGCAAGCGGCTCGGCATTGTCGGCATGGGGCGGATCGGCACGGCGGTGGCTCGGCGCGCCAAGGCGTTCGGGCTGCAGATCCATTATCACAATCGCAAGCCCGTGCATGCGGCGGTCGAGGACAGTCTCGAGGCGACCTATTGGGAGAGCCTCGACCAGATGCTCGCCCGCATGGACATCGTGTCGGTGAACTGCCCGCACACGCCGGCAACCTTTCATCTGCTGTCGGCGCGGCGGCTGAAGCTGATGCGGCCCGATGCCATCATCGTCAACACGTCGCGCGGCGAGGTGATCGACGAGAACGCGCTGACAAGGATGTTGGAGGCGAACGAGCTTGGCGGGGTCGGGCTCGACGTGTTCGAGCACGAGCCGGCGGTCAATCCGCGGCTGCTCAAATGCCGCAATGCGGTGCTGATGCCGCATATGGGCTCGGCGACGATCGAGGGCCGGGTCGACATGGGCGAGAAGGTGATCATCAACATCAAGACCTGGGTCGACGGCCACAAGCCGCCCGACCGGGTGCTGCCGGCGATGCTGTAGGCAGTGGGGAGTAGGCAGTAGGCAGTGGTGAGCAGGCAGTAGGCAAGAGCGCCACTCGCTGTCCATTGCCTAACGCCTATTGCCTATGGCTGTGCCGAACATGACAGGGCTCGGATCGAAGCTGCGCTAATCCCCTGCCATTGATACTGATCAACACTTCCAACCAGGGGAAGACATGAGCATCCAATTTGCCAGTCACGACTCGCGGCAGGCGAGGGTCGCCGACAAACAGATCGTGGTCGAACCGGATAGCAATCGAAAAGGGCTTGAAGAGTTCGGAAAGGTTCAGGAATTGCCAAAGCACCAGGCCCGCCGCGACAGCCTGTCCGAAAGCTCTTCAGGCAAGGGCAAGGGTCCTGATTTGCCAAAGCCAGAGGTCGCAGGCGACGAGATGGTCGAGATCGATCCGGCAGTGCAGCAGCCGAAAGGCGATGTGAATATCGACCCTGCAAAAGCGTCAAATAAATACCAACTCACCCAGCGGGAGATAAACCCTCTGACGATAACGCCAGAACAAGACGCTGAACATCGCCAGGCGCGATCCAACGAAAACTTCGGGATTGGCATGTCGAGCTTCTTGGGTGCGGCGTCCCTTGGCTGCATTGGAACTGTAATCTATGCCTCGCTGGAGAAGAATTGGGTGCTTGCCGGCGGCATGGGACTCACTGCCCTTCCGCCGTTGATTTGCTGCTTGTGCTTCCTCTGCAAAATCCTGAGATCGAAGGGCATTATTCCGCATACGGAGAGTAATCTGAGGTGACAGTAGGCGGTAGGGGCGCCTTCTCCCCGCATGGCGGGGAGAAGGGAGCGGGGAGCAGGGTGAGGTTCAGCCGCCGGCGCCGACGGCGTCGTCGCCCTCGCCCTCGGGAGGCATCTTCTTGGAGAGATCCTCGCCGGTCTGCTGGTCGACAACCTTCATCGACAGCCGCACCTTGCCGCGCGGATCGAAGCCGACGAGCTTGACCTTGACCTTGTCGCCTTCCTTGACGACGTCGTTCACCTTGGCGACGCGGCGCGGCGCGAGCTCGGAGACATGGACGAGCCCGTCGCGCGAGCCGAAGAAGTTCACGAAGGCGCCGAAGTCGACGATCTTCACCACCGTGCCGTCATAGATCTCGCCGACCTCGGGCTCGGAGACGATCGACTTGATCCATTTTATCGCGGCATCGATCGAAGGTCCTGAAGCGGAAGCGATCTTCACGGTGCCGTCGTCGGAGATGTCGATCTTGGCGCCGGTCTTCTCGACGATCTCGCGGATCACCTTGCCACCTGAGCCGATGACCTCGCGGATCTTGTCGACCGGGATCGACATCACCTCGATGCGCGGCGCGTATTCGCCAAGCCCAGGGCGCGACTCGGTCAGCGCCTCGGCCATCTTGCCGAGAATGTGCATGCGCCCGTCCTTGGCCTGGAACAGGGCGACCCGCATGATCTCCTCGGTGATGCCGGTGATCTTGATGTCCATCTGCAACGAGGTGATGCCGTCGCGGGTGCCGGCGACCTTGAAGTCCATGTCGCCGAGATGATCCTCGTCGCCGAGAATGTCGGAGAGGACGGCGAAGCGGTCGCCCTCGAGGATCAGGCCCATGGCGATGCCGGCCACCGGCCGCTTCAACGGCACGCCGGCATCCATCAGGGCGAGCGACCCGCCGCACACCGTCGCCATGGAGGACGAGCCGTTGGACTCGGTGATCTCCGAGACGACGCGGATGGTGTAGGGGAACTGGTCCTGGGTCGGCAGCATCGGATGGATGGCGCGCCAGGCGAGCTTGCCATGACCGACCTCGCGGCGACCGGTGAAGCCGACCCGGCCGGTCTCGCCGACCGAATAGGGCGGGAAGTTGTAGTGAAGCAGGAAGGATTCCTTGTAAGTCCCTTCCAGCGAATCGACATATTGCTCGTCATCGCCAGTGCCGAGCGTGGTCACCACCAGCGCCTGGGTCTCGCCGCGGGTGAACAGCGCCGAGCCATGGGTGCGCGGCAGCACGCCGACCTCGCAGACGATCGGACGGATATCGGCGAGGCCGCGGCCGTCGATGCGGGTGCTGGTCTCGATGATGTTGCCGCGCACGATCTCCTTCTCGACCTCCTTGAAGGCGCCGGCGATCCTCTGGGGATCGGCTTCGGAGCCCTCCGGGGCGAGGCTCGCCAGCACGCCTTCCTTGATCTCCCCAACCTTGAGATGGCGCTCCTCCTTGCCGGCAATGCTGTAGGCGCGGCGCAACCCTTCGCTGGCGCTGTTGCGGACATTGGCGAGGATGTCGCCGGTGTCGTCGGCGGCGAGGTCGCGCGGCGGACGGGCAGCGCGCTCGGCGAGACGGATGATGGCGTCGAGCACCGGCTGGAAGCTCCTATGGCCGAACATCACGGCGCCGAGCATCGTCTCCTCGGAGAGCTCGCGGGCCTCGGATTCGACCATCAGCACCGCATCGCGGGTGCCGGCGACCACCAGATCGAGATCGGACTGCTTCTGCTGCTCGACCGTCGGATTGAGCACGAAGTCGCCATTGACGACGCCGACGCGGGCGGCGCCGATCGGCCCCATGAAGGGAATGCCCGATAGGGTGAGCGCAGCGGAGGAGGCGATCATCGCCACGATGTCGGGATCGTTCTCGAGATCATGCGACAGCACGGTGGCGATGAGCTGGGTCTCGTTCTTGTAGCCATCGACGAAGAGCGGGCGGATCGGGCGGTCGATGAGCCGCGACACCAGCGTCTCGCGCTCGGTCGGACGTCCCTCGCGCTTGAAATAACCGCCGGGAATCTTGCCGGCAGCATAGGTGCGCTCCTGATAGTTGACGGTCAGGGGGAAGAAGTCGATACCGGGCTTCGGCGATTTCTCGCCGACCACGGTGGCGAGAACGGTGGTCTCGCCAAGGGAGGCCAGCACCGCACCATCGGCTTGACGGGCAATGCGCCCGGTCTCGAGTCGCAGCACGCGGCCGCCCCACTCGGTTTCTTCAACAAAAATCTCAAACATCGTCGTTTCCTGCGTTCTGCCCTTGGCCGCAAGACCGCCATTCGTGCCTTGTCTCTGTGCGGCGTCCCCGTTTGGGCGCTTTGGCAGGGGCCCCATTGCCCGATGCCGTTGTGAGGGGAGTGCGGCGGCATGATGCGCCGCCCGAAATGATCATCAGCGTCGTATGCCTAGCCGCTCGATCAGCGTCCGGTAGCGCCCGTCGTCCTTCGACTTCAGATAATCGAGAAGACCCCGGCGCTGGCTGACAAGCTTCAGAAGGCCGCGCCGCGAATGATTGTCTTTCTTGTGCGTCTGGAAGTGGTCGGTGAGGTTCTTGATCCGCTCGGTCAGAATGGCGACCTGAACCTCCGGCGAGCCCGTGTCGTCGCCCTTCACGGCATATTCCTTGATGAGCGCCTGCTTGCGCTCGGCAGCAATCGACATCGTACCGTCTCCTTTCAGGGCGGTCCCGCCCGTCAACCCAGATTGAACACACGCCTGGGCTTCAGGATGCCACCCTCGATGTTGCCGATGGCGATCGGTTCGCTCCGCCAGGTCACGAAAACAGCGTCGAGCCTGATCGGAGCATCCCTGCCACGCAGAAGGATGGGCTGGCCTTGCTTGAGGCGTGATGCCTCCGCCTGGCTCACGGCCAGCGCCGGGATGTCGTCCAGCGCGGTCTCGAGCGGGCGAAGGCAAGAAATGAGGCTTTCCGGCCCCGCGCCCTTATGGCGCAACTGCCGCAACGATTCCAGCGAAATCATATCGGCCTCGACGAAGGGGCCGACCCGGGTGCGCCGCAATGTCGCGACCCGGCCGAGACAGCCAAGGGCGCGGCCGAGATCGCGGGCGAGGGCCCGGATATAAGCGCCCTTGCCGCATTCGGTCTCGAATTCGGCATGGTCGCGATCGGGAATGGCGACAAGCGCCAAACGGGCGATCTCCACCGGGCGGGGAGCGAGCGCGGCCTCGACACCGTCGCGGGCGAGGTCATAGGCGCGCTCGCCCTCGACCTTGACGGCGGAAAAGCGCGGCGGGACCTGCATCAGCGTGCCGGTGAAGGCCGGCAGCGCGTCGCGGATCGCGGCTTCGGAGGGACGCTCGGACGACATGGCGGTCGGTGCGGTCTCGCCATCATCGGAAGGCGTCTCCTCGCCCCAGGCGATACTGAACCGATAGGTCTTGGATCCGTCCATGATGAACGAAACGGTCTTGGTCGCCTCGCCGAGCGCGATCGGCAGGAGGCCGCTCGCCAGCGGATCGAGGGTGCCGGCATGGCCGGCCTTGTCGGCTGCGAACAGGCGCTTGATCTCGCTCACCATGCGGGTCGAGCCGACACCCACAGGCTTGTCGAGCACGAGCCAGCCATGGACCGGCTCGCCTTTGCGCCGCGCCCCCATTGCGGCTCACTCCGGGTCCGGCTCGGGGTCGCGACGTTCGAGATCGCGTCGGACCTCGGGACGGTTGAGGATCTCGTCGACATGGGCGGCATAGTCGAGCGCCGTGTCGAGGCGGAAGCGCAGGTCGGGCATGAATTTGAGATCGAGCCGCGGCGCGAGAAGCTTGCGGATGTGGCGTCGGTGACGTTCGAGGGCGGCGAGGAAGGCGTCCTCGCGTCCGGGTACGAACGGGCGTACGTAAACGGTGGCAAGTCTCAGATCGGCGGAGAGCTGCACCTCGACGATGGTGACACCGGCATGGTCGATGAGGTCGTCGGCGACATCGCCATGGGTGAAGATGGCGGCGAGCTCATGCCTTATCAGCTCGCCGACCCTGAGCTGGCGCTGGCTTGGAGTCCTGCCGCTCACAGCGTCCGTTTCACCTCTTCGACGCGGAAGCACTCGATGACGTCGCCGACCCGCATGTCCTGATAGCTCTCGAAGGCCATGCCGCATTCCTGGCCGGCAACCACCTCGCGGACCTCGTCCTTGAAGCGTTTGAGCGTCGACAGCGTGCCCTCATGGACGACGACATTGTCGCGGATCAGCCTGACCCTGGCGCCGCGCTGGACCACGCCCTCGGTGACGCGGCAACCGGCGACCTTGCCGACCTTGGAGATGTTGAAGATCTCGAGGATCTCGGCATTGCCGAGGAAGGTCTCGCGCAAGGTCGGCGCCAGCAGGCCGGACATGGCCTGCTTCACGTCATCCACGAGGTCGTAGATGATGTTGTAGTAGCGGATCTCGATGCCGGTGCGCTCGGCGGCCTCGCGCGCCTGGGCGTTGGCGCGGACATTGAAGCCGAGAATGACGGCGCCGGAAGCGGCGGCGAGCTGGACATCGGATTCGGAGATGCCACCGACGCCATAATGGATCACCCGCGAGGCGACCTCGTCGGTCGCGAGCTTCTCCAGCGCCTGTACGATCGCCTCGGCCGAACCCTGTACGTCCGCCTTGACGAGGATGGGGAACTCCTTGCGCCCGGCATCCTTCATCTGGCTCATCATCTGCTCGAGCGACGAGCGGCCGCCCGGCGAGCCCCTGGTCTCGCGGCGCTTGCGGTCGCGATATTCGGTGATCTCGCGGGCCCGCGCCTCGGTGTCGACGACCACCAGCTGGTCGCCGGCCTCGGGGGCGCTCGAGAAGCCGAGCACCTCGACGGGCACCGAGGGGCCGGCCGACTTCGCCGACTCGCCGCGCTCGTCGACGAGGGCGCGGACGCGTCCCCAGGCGCTGCCGGCCACGATGATGTCGCCGGGGCGCAGCGTGCCGCGTTGGACGAGGACGGTTGCAACCGGACCGCGGCCCTTGTCGAGCTGAGCCTCGACGACGATGCCGTCGGCCGGCCGGTCGGGGTTGGCGGTGAGATTCAAGACCTCGGCCTGCAGCAGGATGGCATCGAGCAGCTTGTCGAGATTGATGCCCTTGGTGGCCGACACCTCGACCTCGAGGGTCTCGCCGCCCATGCTCTCGACGACGATCTCATGGGCGAGAAGGTCGGTCCGCACCCGGGTCGGATTGGCGTCGGCCTTGTCGATCTTGTTGATGGCGACGATGATCGGCACCTCGGCGGCGCGGGCGTGGTTGATGGCCTCGATGGTCTGCGGCATGACGCCGTCATCGGCGGCCACCACCAGCACGACGATGTCGGTGGCGCGGGCGCCGCGGGCGCGCATGGCGGTGAACGCCTCATGACCCGGCGTGTCGATGAAGGTGATCATGCCGGACGGGGTCTCGACCTGATAGGCGCCGATATGCTGGGTGATGCCGCCGGCCTCGCCCGACACGACATTGGTCTTGCGGATGGCGTCGAGCAGCGACGTCTTGCCGTGGTCGACATGGCCCATGATAGTGACAACGGGAGCGCGCGACTTGAGGTCGCCGGCGATATCGCTCTCGCCCATCAGGCCCTCCTCGACGTCGGCCTCGGAAACCCGGCGCACCTGATGGCCCAGCTCCTCGGCGACGAGCTGGGCGGTGTCGGCATCGATCACGTCGGTGATCTTGTGCATCTCCCCCTGCTTCATCAGGAGCTTGATGACGTCGACGGAGCGCTCGGCCATGCGGTTGGCGAGCTCCTGGATGGTGATCGCCTCGGGGATGACGACGTCGCGGGCGATCTTCTCCTTGCTCGGCTGGAAGCCGGAAGCCTGCTTGCGCTGGCGCTCGGTGCGGCGGCGGAAGGCGGCGAGCGAGCGGGCGCGCTCCTCGTCCTCGCTTAGCGCATTGGCGACGGTGAGCTTGCCACGCCGGCGGTCGACCTCCGTCTTGGTGACCTTGGGCGCCGGCACCTTGACCTCGCGGCGAACCCGGCTGCGCGAACGCTCGCCTTCGTCCTCGGCGACTGGCTGGGGTACGGTCGTGCGGGGCTCGCCGATGCGGGTGCGGGCGGTCTCCTCGGCGCGGCGCTTGCTCTCCTCCTCGGTGCGGCGGCGCGTCTCCTCCTCCGCCTTGCGGGCGGCGGCGGCCTCGCGCTCGGCGGCCTCGCGGGCAGCTGCCTCGGCGTGGCGGCGGGCCTCCTCCTCGGCGCGCTTGCGGTCCTCGGCCTCGCGGACGCGGGCGGATGCAAGGGCGCGCTCGCGCGCCTCCTTCTCATCGGCGGTCAGGGTGCGCAGCACGACGCCGGAACGGGAAGCCTGCGGACGGGCACCGTCGCCACGACGGGAGGTCTCGGCGCGGCCGGTCGTGGCCGGCGGCTGAGACGTCCCCCGGGCGGCCTGGCCGCTGCGGGCGGCGCCTGCGGCTTCGCGGGCGGG
Source organism: Aestuariivirgaceae bacterium (assembly GCA_044870245.1). GTDB lineage: Bacteria > Pseudomonadota > Alphaproteobacteria > Rhizobiales > Aestuariivirgaceae > DATAFF01. Next base: position 30,298 of record JBIOYR010000024.1, on the reverse strand, counting down.
GCCGGCGGGCGCGGACTGTGCCTGGCGGGTCGCCGTCGCTGCGGGCTGCGGCGCTGGTGGTTGAGCCGGCGATGTCGGTGTGCTGGGGGCCGGCTGAATCGCTTCGGCGGCCGGGCGCGGCTGGGCGGCGGCCGGGCGCGGCTGGGCGGCGGTGGTTGCCGCCGCCGCTCTCGCCTGGGGCTGTGCCGCCGGGGCAGCCGGCGACGCCGGCGGGCGGGTGATGGTGGCGGTATCGGCATCGCCAGAAGCGGCTGCGGCGGCCGGGCGCGGTGCTGCCGGGGCAGGGCGGGGCGGAACTGCCGCTGGGGCAGGGCGGGGTGCAGCTGCCGGCGCCGGCGACGGGCTTGCCGCCTTCGGGGCGGCCGCCGACTCGGGTTCGGCGGGTTTGGCCGGCTGGATCACCCGCTTGCGCTTGGTTTCCACCACCACGGTCTTGGAGCGGCCATGGGGAAAGTTCTGGCGGACACGGCCCTGTTCCACGGCCGGACGGCGAAGACTCAATGTCCGACCGCTCGGCCCTTGCGGGCCGGCGCCATGCTTGCGATCTCCGGGATCGTTCGTATCGTTCATCTGCTCTCTTGTGTCCAACAGCTCAGCGCTCCCGGTATGCTGCAAACCGGCGCGCCGCTGCGAGAAATTTGCGGGCAAGCCCGCCCTCGGCGATGGCAGCATGTATCACATGTGATTGGCCCAACGCCAAACCCAATTCGGGGGATTCGAAGACATCGACAATTTCTGCAGACGTCCCGGCCTCCTTGAGTTTTCCGACCAGTTTTCGCCGTCCGTCCGCCGCCCCGTCCGCCGCTTCGACGAGGACCGCGAGGCGGCCCTTGCGGGCCTCGCCGGCGACGCGTTCGAAACCGGCGCTGACCAACCCTGCCTTGTTGGCGAGCGACAAGCATGCCAAAGCCTCCGCCCGCAACAATGCACCGGTGCGTTCCGCCAGATCGCCCGGCGCCTGGCATTCCGTCCGAAAGCCCCTGGCGAACAGCTTGCGGCGCGCCGCCTCGGCAACCTTGGTGGCGGCGCAGGTCACCCAGACGCCGCGCCCCGGCAGCCTGCCGCGGAGGTCCGGCACGATTTCGCCGGACGGCGCCCTGACAAAGCGGATGAGCTCGCCAGGGTCCTTGACGTCACGGGTCACGATGCAGGTGCGCTCCGCCACCTCGCCCTCGCCGTCCTGCCGGTCCGCTTCAGCGATTGCGTCGCCGAGAATCATGGGTCTCCTTACTCCGCAGTCACCTGCTCCAGCGGCTCCTCGGCGCTTTGCGGCTCGATCCAGCCGGCCTTGACACGGGCCGCCATGATGATGGCCTCGGCCTCGGCTTCCGATACTTCGAGGCCGCTGAATGCGCCCTCATGCTTCACCGTCTCGCCCTGCTTGCGCTCGGTCCAGCCGGTCAGATCGTCGGTGGCGCAGCCGGCGAGGTCCTCGACGGTGAGGATGCCGGCCTCGCCGAGGGCGACCATCAAGGCGGGGGTGACGCCTTCGATTTCGGCAACACCGTCCTCGACCCCGAGCTCGCGACGCCGCTCATCCTGCTCGGCGGCGATCTTGGCGAGATATTCGCGGGCCCGGCCCTGGATCTCGCTGGCGGTCTCCTGATCGAGGCCGTCGATCGAGGAGAGCTCCTTCTCCTCGACATAGGCGATCTCCTCGACCGAGTCGAAGCCCTCCGAAGCGAGCAATTGGGCAAGCATCTCGTCGGCGTCAAGCGCCTCGATGAAACGCTGGGTGCGCTCGGCGAATTCCTTCTGGCGACGCTCGGACTCCTCGGCCTCGGTCAGGATGTCGATGTCCCAGCCGGTGAGCTGGGAGGCGAGCCGCACATTCTGGCCGCGCCGGCCGATGGCAAGCGACAGCTGGTCGTCGGGAACCACCGCCTCGATGCGCTCGGCCTCCTCGTCGAGCACGACCTTGGCGACCTCGGCAGGGGCCAGCGCGTTGACGACGAAGGTTGCCGCGTCGTTGGACCAGGGAATGATGTCGATCTTCTCGCCCTGCAGCTCGCCGACCACCGCCTGAACGCGGCTGCCGCGCATGCCGACGCAGGCGCCGACCGGATCGATCGAGGAATCCTTGGAGCGGACCGCGATCTTGGCGCGACTGCCGGGATCGCGGGCTACCGACATGACCTCGACGATGCCGTCATAGATCTCGGGCACCTCCTGACCGAACAGCTTGGCCATGAATTGCGGATGGGTGCGCGACAGGAAGATCTGCGGCCCGCGCTGCTCGCGGCGGACATCGTAGATATAGGCCCGCACCCGGTCGCCGGTGCGGAAGTTCTCGCGCGGCAGGCTCTCGTCGCGGCGGATGATGGCCTCGCCGCGGCCGAGATCGACGATGATGTTGCCATATTCGACGCGTTTCACCACGCCGGACACGATCTCGCCGATGCGGTCCTTATATTCATCATATTGACGTTCGCGCTCGGCATCGCGGACCTTTTGCACGATCACCTGCTTGGCGTTCTGGGCGGCGATGCGGCCGAAATCGATCGGCGGCAGCGGCTCGGCGATGAAGTCGCCGACCCGGGCGGCGGGATTCTTGTGGCGGGCATCGTCAAGCGTGATCTGGGTGGCCTCGTTCTCCACCGTCTCGACGACCTCGAGCAGACGATTGAGGCGGGTCTCGCCGGTCTTGGGATCGATCTCGGCGCGAATGTCGTTCTCGGCGCCATAGCGCGAGCGGGCGGCGCGCTGAATCGCATCCTCCATCGCCTGGAGGACGACGCGCTTGTCGATGCTCTTCTCGCGAGCCACCGCATCGGCGATCTGCAAGAGCTCGAGCCGGTTGGCGCTCACTCCGGATTCAGGCATCGTCGTTACTCCCTTCAATCACATCCATCTCACTGCCGTCAGTGGGGCTGGTGGTTGCCGGCTTGCGGCTTGATTCGATCAGTGCGTCGGTCAAAACGAGCTTGGCATCGCCGATATCGACAAAAGGCAGTCCGACCGTCACCGCTTCGGCGCCCGACCTCTCTGGCGGGAGAGTGAGGCGGACGAGGTCGCCATCGATGCCGGCAATCGTGCCGCGAAAGCGCTTGCGGCCGGAGAGCGGCCTCACGAGCTCGATCTTCGCCTCGTGGCCGGTCCATCTTGCGAAATCGTCGGGCCTGACCAGCGGACGGTCGATGCCGGGGGAGGAGACCTCGAGATTGTAGCTCTGCGGCACCGGGTCCTCGACATCGATCAGCGGCGAGATGGCGCGGCTCACCGCCTCGCAGTCATCGATGGTGAATGTCCCGTCGGGCCGCTCGGCCATGATCTGGAGAGTCGAGGCGGTCAGGCGCACGCGCACCAGGCGGAAGCCCATATCATCGAGAACCGGCTCGATGAGTCGGGCGACGACTGCCGCGGGTCCGGTCTCGCGGGCAATCCTTGAATCGCCGGTATCGGGTCTGCGCTCGGCTTGCAACAATGGCCTTTCACGACAAAAAAAGCGGGCCCCGCAGGACCCACTCTCAACAAGTCTCCCGACCATGGATCAGGAGTTATGTGAGAATGAACTCGCCGCTCATATACGCCTGCGATAGCCTTGGTGCAAGGGGGTTGGAAGGCAGTCGGCAAATAGGCGGAAGGCAAAGGGCTATTTGCCTACTGCCTCTTTCACGAATTCGAGATGGATCGCCCTTGCTCCCCGAGCCAGGGCCTTCGATTCATAGCGGGTGGGAGGCGAGCCGGGGCGCGGCCAACGCCAGTCCGCCGGTCCCTCGGCCGTCCAGATGAAGCCGCCATGGGCGAGCATGGCCTGGAGGGTCGAAGAGGCATAGTCGCCAGCATCGCTGACGAAGACGAAGCGGCCACCGGGCACGAGCAGCCGATGGATCTCGGCAATGATTGCCGGCTGGATGAAACGCCGGCGCTGGTGGCGTTTCTTCGGCCAGGGATCCGGGAACAGGAGATGGATCACGGCAAGCGTGTCGTCGCCGATCGTCGGCAGGAGATCACGAACGTCGTTGTCGAAGATCCGGATGTTGGAGAGATGGTTGGCCTTGATCGCCGTCAGCAGCTTGGCGACGCCATTCACGAAGGGCTCGGCGCCGATAAAGCCGATGTTGGAGGCGCCGGCCGCCTTGGCAGCGAGATGCTCGCCGCCGCCGAATCCGATCTCGAGCTCGACCGCCTCGACCGGCGGATCGAAGAGGAGAGCGGGTGCCGCAAGCCGGGAGTCGTCGACGGCCACCTTGAACCTGGGCAGCAGCTCGACCATGAGGCGCGCCTGGTGCGGGCGCAAAGCATGGCCGATGCGGCGGCCGTAGAACTGATGGGGACGCGGCGTGCCGATCAGGCGAGAAGATCCCGCAATTGGTCGACGAGGTCGGTCCTCTCCCATGAGAAGCCGCCATCCTTGTCCGGTGGGCGGCCGAAATGACCATAAGCGGCGGTGCGGGCGTAGATCGGCTGGTTGAGACTGAGATGCTCGCGGATGCCGCGCGGCGACAGATCCATGACGCGCGACAGCAACGGCTCGATCCGTCGCTCCTCGATTCCCTTGCTGGCGGTGTCGTGCAAGTCGACATAGATCGACAGCGGCTCAGAGACGCCGATGGCATAGGAGAGCTGGATGGTGCAGCGCCTGGCCAGGCCGGCGGCGACGACATTCTTGGCGAGGTAGCGGGCAGCATAGGCGGCCGACCGGTCGACCTTGGTCGGGTCCTTGCCGGAGAAGGCGCCACCGCCATGCGGGGCAGCGCCGCCATAGGTATCGACGATGATCTTGCGCCCGGTCAGCCCGCAATCGCCATCGGGACCGCCAATATAGAATTTGCCGGTGGGATTGACGTGCCAGATGGTGTCCTTGGTGATCCAGTCGCTCGGCAGGGCGGCGCGAACATAGGGATCAATGATCTTAAGAACATCCTTAGACGTCAAATCCTCATGAAGGTGCTGGTGCGACACGACGATCTGGGTGACGTCGGAAGGCTTGCCGTCGCGATACTGTATCGTCACCTGGCTCTTGGCGTCGGGGCCGAGCTTGATCGCCTCGCCCCGGCCGGCGCGGCGGGCCTCGCTCAAGGTCTTGAGGATGTGATGGGCATAGTAGATCGGCGCCGGCATGAGCTCCGGCGTCTCGTCGCAGGCATAGCCGAACATGATTCCCTGATCGCCCGCGCCAACGTCCTTGTTGCCCAAGGCGTCGACGCCCTGGGCAATGTCCGGCGACTGGCCGTGCAGCAGCACCTCGACAGCGGCGCTCTGCCAGTGAAAGCCGTTCTGCTCGTATCCGATGTCCTTGATGGCCTGGCGGGCGCGCTCGACAATGCGGTCACGGGTGACGCTTTCGGGGCCGCGATATTCGCCGGCGATGACAACGCGGTTGGTGGTGGCGAGGGTCTCGCAGGCGACCCGAATGGAGCGCGGATCGGTGCCGGTGGCAAGCGCCTCGCTGTAGAACAGGTCGACGATCTCGTCGGAGATGCGATCGCAGACCTTGTCGGGATGACCTTCGGAAACGGATTCGCTCGTGAACTGATAATCCCTGCGCGCCACCAGCCCCAAGCTCCTGATCGAACTCATGGATGAATGAAAACGCCGCGGCCGTCCTGGCGCGGCGCGGGCGCACTCTTGGCAGGCTTCCCTGACAAGGTCAAGGGAGGGTGGAACGGCGCTGTGGGCAATCGGTGGGCAGTGGGCGGTCGGCAGCAGGCAATAGGCAAAAGGCAAAAGGCAGTAGGCGGGATGACAGGCAGTAGGCAGTCGGAACGAGTGCTGCTCGCTGCCCTAGCGCCTACTGCCTTGAAATTCCTAATCCTGCTTGGCGATGGCCTTGACGAGGTCAACCACCCGCCGGCGCACGGCGACATCACCGATCTCGCTGAAGGCGCGATTCAGCTGGATGGCTTCGCTCGAGCCGAGGAAGCCCATGATCTCGCTCTGGCTGCTTCCCTGGTCGTTGAGCCCAGGGCCGTTGGCCTCGGCCCGGCTGCCTGGCAAGTCCTCGTAGAAGAATTGAACCGGAACCCCGAGGACCTGGGCCATCTGATAGAGCTTGCTGGCGCTGACGCGGTTCGAGCCCTTCTCGTATTTCTGCACCTGCTGGAAAGTCAGACCGAGATGCTCGCCCAGTTTCTCTTGACTCATCCCCACAAGCATTCGTTGCATTCTCACGCGATTTCCCACGTGGACGTCGATGGGGTTAGGGTTGCGTTTTGACATGGTGTTCCCTCAGACCGTTTGCCCCCGGCCTGTCCGGACGAGCCCTTCCGTGATTGCTCTGCCGAATTTCGCCTTCAGCGAGTTCGCTGAAGGTGCTTGCACGTGATAATACACGCCGAGGTTGGATGCAATCAAAATAAGCGTACCGGGTTCTGCAATCGATGGTTCAGCGAGCACGAATGGAAATAATGGCGATCGACGCAGCCGTTGCGAGCAGGGCCAGGAAGAAGAGGGAGTCGCCCCAGCGGGCGTAGGGAGTTGCCGGCTGGGCCCGCGGCAGGACGCCATCCAAGGTCCCTTCCATGCCGAGCTTCAGTTCGCCGATCATCCTGCCGTAACCGTCGAAAATCGCAGTGATTCCGGTGTTTGCAACGCGCACCATCGGCATCCCGGTTTCGATCGCGCGGAATTGTGCCTGAACGAGATGTTGAAACGGGCCGCTCGACTCGCCGAACCAAGCATCATTGGTAACATTCAACAACCATTCGGCGGAGCCACTGTGCCTCGCCTGCTCGGGAAAGATCGCCTCGTAGCAGATGAGCGGCACGAAGGGCGGAATACCGGGAATGTCGATCACCGGGTTTCTCTCGCCGGCCGCGAAGCCCTGCGGCGCGGTGACGAATTGGCGGACGCCGATCGGGTCGAGCCAGCGCGAAAACGGCAGAAACTCGCCGAAGGGAACGAGGCGGACCTTGTCGTAGACGGCTTCGATCGTGCCGTTGCCAGCAATGGCGATGATGCTGTTGTAGACCCGGCGGTCCGGGTCGCGGCGCAGGGCCCCGAGGAGAAGCCGGCTGCTGCCGGGGAGAAGATCGGCGATCTCGCGCAAGGCGGCCGGCGATTCATCGACCAGAAAGGGCAGGGCGCTTTCGGGCCAGATCACCACGGTGTTGTCGCCAAGGGGTGAACGGCCATCGGAACCGCCGCGCGACAGGGCGAGGTAGCGGGCAAAAATGGCACGCGCCTGATTGACGTCCCATTTGGTGTTTTGCGGCACATTGCCCTGAACGAGCCGCAGCTTCACACCGGAGCTGGCGGCCGCCGGAGCGGCGAGGCGCTCGGTGCCGACAGCCGTCGCAATGGCGGTTGCAGCCAGGATGAGGCAGGCGATCGCCACCTCGCCCCGGCCGCGGGGTCTGACAAAGGCCAGGGCGGGCAGCCCGGCGCAAAGAAGCACCAGGAAGGTCAATCCGTAGATCCCGACAAGGGCGGCGTTCTGAGCGAGCCCTGGCAGGCTTGCCGTTGCGTAGCCGGGGGTGTTCCAGGGAAAGCCGCTGAGCAGATGGCCTCTCAGCCATTCGGCAAGGGCGAGCGAGGCTGCCAGCATGGCGATGCGGGGCAGCCCCGGGCGCGCTGACACCACGGTCACCATGGCGGCCGCTCCCCAATAGAGGGCGAGGTAGGCGCTCAGGCCCGCCAGCGCGAAGGGGATCATCCAGCCGTAGATCTCGGCCTCGACCAGAAAGGCATTGCCGATCCACAGCAGCGAAATCAGGAAGTAGCCGAAACCAAACAGAAATCCGGCGAAGAATCCCCGCAATGCAACAGCGCGGCCGACCCGGCCGATGGCATCGAGACCGGCGAGCAGAACGGGCATGGTCAGCAACAGCACCGGCCACAGACCATAGGGCGCAAGTGCCAATGCCGATGCTGCGCCGGCGACCGCGGCGAGGGCGAGGCTCAGCGGAACGGGCAGGGTGATGCCGCGCCTGTCGAGCTGCAACGCGGGCGGCACCCCGCCGGAAATGTCAGGCAGCATTCGAAGGTGGCGGTTCGAGCTCCGGGGGCGGGATGGCAGGCGTCCCAGCCGGGCCGGCGGTATGGATGCGGATCTTCTTCACGCGCCGCGGGTCGGCCTCGAGGATCTCGAATTCGAGACCGCTGTCGTGGCGCACCAGCTCGCCGCGGACCGGAACCCGGCCCAGCATGGAGAAGACGAGACCGCCGAGCGTGTCGGCGTCCGCCTCGCGCCCGGCCGGCAGGAGGCTGAGGTTGACCAGGGATTCCACCTCCTCGATGGGGGTGCGGGCATCGGCGATGAACACGCCGTCACCAGCCTGGCGAAGCTGGGCTTCGGCATCGTCATGCTCATCGGCAATGTCGCCGACGATCTCCTCGACGAGATCCTCGATGCTGACCAGCCCGTCGGTCCCACCATATTCGTCGACGACGATCGCCATATGGATGCGGGTGGTCTGCATCTTCACCAGGAGATCGGCAGCTCGCATCGAGGGGGGAACGAACAGCAATGGACGGATCAACCCGGTCTGCCGCACCGTTACGGCAAGATCCTCGGGGCGCAGCACCATGCCTTGGCTCGCCGCCTCGTCGGGGTTCTTGGGACGCCGGCCGCGGCGGGGCCGGGCGAAGCTCTTCTCGGTCATCCAGCGCATGAAGTCCTTGATGTGGACCATGCCGGAGGGGTCATCGAGGGTCTCGCGGAAGACCGGCAGGCGCGAGTGATTGGCATCAGTGAAACGGTCAAGCAGCTCGCGGGCACTCGCATTCGCATCGATCGCGGTGATGTCGGCCCGCGGCACCATCACGTCGGAGATCTTCAGATCGGTAAAGGCGATGAGGTTGGACATCATCGAGCGGGCTTCGGCCTGGCCGTTGCCGCTCGAATCGCCGTTCGGTGCCCGCGGCGCACTTTCCCCCGGAGCGAGCGCCGTCGCCTCGCGCGACGGTGAGATCAGCGATTTCAACCTTGACCACAGGCCTGACTGCCCTTCGGGCGAACGCGGAGAACCCTGAACAGCGGCGTTTGGATTGCTGGTTTGGCCTTCGTCCATCATCGATCGAAAGGCGCGGCACCGCCCGCGCCGAAAGTCCCTCCATGATTCCGCCCGCCCGGGCTGATGTCCAGCCGCTTGAGCACCATGGCCTCAAGTGCCGCCATTTCCTCAGCTTTTTCCTCGGTGTCATGGTCATGGCCGAGCAGATGAAGAGTGCCATGGACCACCAGGTGGCGCAGGTGCTGGTCGGGGGGGATGCCTTGCTCGGTGGCTTCGCGGCGGAGGATGCCAGCGGCCAAAACGATGTCGCCAAGCGGCGGCGGCTCACCGGGGGGCAATCCCGGAAGCTCGGGCGCGGGAAAGGAGAGCACATTGGTTGCGCCGGCCTTGCCGCGATGCTGAAGATTGAGTGCGGCCGCTTCGTCATCGCCCGTCAGGACGACGCTGATGGCGCCGTCGCGGCGGCCCGGCGCGGTCAGGAGCGTCGCCTCGACGGCGGACCGGATGACCTCGATAGCGGCACTGCCGGGCCCCCAGGCGTCCGAATCGACCTCGACAGCAATGTCCATGGGTGGCGACTGTCTAACCTTTGCGGCCCGACGGCTTCCTGCCGACCTGTTCATAGGCCTCGACGATGCGGGTGACCAGGGGATGCCGCACGATGTCGGCGCTGGTGAAGCTGACATGGGCGATGCCCTTGACAGCCTGAAGCAGCTTCACCGCCTCCTCCAGGCCCGAGACCGCGCCGTTCGGCAGGTCGACCTGGGTGGGATCGCCATTCACCACCATCCGGCTGCCCTCGCCCAACCGGGTGAGGAACATCTTCATCTGTTGCGGGGTGGTGTTCTGCGCTTCGTCGAGGATGACAAAGGCCGATTTGAGGGTGCGGCCGCGCATGAAGGCGAGCGGGGCGATCTCGATCGTGCCGTCGGTCATGCCGCGCTGGACCATATTGGCCGGCATGACGTCGTAAAGGGCATCGTAAAGCGGGCGGAGATAGGGGTCGACCTTCTCCTTCATGTCGCCCGGCAGGAAGCCCAGGCGCTCACCGGCTTCGACCGCCGGCCGCGACAGGACGATCCGGTCGACCTTGCCGGAGGCCAGCTCGGCAGCGGCGCAGGCAACGGCAAGATAGGTCTTGCCCGTCCCCGCCGGTCCGGTCCCGAAAACCAGCTCGTTATCCCGGATCGCCTGCATGTAGGCGCGCTGCCCCGGCGAGCGCGGGGTGATGATCTTGCGCCAGGTCCTGAGGTGGAACTCGCCATCGGCACCGGTGCCGCCGGAGAGCGACGACATCCGGATTGCTCCCTCGACATCGCCAGGAGTGACGTCCAGCCCGGCCCTGGCTCGGTCATAAAGGGCGGTCAGCACCTGCCTGGCATTGTCGCGGGCGGGTAACGTGCCGCGCAATGACAAGCGATTGCCGCGTGGGGTTATGTCCACCCCCAGCCGGTTCTCGATGAGAGCCAAGTGCTCGTCATGCTCGCCAAAAATCAGGGAAAGGAGCCGATTGTCGTCGAATGCGAGAATGAGGCTTTCTGCCTCGGCAGACCTCAGGCCGGCAGCGGTACCGGCCGATGGGGTCGTCAGCTGGCGTTGACTCAAATCGTGCAAGCCTCCCGTCCTGATGCCCGTCCTTCTACAGAATCACCCCCTTGCCACAATATGGGCCGAAAGCGAGTTTGCGCCAACCGTCTCGACCACAACCGATACGAGATCTCCACGAAAATATCCTTTGGCTTCAAGGTGCACGGCCTGGAGATAGGGGGAACGCCCGACCAGCTGGCCGGGGTGCCGCCCCGGTTTCTCGAGAAGCACATCGAAACGCCGCCCGACACAGGCAACGTTGAATGCCAGGCGCTGTTCCGCAAGCAGCGCCTGCAGCCGCAGAAGTCTGGCATTTTTCTGCGAAGCAGGAACCTGGTCCGGCAGCTCTGCGGCGGGCGTCCCGGGTCGCTGCGAATAGGCAAAGGAGAATGCCGAGGCGTAGCGGACCTTCCGGACGAGCTCCAGAGTCAGCTCGAAATCATCCTCGCTCTCTCCAGGAAAGCCGACAATGAAGTCGCCGGAGATGGCGATGTCGGGTCGCGCCGCCCGGATGCGATCGATCAAGGCGACATAGCCGGCCGCTCCATGGCGTCGGTTCATGGCCTTGAGGACGCGGTCCGATCCCGCCTGGACCGGCAGATGGAGGTAGGGCATGAGTTTCGGGTTGTCGCGGTGGGCAGCTATCAAATGCTCGTCCATGTCGCGGGGGTGGCTGGTGGTGTAGCGCAGGCGCTCGATGCCCGCGATGCCGCCAAGCTCGGCGAGGAGATCGGCGAGCGACCATTGCGCGCCTCGCGGCCCCTCGCCGCGATAGGCGTTCACGTTCTGCCCGAGCAGGGTGATCTCGCGGATGCCCCGCGCCGCGAGCCGCCGGGCCTCGTCGAGGATGCGCGCGACTGGCCGAGAGAACTCGGCGCCCCTCGTATAGGGCACGACACAGAAGGTGCAGAATTTGTCGCAGCCCTCCTGGACCGTCACAAAGGCGGCGACGGTCTGCGATCGTCGCGAAACGGAGTCATCATCCAGCCTGGCGAACTTCTCCGCGGCGGGAAACTCGGTCTCCACCACCGCGCGCCCGGTTCTTTCGAGCGCGTCGAGATAGGATGGGAGCCGGTGGTAGGTCTGGGGGCCGAACACCAGGTCCACGGCGGGAGCGCGGCGGACGATCTCCTCGCCCTCGGCCTGGGCGACGCAGCCGGCCACCGCGATGACAAGATCGCCGTTGCGGCGCTTGAGCCGTTTCAGCTTGCCGAGCTCGGAATAGACCTTCTCAGCCGCCTTTTCGCGGATGTGGCAGGTGTTGAGCACGATGAGGTCGGCGGCTTCGAGATCCTCGGTCCGTCGGTAGCCAACGCCCGCAAGCACATCGCCCATGCGCTCGCTGTCATAGGCGTTCATCTGACAGCCGTAGGTCTTGATGAAAACAGCCTTGGACGCAGTCATGCAACTCCTCGCAAAGCCTGGCCGACAGCCATTAATTGCGGCGGCGACGCCAGGCAATAGGCTGTTTCATATCGCGCCTTGGCAAGTGTCTCCTGCCACCCGGCCCGAACGACCGCCTCGCAGCGGCGGGTCAGCTGCTTGCGGTCGGGCACCTCGGCCGCAGCGATCGGGTCATGGAAGCGGATCTGCATCTCGACAGGTCCGCGCTTCAGCAGCTCCCAGAGATGGGTCGCGAAGGGCATGTCGCCGTACCAGGCTACCCGCGGCATGGTCCGCCGGCAAAGCGGCAGGCCGCCAAGCCTCAGGACGGCGATGCTCACCGGTATGATCTGCAAGGACGCTTGCGCCGAGCCGGAGCCGGCGGCGGACGCCATCAGGGAGGTGCGGAATTTCAGCACCCGACGGCCGTCGCTCGAGGTTCCTTCGGCGAACAGGACCAGCATGCCTCCCTCGGCGAAGCGGGCCCGCATGGCAGCAACGGTGCGGACGGTGTCTCCGCGTCGGGAGCGATCGATGAAGATGGTGCGCCCGGCCCGTGCGGCCGGTCCGATCAACGGCCAGCCGGCAACCTCGCTCTTGGCGATGAAAGCCGCTTCAACCACTGCGCCCAAGGCGACCACGTCGAGCCATGAGGCGTGATTGGCGACGAGCAGCGCCGGCCCACGATCAGGCGGCCGGCCCTCGATGGCGATGCCGAGCCTCATGATGCGAGCGACTCCGCCCCAATACAATCGGGCCAGCCTGCGCCCAGACCGGCGGCCAATCATCGACAGCAGGGCCTGCACCGGCAGGATGGCAACGGTCAGCAGGACGAAGCAGGCAAGTGCGGCGATGGCGCGAAAGTCCTGCACCTCGTCAGCTCTTCTTGTCGGCGGGCTTCAACTTGACTCCATAGAGCTCCAGCCGATGATCGACGAGCTTGTATCCGAGCTCGCGCGCCACCAGCTCCTGCAGCCGCTCGATCTCTTCATTGCGAAATTCGATGACCTCCCCCGATTGGAGGTCGATCAGATGGTCGTGGTGATAGTCGCGGGCCTCCTCGTAACGCGACCGGCCATCGCGGAAGTCATGCTTCGCCAGGATGCCGGCATCTTCGAAAAGCTTCACCGTGCGATAGACGGTTGCAATCGAGATCCGGGGGTCGATGACGGCGGTGCGGCGGTGGAGCTCCTCGACGTCGGGATGGTCCCCGGCTTCGGCCAGCACGCCGGCGATGACGCGGCGCTGCTCGGTCATTCGCATGCCCCTTTCGATACAGGCCTTTTCGATCCGGTTCATGCTTTTGCACTCCTGAACGGCCCTCCTATAGAGGACCGCACCCGGCCACCGCAACGGTGGCCTTTCGAGCCCCTTCAATTGTTCTTTTCTCCTTCACCAAACAAGCAAATTTCCCAATAGGAGTAAGCGTTTCCTAATGGGCAGGTGCCAGCATCCGGTCCGGACCGAGCGTAGAAGGTGCCATGGCACGGAGTCCAAAAGCAGCAGATCGCCTCCGGCGGTGGACGGAGCGGATTGCGAGGTGGCATGTCGGGCATGAAATGCGGGCTGCCTTCGGGTCGGGTGCGCTCGCTGCCATCACCATCGGTCTGTTTACCTTAACCCTCGAGAACTGGCCCCAATCGCAGCTGGTCGTTGCGATCGGAACGGCAGCACTGGCGAGCGGCTTCTATGCGCTCATTGCGCTGACCCTGCTGTGGCGCGCCATGCGGCGTCGGCTCCTTCGGCTGCAAGGCTCGGTCGCGGCGCTCAAGCAGGCGCGCTCCCAGGCGGAATCGGCGAGCCGGGCCAAAACCAAGTTCCTCGCCACCATGAGCCACGAGATCCGCACGCCGATGAATGGGGTCATCGGCATGACCGGCCTGCTGCTCGAGACCGACCTCACACCCGAGCAGCGCTCCTATGCCATGGCAGTCGACGCGTCGGGGCGGGCGCTGCTGTCGATTCTCGACGAGATACTCGATGCCTCGAAGATCGAAGCCGGGCGGCTCGAAATCGACGAGCGGCCATTCGATCTGGTCGAAACGGTCGAGGCGGTCTGCGAACTGATGGCGCCGCGGGCCCATGCCAAGAATGTCGAGATCGCAACCTATGTCGCCCCGAACCTGCCGGGCGAAGTCGTCGGCGACCGCAATCGGCTTCGGCAGATTCTGCTCAATCTGGTCGGGAACGCCGTGAAGTTCACCGATCGCGGCGGGGTGTTGATTCGGGTCACCGGGGAGAGCGGATCGATTCGCTTCGACGTCCACGACACCGGCCCCGGAATCCCGCTCGAGGATCATGACCGAATCTTCGAGATGTATCAGCAAGGCAGGCAGGATCCCGATCGGCGTGCTGCCGGGACAGGCCTTGGCCTCTCGATCTCCCGCCGCCTCGTCGAACGGATGGGCGGCAGCATCGCCATGAGCTCGAGCCTCGGCAAGGGGACTCTGTTCACGTTCGAGCTGCCGCTTATGGCAGCAGCCGCACGGTTGCCAGTGGTGCCCGCGACAGCGCCATTGGCCGGGCATATCGTCTATCTGTCGATCCCGGAGGGGCCGACGCGCCAGACCATCGCCGACTATCTCGGTGATTTCGGCGCCGAGGTCAGAACCTATCAAGGAGCCACCGCAATCGCCTCCTCGGATGGCGGCACGGTCCCTGACGTCATGTTCGACGCGCGCTTGCCCGGTGCCATCGGCGAATGGTTGGCCAGCGATCCGTTGAACCGGCCACTTGCCCACAGCTGGCTGCTGCTCCAGCCTGAGGAACGACGTGCCATGCGCCACCTTCTGAAGGGGCAGGTGACAGGATATCTGGTCAAGCCGGTGCGTCGCTCGTCGCTGATCAAGCACCTCCAGGAGGGCGATGAAGCAATGGCAGCCCATGCTGCCGCGGAGCTCAGGGCGGCGGCCGCCAGCATCAATCGGTCGGACAGGCGAAGCCTGTCGGTGCTGCTTGCGGAGGACAATCAGATCAATGCCCTGCTCGCGCGAACGATGCTCGAGAAGGCGGGTCACCGGGTGTTGCATGCGGTCAATGGCCAGGAGGCGGCCGAGCTGATCGCGGCGGCGCTGGTCGGCGACGAGGGGGCACCCGACATGCCCGATCTGGTGCTGATGGACATGGCCATGCCGGCGCTCGACGGTCTCGAGACCACCCGCCGGATTCGCGATCTCGAGCAACGCCATGGAGCGCGTTGCCAAGTTCCCATCCTGGCGCTCACTGCCAATGCGCGTCACGAGGATCACGCGATCTGCCTTGCCGCCGGGATGGATGGACATCTGCCCAAGCCGTTCGACCGGTCGGATCTCGAGGAGGCAATCGAGAAGCTCACCCGTGCCCGAACGGCCGCTTGACGATCCGGGAGCGGGTCGTCAAACCTTCACAATTGACAGCAAGATGCCCGGACAAATGGCCGATTTTTCTTCCAGGAGATTTCGGGTGAGGATTGCTGAAACCGCGGACGATGTCGCGGCTGCCCAGCGACTGCGCTATGCGGTGTTCTACGAGGAGGGCTCGGCGCAGGCCGACCCATGGGCCGCACTGGCCAGGATGGACGCCGATCCGTTCGATGCGGTGTGCGACCATCTCCTGGTGGTCGACTGCGCCAATGACGTTCTGGTCGGAACCTATCGCCTGCTGCGCCAGGATGTCGCCGAGGCGCATGATGGCTTCTACACTGCCCGCGAGTTCGAGCTCAAGCCGCTGATCGAGCGTCATCGCCACCTCAACTTCGTCGAGCTTGGACGCTCCTGCGTGCTCCGGTCCTATCGCACGAGAGCGGTGATCGAGCTCCTATGGCAGGGTGTCTGGGACTATGTGCGACATTATCGCCTGGATGTGATGATCGGCTGTGCCAGCCTCGAAGGGACGGACCCGGACGCGCTGGCGCTGCCCCTGAGTTTCCTCGCCGAGGAGTTTGCCGCACCCGAGGCCTGGCGGGCCGCGGCACTGAGCGAGCGCCGTGTCGACATGCGGCGTCTGCCAGCGCGTGCCGTCGACCGAAGGGCGGCCCTCAAGTCGTTGCCACCCCTGGTCAAAGGCTATTTGCGGCTTGGCTGTCATGTCGGAGAGGGAGCGGTCATCGATCATCAATTCCACACAACCGATGTGTTGATCATTCTTCCGGTCACATCGATCGACCGCCGCTATTTTGCCCATTATGGTCAGCCTGACGGCGAGCCGGGGCGGCTCGGCGCAGGCGGGTCCTGACCACATCACCCGCTAATGGCGGCTTGACCGGCGCCAACCGTCCTGCTTCACCCTTGCGGAATGGGAGAGCGGGCAGAAGGTTCGGCATCGGAAGGGCGATCTGGCGATGCGGCAACGCCGATGATCGCCCAGTATCTCGAGATCAAGGCGGCCAATCCGGCGTCTCTCCTCTTCTACCGCATGGGGGATTTCTACGAGCTCTTTTTCGATGATGCGGAGACGGCGTCGCGGGCTCTCGGGATTGCTCTCACCAAGCGCGGCAAGCATCTGGGCCAGGACATCCCGATGTGCGGGGTTCCGATCCATGCTGCGGGAGATTATCTCAACAAGCTGATCGGGCTCGGCCATCGCATTGCCGTATGCGAGCAGACCGAGGATCCTGCCGAGGCGCGCAAGCGCGGCGCCAAGGCGGTGGTGCGCCGCGAGGTGGTGCGTCTGGTTACCGCCGGAACGTTGACCGAGGACACGCTTCTCTCGGCCACGCGCAACAACTATCTCGCCGCCATCGCCGCGATCCGCTCGGAGGCATCGCTCGGCCTGGCTTGGGTCGACATCTCCACCGGCACATTCGCGGTGACCTCGATCGATCCGCAGCTGCTGTCGAGCGAGATGGCACGTCTGGAGCCAAGCGAGATCATCATCGCAGACACGCCGGGGCCGCTCGGGGCGATGGCTGCCGAGCTCGCGAAATCGGGCGCGGCTCTGACGCCTCTGCCGCCGTCGCATTTCGACTCGGCGGCTGGCGAGGTGCGGCTCAAGCAGCATTTCGCGGTGCATGCTCTCGAGGCCTTCGGAGCCTTCTCACGGCCCGAACTCGCTGCTGCGGGTGCGCTTCTCGACTATGTGAAGCTGACACAGGCCGGCCGGATGCCGCGGCTCGAGGCACCGCGCCAGCAGGCGCCGTCCAGCCACATGCTGATCGACCAGGCAAGCCGGACCAATCTGGAGATCGCGCGCTCACTGTCGGGGGAGCGGGAGGGCAGCCTGATCGAGGCGCTCGACCTGACCGTCACACCGGCAGGGGCGCGGCTGCTTGCCGAGCGGCTTGCGGCTCCGCTCACCGATGCGAGCGAGATCGATCACCGGCTCGATGCAGTGACCCTGCTGTGCGAGGACCAGATACTGCGACATGATTGCCGGACGGCGCTTGCGCGGGCGCCCGACATCGGCAGGCCACTTGCCCGACTGTCGCTCGGTCGTGGCGGACCGCGCGATCTCTCGGCAATCGGCGCGTCGATCACCCGGGCTCACGAGATCGCTGCGCGGCTTGGCCGATCCCGAGGGCTTGCGTCTCTGCCGCGCGAGATCGAGCATGCGCGCCTTGCCCTTTCGCATGACCTTTCGGCATTGGCGCTCCTCATCGAGCGGGCGCTCGGCGACGAGCTGCCGGTCATGGCGCGCGACGGCGGCTTTGTCAGAGCGGGCTTCGAGCCCGAGATCGACGAGAGCCGGCAGCTGCGCGATGACAGCCGGCGGGTGATTGCCGGCCTCGAGAGCCGCTATGCCGAAATGGCGGCGATCAAGTCGCTGAGGATCAAGCACAACAACGTGCTCGGCTATTTCATCGAGGTCAATCAAGTCAACGGCCAGAAGCTGCTCGGCCCGCCGCTCAACGAAACCTTCATGCATCGCCAGACGATGGCCAATGTCATGCGATTCACCACCGTCGAGCTCAGCGATCTCGACCGGCGGATCGTACGGGCGGGCGAGCAGGTGCTGGCGCTCGAGCTCAAGGTGTTCACCAGGCTGGTCGAGGCGGTGATCAGGGAAGGGGAGGCTCTCGAGGCGATGGCGTCGGCGCTCGCCGCCATCGATGTCGCGCAAGGCCTGGCGGAGCGGGCAATGGCCGGACGGTGGTGCAGGCCGAAGGTCGATTCATCGTCGAGCTTTCGGATCGTCGGCGGTCGGCATCCCGTGGTCGAGGCAGCGCTCAGGCGCGACGGCGGCCAAAGCTTCGTGCCGAATGATTGCGATCTCAGCGCGACGCCGGACAGCGTCGGCCGGCATGTCTGGCTGGTCACCGGGCCGAACATGGCGGGCAAGTCGACCTTTCTGCGCCAGAACGCGCTGATCGCCATCCTGGCGCAGGCGGGCTCCTATGTGCCGGCGGAAGCCGCCCATATCGGTATTGCCGACCGGCTGTTCTCGCGGGTAGGCGCTGCCGATGATCTGGCGCGCGGACGCTCGACCTTCATGGTCGAGATGGTCGAGACGGCAGCCATCCTCAATCAGGCGGGCGAGCGATCGCTCGTCATCCTTGACGAGATCGGCCGTGGCACTGCCACTTTCGACGGTTTGTCGATCGCCTGGGCGGCGGTCGAGCATCTGCATGACGTCAATCGCTGCCGGGCCCTGTTCGCCACCCATTTCCACGAGCTGACGGCGCTGTCTTCGCGCCTGCCGCGTCTCGCCAATGTCACGGTGAAGGTCAAGGAATGGCAGGGCGAGGTGGTGTTCCTGCATGAGGTCGGGCCGGGAGCTACCGATCGGTCCTACGGCATCCAGGTAGCGAAGCTGGCAGGACTGCCGCGCTCGGTGATCGCCCGGGCCGCGGAGATCCTGGCGGTGCTCGAGAAGAGCGAAAGGGGTCGGGCGGCATCGGTGCTGGTGGACGACCTGCCGCTGTTCGCCGCAGTTGCAGCCGAGCCGCCGCGCGGCCCGGCAGCGGTGCCGGGACCTCCGCCCCTCGAGGCGCGGCTTGCCGCCATCAGGGCCGACGAGCTCACGCCGCGACAGGCGCTGGAGCTGATCTATGAGCTGAAGGCGCTGCTCGACCAAGGCCCACGCTGAACCCTCTCCAAATGCTGCAGCTTCCGCTATAAGACCGCATGCATCAGCAGCAGGCCATGGGCCGGGCCGACGAGGCGGCGCTCCTGCAGCGCTACGAGGCCGAAATGGCGGCCGCCGGGAGCGATCCGGCGGCGCAACGGCGGGCGCTGGTCCCGCTGATACGCGAATTTGCTGCGACGATGCGGAGCGAGGCCGAGGCAAAGCTCCTTGCCGATGGCCAGGGAACGGCCTGCGCGCGAGCCTTGAGCGCTGCCCAGGACCTGCTGATCCGTCTCCTCTTCAAGCTCGGCGGAACGGTCTACAGAGCGCACAATCCGTCAGCCGCCGAGCGCATCGCGGTGGTCGCGGTCGGCGGTTATGGGCGGGGCACCCTGGCCCCGGGCTCGGACATCGATCTCCTGTTCCTGCTGCCCTATAAGCAGACCGCCTGGGGAGAGAGTCTCGTCGAGTTCATTCTCTATCTCCTGTGGGACTCCGGCTTCAAGGTCGGTCATGCGGTGCGCAGCATCGATGAATCGCTGCGCCTGGCGCGAACCGACAGCACGATCCAGACGGCGGTGCTCGAAGCGCGCTATCTGTGCGGCGATCGCGGACTCTACGAGGAGCTCGACAAACGTTATCGCCAGGAGATCAAGGCGGCGGTGATCAAGGCGTTCATTGCCACCAAGCTGATGGAACAGGACAGCCGGCATGCACGTGCCGGCCAGTCGCGCTATCTGGTCGAGCCCGACGTCAAGGACGGCAAGGGCGGCTTGCGCGATCTCCATACGCTGTTCTGGATCGGCAAGTTCATCTATGCGGTGAAGGATGCACAGGGACTCGTCGAGAAGGGCGTGTTCAATCGCTCCGAGTTCAAGCGCTTCGAGAAATGCGAGGACTTCCTGTGGGCGGTGCGCTGCCACATGCATTTCCTGCGCAAGCGCGCCAGCGACAAGCTGACCTTCGACATCCAGAGCGAAATCGCTCAGCGGTTCGGCTATACGGCCCATGGCGGCTTGCGGCCGGTCGAGCGCTTCATGAAGCACTACTTCCTGATCGCCAAGGATGTCGGCGACCTGACGCGAATCTTCTGCTCGGCGCTCGAGGCGCGACAGATGAAACGCACACCCGGCCTGTCGCGATTCTTCCGGCCCTTTGCGCCGAGCACCCGCTCGATCGGCAAGGACCCGGATTTTCGCCTCGACGCCGGACGCCTCACGGTTGCCGACAACAGCGTATTCGCCCGCGACCCGGTCAATCTGATCCGGCTGTTCCATGTCGCCGACGAACACAATCTGATGATCCACCCCGATGCCTTGACCTCGGTGCGGCGGTCGCTCAGGCTGGTGAACGAGGCACTGCGGCAGAACACGCAGGCCAATCGGTTGTTTCTCTCGCTCCTCACACGGTCGGCAGATCCGGCGGCCATCCTGCGGCGAATGAACGAAGCCGGAGTGCTCGGTCGATTCATTCCGCCGTTCGGACGCATCGTGGCGATGATGCAGTTCAACATGTACCACCATTACACCGTTGATGAGCATCTCCTGCGCGCAGTCGGCAATGTGGCCGAGATCGAGGCCGGCGCGCTGCGCGACGAGCATCCGCTGTCGAGCGAGCTGTTCCATACGCTGTCGCCGTCGGGCCGCAGCGCGCTCTATGTCGCGACATTCCTGCACGATGTCGCCAAGGGCCGGCAGGAGAACCACTCGATCGCCGGCGAGCAGATCGCGGCCGAGCTGTGCCCGCGCCTCGGGCTTTCCCCATCGGAGACCGAGACGGTGGCATGGCTCGTGCGTCATCATCTGGTGATGAGCGAAACGGCGCAGATGCGCGATCTCAACGATTTCAAGACAGTCCTCGATTTCGCAGCCCTGGTGCAGAGCCCGGAGCGGCTGAAACTGCTGCTGATCCTGACCGTTGCCGACATCAGGGCGGTCGGGCCGGGCGTGTGGAACGGCTGGAAGGGCCAGCTGTTGCGGACTCTCTACTTCGCAACCGCGCCGGTGCTCGATGGCGGTCATGTGGCGATGAGCCGACGCGATCTCGTGGCGAGCGCGCAAGCCGAGTTCACCGCCGCCAGCAAGGCCGTCGACGCAGAGCGTCTGAAGCGCTACATGGCGCGCCATTACGAAAATTACTGGGTGGCGGTGCCAAGCGAGCGACAGGTCGAGCACGCGCGCTTGATCGAGCAGACCGAGGAGAAGGGTGAGAAGATCGGAACCATGATCCGCACCGACGCCTTCACCGCGATCACCGAGATCACCATTTTTGCTCCGGATCATCCGCGGCTGCTGGCGATGCTGACCGGCGCATGCGCGGCGGCCGGCGCCAATATCGCCTCGGCGCAGATCTACACCACGGTCGACGGCATGGCACTCGACACGCTGCTGATCAATCGCGAGTTCCCCGAGGACGCCGACGAGCAGCGGCGGGCAGGACGGGTGTGCGAGCTGATCCGCAAGGCGCTGAAGGGCGAGCTTCATCTCAAGGCGGTGGTGGCGCAGCGCCGGACCAAGCCACGCTTCAGCGCCTTTCGCGTCGAGCCGCGGGTGGTGGTCGACAATCAGTCGTCGAACCGCTTCACCGTCATCGAGGTCAATGGTCTCGACCGGATCGGTTTGCTCTACGACGTCACCGAAGCGCTGTTCCGCCTCAATCTCAACATCGCGTCGGCGCAGATCACCACTTTCGGGGAGAAGGCCGTCGATGTGTTCTACGTCACCGACCTGACCGGCACCAAGATCGACAATCCGACTCGCCAGTCGCAGATCGAATCCGAGCTGCTGTCAGTGCTCGGATCGTAACTCCCACAGGATTTTTGCGTCGCTGTATCAAACAGCACACCGCTCGCTGAATTGCCGTCCTATCACCGCTGCCGTCCAGTTCACAGAGGAGGGCAAGGATGGATAATTTCTCGCGGTTCAACCTCATTGATTTCATCGGCTCGATTTTTACGCCAACGCCGACTCAGGCGCCACAGCTCGGCGCGCCCTATCCCGCAATCGGGCACGGGGCGGAAAATGTCGGGAGTCATATCGCAACGAGTCAGAACGCGGCGCGTCCGCGTGAGGAACTCGTCGACGAAATCGAAGGCATGCTTACGGATTTCTGGTGCTCCACTGGCGGCGATCCGTACAACATCGCAAATAATCTTCAGCCTATCGTGGAGGTGGCGCTGACCGGTCTGGGCTATGTGGAGTTCTCCAAGGTGAAACCTGGCGACGTGAAAGCTGACGTTTGCAAGCTTCTGAAGGACGCCGCCGCAAAGATCGATCACTATCAGGTCCATATGAGAGGCAATCCGGTCAAGATGATCGAGTTCGCCGTCGACGAAACGAATGCCGTGGGAGGATGCCTGCAACGGCTTTGCGCTCCGGCAAAATAGCTCCAGACAAGGTCGATCATGCACTTGCGCTGCCGCCGGCGAGTCGCTACTCGCTTGCGGCAGAGTATGCGGGGTCAGGCATGTCGCTCCTCAGATCGGCCGCCACTGTGGGCGGGCTCACCATGGTCAGCCGGGTGCTGGGCTTCGTCCGCGACCAGCTGATCGCATTCATGATCGGCACCGGGCCGGTGGCCGAGGCCTTCGCAGTCGCCCAGCGGTTCCCCAATCTGTTCCGGGCGCTGTTCGCCGAGGGCGCGTTCAATGCCGCCTTCGTGCCGCAATTTGCCGGGGTGGTGGAAGGTCAGGGCCCGGCGGCGGCGCATCGCTTCGCCATCGAAGTCTATTCGGTGCTGCTCAGCTGGCTGGTGCTCTTCACCATCATCGCCATGCTGGCCATGCCGCTGATCATGGTGGTGATCGCGCCGGGCTTCGTCGGGGACAAGGAAACCTTCGATCTCGCGGTCGCGCTGACACGGATCGCCTTTCCCTATCTTCTGTTCATGTCGCTGACGGCGCTCCAATCGGGGGTGCTCAACAGCCTCAACCGATTCACCGCCGCGGCGGCGGCGCCGATCCTGCTCAATCTGGCGCTGATCGGGTCGAATCTGGTGGCGCTGGCGCTCGGCACGGGCAACTCGCCGGCGACCGGCCACATCCTGGCCTGGGGCATCTTTGTCGCCGGTCTGCTACAGTTCCTGCTGCTGGCGGTGGCATGCCATCGCGCCGGCATGCCGCTGGTGCCGCGCTGGCCGAGAATGACTCCGGGAGTCAAGCGGGTGATCCTGTTGTCGGGGCCGGGCATCGTGTCCGGCGGCATCATGCAGGTGAACCTGCTCATCGCGACGATGATCGCCACCACCTTCGACCGCGCCGTGCCCTATCTCTATTATGCCGATCGGCTGTACCAGCTGCCGCTCGGGGTGATCGGCGTCGCCATCGGCGTGGTGCTGCTGCCGGATCTGTCGCGCAAGCTGAGAGCGGGGAACACGCAAGGGGCGCAGACCAGCCAGAACCGCGCCATGGAATTGTCGCTGTTCCTGACCTTGCCGGCGACGGTGGCGCTGATGGTCATTCCGGTGCCGCTGATCAATGCGCTGTTCGAGCATGGCGCCTTCACCCATTCGGACACGCGGGCAGTCGCGCCGACGGTCGCGGCCTTTGCCGCGGGCCTGCCGGCCTTCTCGATGACCAAAGTCTGGCAGCCCGGCTATTTCGCCCGCGAGGACACGCAGACGCCGATGCGGATCGCCATGCTGTCGGTGCTCGTCAACATCGTCGGCAGCCTGCTCCTGTCGCGCTTCTATGCGCATGTCGGAATCGCCATGGCGACGGCGATCGCCGCCTGGGTCAACACCGCCTGCCTCGGCCTCATCCTGCTGAAGCGTGGTTTCTACATCGCCGATGCAAGGCTCATCGACCGGCTGCCGCGAATGATCGCTGCAAGCCTCGGCATGGGAGCGGTGCTGTTCCTCCTCGATCGGGCGCTCAAGCCGGTCTTCGTCGCAGGGGCGAGCGGCGCGCTGCGACTGGCCGCGCTCACCGTGCTGGTGATGGCAGGGGGGCTCGCCTATTTCGCGCTCGGCCATCTGTTCAAGGCGATGACGGTCGGCGAGCTCAAGGCGATGCTGAAGCGGTGATGGCGCGTCCGGTCTGCTATCGGCTGTATGGCTCCAAGGCCTTTCTGAGGGCTTTTTCGTGAAGTGCACTCATGCCCTGAATGACCGCACCCCGGCGGAAGAGAGAAACCGCCAGATCGATTTGACCGCGCTTCATTGCGGCGGCGATGGGTGCCGGGCCGGGAGAACCGTTGCCGTTGGCATCGGCACCCCGCTCGAGAAGAAGCGTAATCGTCTGTCGGTCATTCCACAAGATCGCCGAGTTCAGCGGGGCCTCATTGTCGGGACGTCCGTTCGGGCTGGCGCCATTGTCGAGCAGAAATGCGACCATCTCCGGATCCCGAAGTTGGATCGCTTTATTGAGCGGCACGCCATCTTGTTGGCCATCAGGCGATGCCCCGGCCTGCAAGAAGATTGCCGCCATTTCAAATCGCACCTCCTTAGGAGCATCCTCGATCACGTTGAGAAGCCCGCAATAATCGGGCCTGAGGCCAGCCTCGATGACGATGCGCAGATCCGCGGCCCGGCCAAGTTGAATCAGGACACCAGCCGCTTCGCCGAGGTCGGCACCGCAGGCGACCAATTCGCGGATCGAAGCGACCTTTCTATTTGATATCGCCCGCAACAGAGCGGGCTGCATCACTGACCGAAGAGGATTCGGTGAGCCAAATGAACTTTCGAAACTATCGCTGAACTGTCCCAAGAGAAATTGGACTTCGTGATCCGGCCCGTTTTCCAAGCCTTCGCTGCGTATCAACGCTGCGAATTGCCGATATCTCTGTGCGTTGACCAGAGGGTCCGGATGGTCGAACGCACTGTGGTTGCCGACGCGCTCCCGGACGAAGTCGCGATCGCTCTCCGGGGACGGTGCGGTTGGTGCTGCAACAAAGTTTCCAGGTGCAGGTCGCGGTGCTGAAGTGAATGTCATGGCGCTCCTCCAAGGTTGCATCACACCTATCATGGCGCCGTGCACTTCCCTGTGCCGTTCGGCACAGCGGCGCTTGAGATCGCAGCGCTTTCCCGGCATAAGCGTCGGCCATGAAACCGACCGCACGCGTTTTTTCCGGCATGCAGCCGACCGGGAATCTCCATCTCGGCAATTATCTCGGCGCCATGCTCAACTGGATCCGGCTGCAGGACACGCATGAATGCATCTATTGCGTGGTCGACATGCATGCGATCACGGTGTGGCAGGATCCAGAGGAGCTCAACCGGGCGATCCGCGACGTCACCGCCGCCTATCTCGCCTGCGGCGTCGACCCGAAACGCAGCATCATCTTCAACCAGAGCCAGGTCGGCGAGCATGCCGAGCTCGCCTGGATCTTCAACTGCGTCGCCCGGCTGGGCTGGCTCGACCGGATGACGCAATTCAAGGAGAAGGCCGGCAAGGACAAGGAGCGGGCCTCGGTCGGGCTCTATGTCTATCCCAATCTGATGGCGGCCGACATTCTGCTCTACCATGCGACGCATGTGCCGGTCGGGGAGGACCAGAAGCAGCATCTCGAGCTCGCCCGCGACATCGCCCAGAAGTTCAATGTCGATTACGCCTCGGCGATCGCCCGGCTCGGCTTCGGCGAGGCGTTCTTTACCCCGCCCGAGCCGTTGATCCAGGGGCCGGCGACCCGCGTCATGTCGCTCAAGGACGGCACCAAGAAGATGTCGAAATCCGACCCGGCCGAGCTGTCGCGGATCAATCTGACCGACGATGCCGAGACCATCGCCCGCAAGATCCGCAAGGCCAGGACCGATCCCGAGCCGCTGCCGAGCGAGGTGGCGGGACTGAAGAACCGGGCGGAGGCGGAGAACCTGATCGGCATCTATGCGGCGCTTGCCGGGGTCGACCGGCAGGCGGTGCTGGCGGATTTCGGCGGCGGGCCGTTCTCGACCTTCAAGCAGGCGCTGGCCGATCTGGCAGTGGAGCGGCTGTCGCCGATCGCCGGGGAAATGCGGCGGCTGACCGGCGATCCGGCGCAGATCGACCGGATCCTGGCGGATGGTGCGGCGCGGGCGCGGGAGATCGCCCGGCCGGTTTTGCGCGACGTAAAGCGTATAGTCGGGTTTGTCGGGGCTTGAGACTGGCCCCCACAGGCTTAAATTGAGGGTGATCGCCCAAGGAACCGCCAATGTTCATCCAGACCGAAGCCACCCCCAATCCTGCAACCTTGAAGTTCATTCCCGGCAAGAGCGTCGCGCCCGGCGTACCACGGGAATATCGCGGCCCTGACGAGGCGGCGGAGTCGCCGCTGGCGCAGCGCCTGTTCGAGGTCGAGGGGGTGACCGGCGTCTTTCTCGGCGCCGATTTCATCACCGTCACCAAGGGGCAGGGGGACTGGCAGCACCTCAAGCCGGCGGTGCTCGGCGTCATCATGGAGCACTATCTGTCGGGGGCGCCGGTGACGCTCGATCAGCCGGCGCAAGCCGCTGGCGGGGTTGAGGATTTCGCCGAGGCCGACCAGGAGATCGTGCAGACCATCAAGGAGCTGCTGGACAGCCGGGTGCGGCCGGCGGTGGCCCAGGATGGCGGCGACATCACCTTCCAGGGCTATCGCGACGGTGTGGTATTCCTCAACATGCGGGGCTCGTGCTCGGGCTGCCCGTCCTCCACCGCCACCCTCAAGCACGGGATCGAGAACCTGCTCCGGCACTTCATTCCGGAGGTGACCGAGGTGCGCCCCGTCTAGAGCATGATCATCCTCGGCCTCGACACGTCGCTCCAGGCGTGTTCTGCCGCCCTTTATGACAGTTCCGGCGACCGATTGCTCGGGCGTGCCTGCGAGGCAATGGAGACCGGGCAGGCCGAGCGGCTGCCCGTGATGGTCCAGGAGCTGCTCGCCGGGGCGGCGCTCGAAATTCACGATCTCGACCGGTTTTCCGCCACTTCCGGGCCCGGAACCTTCACCGGCATCCGGATCGGCCTTGCCTTCGTGCGGGGCCTTTCGCTCGCCGCCGGGCGGCCGGCGCTGGGCATCCCGACGCTCGAGGCGATTGCCCGGGGCGTCAGCAATCCGGCCGGCCGGCCGGTCGCCGTGGCGGTCGATGCGCGGCGCGGAGAGGTCTATTTTCAGCTCTTAGCGGGCACCTACGAGCCGCAATTGTGCACGATTTCGGCAGCAGCTGCACTGTGCAGGGGGCAGGGGGTCCTCATCGCCGGCACCGGAGCGGGGCTGCTCCTGCCGCATCTGCCCGATGCCGTCCGCTCGCATGGTCCCGACCTGCCGGACCCGGTCACCGTGGCTCGGCTCGCCGCCCAACGCGACCCCGCCCAGGCACCGCCCGATCCGCTCTATCTCAGGGCTCCCGACGCCCGCCTGCCGCCGCCCGAGATCATCGTGGTCGGCGGGGAGGCTGCAGCGGTGCTGGCGGCTCTCCATGCCGAATGCTTCAGCCAGGCCTGGCGCGACGACGAGTTCGCCGCCCTGATGGCGGCGCCGGGCAGCGTCGCGCTGATCGCCCGGATCGGCGGCGAGCCGGCGGGCTTCGCGCTGGCCCGCCAGGCGGGCGGCGAGGTCGAGATCCTGACCATCGGCATCCGAACGGCCTTTCGCCGCAACGGCATCGCCCGGGCGCTGGTGACGGCGCTGAACAAATGGGCGAGGTCGGCCGGAGGAACCGTGATGTTCATCGAGGTGGCGGTGGGAAATGTCGCGGCGCGCCGGCTCTATGCCGCCTGCGGGTTTCGCGAGGCGGGCCTGCGCAAGGGCTATTATGCGAGCGGCGAGGACGCGCTCATCCTGCGCAGGGAGCTGTAGCGCTTCAAGTCTGACGCATCGCCAGCCCGCCGGTGACCCCCCAGGTGTCGGCGACGCGGTAGCCCTCCGGCCAGGGGTCGGCGGGATCGAGCAGATAATTCATGAAGCCGGTGATGAAGGCGCGGCCCGCGATCGCAGGCTGGATGGCCGGGACATTGCCGACACGGGTCTCGCCGAGAATGCGGCCGCGGAATTGCGAGCCGATGATCGATTCATGGATCATCTCGTCGCCGACCTTCATGAGACCACGGGCATGGAGCACCGCCATGCGGGCGCTGGTGCCGGTGCCGGTCGGGCTGCGGTCGGAGCGGCCGGGCGCGACGATGCAGGTGTTGCGGGTCGCCTTGCCGACGCCTTCGAAGGGCCGGTTGAGCTGCACGATGGAGACGCCGGCGATGGCCGGGTTCTCGGGATGCGTCACCGTCAGCTGGTCGCGCGCCGCCAGGCGGATCTTCTCGCCGACCATCGCGAGGTCGCGGGCCTCGTCCGGCGTCACCGCGAAGCCGAGCCGGGTGGCATCGACGATGGCGTAGAACATGCCGCCATAGGCGGTGTCGAGGGTGACTGTTCCGAGCCCCTCGACCTCGATCGTGGCATCGAGCCGGTCGACGAAGGCCGGCACATTGGCGATCTCGACTGATGCGCAGCGACCGTCGCGACATTGGGCGCGGGCGGTGATCGGACCGGCCGGCGTGTCGAGCCGCACCACCGTCTCCGGCTCGCGCATCGGGATCATGCCGGTCTCGAGCAGGACCGTGACGGTGCAGATCGAGTTCGAGCCGGACATCGGCGGATATTCGGTCGGCTCCATGATGATGAGGCCGGCATCGCAGTCGTCGCGGGTCGGCGGCACCAGCAGATTGACGTGACGGGCGACGCTGCCGCGCGGCTCGCTGATCAGGAAGCGGCGGATATGATCGTGGTCGCGCTCCATGTTGCGCATCTTCTCGAACATGGTGCGGCCCGGCGGCGGCAGCACGCCACCGATGATGACGTCGCCGACCTCGCCTTCGGCATGGCATCCCACGAGCGATATCAGGCGGTGGCTTCGCATCTGTCGAGGACCTTTGCCGTTTCGGTGATGGCGATGGCGGCGGCGCGGACAATGCGCTCGAGCTCCATCGAGGCGAGCTCGGCGGTCGAGGCCGCAGGGCGATTGCCGCTTGCCTCGCCGATGAGGCGCTGAGCCACCTCCTCGGGGGTGTGCGGCACATGGAGAAAGCCGCATAGGGGGGTGCCGGGGTTCTGGGCGGCAAGCGCCAGGAAGCGGTAGAGGCAGGCATTGCACAGATAGCTGCCGGCGCTGAGCGAGATCCTCGCCGGGATGCCGGCGGCGTTGCATGCGGTCTCGATCGCCCGCACCGGGAGGGTGGAGAACAGCGCGGCCGCACCGTCCTCGGCGATCGGCCGGTCGCGATGGGTCCGGCCATCATTGTCGGGAACGGAAAAATCCGCGAGGTTGACGGCCACCCGCTCGATCCGGATCACCGCCTCGCCCGGCGACAGGCCAAGGCTCACCACCGCGGCCGGTGCGATCTCGTCCATCATCGCGGCGATGGCCGGCCCGATCCCGGCGAGGGCCACAGGCAGTCCGCGCCCGATCACCGCCCGACCGGCGATCGCGGTGCCGGCGAGGCGCTCCATCGCCCGCAAGGACGGGTTCGAGCTCAGGCCGCCATAGGGTTCGAAACCGGTGACGAGGATGGGCCGGAGGTCGGTCATGCCTTCGACTTCAGCGCCCGTCGCAGCTCAGAGCCTGCGGCCGCGACACCGGCGGTCAGATAGGCGAGATCGCCGCCATAGGTGAAGAATCGATAGCCGAGACCGGCGAGGCCGCGGACGCCGTCGAGCGAGACGACATCGCTGCCGGCGAGCTTACCGTTGCGGGCGGCAGCATCGGCCACCCTGGCATAGGCATCGTCCATCCGCGGGTCGCGGGCGCCCACTTCCAAGCCGAGGCTGAGGGCGAGGTCGGCGGGGCCGACATAGAGCAGGTCGAGGCCTTCGACAGCGGCGATCGCATCGAGATTGGCCAAGCCCTCGACATGCTCGATCTGGACGGAAACAAGGATGTCGCGATTGGCCTCCCGGGGATAGCCGGCGGTCGAACGGTAGTAGTTGGTGGCGCGCCATGGCCCAAAGCCACGCCGGCCGAGCGGGGGATATTTGGCGGCGGCGACGGCAGCGCGTGCTGCCTCGACGGTGTTGACCATCGGCACCATGACCGCCTCGACGCCCTGGTCGAGCGCCGCCGAGACGAGATCGTCGCGGTTGCGCCGGGCGCGGTAGACGGCGGACATTCCGGCGGCCCTGGCGGCGGGAAGCAGCTCATGCAGCAGATCGGGATGGATCGGACCATGCTCGCCATCGATCTGGATGAAATCGAAATCGGGGCCGGCCATGGCTTCGATGGCGATCGGATGGGGAATGTTGAGCCAGGTGCCGATCACTCTCTCGCCGGCCATCATGCGGGCTTTCAAACTGGCCTTTTCGGTCATGCGATCCTCCTTGTCGGCCTCTCGCTAGCATGAAACGGCTCGTCTACGCAGCATGCTCTATTGCTACTCAATACCTCCCCCTGGTGGGGAGGGTGGCCGAGTGAAGCGAGGCCGGGTGGGGGGTCTACGGAGCGCTTCAATCCCCCCACCCCCGGCCCCTCCCCACCTTGGGGGAGGGGAGAAATGAAAGCGGCGCCAAAGG
>JBIOYR010000023.1:0-11618 GCA_044870245.1 Aestuariivirgaceae bacterium | reverse complement strand
GGTCCGTTCTTTCGCGACCGCTTCCCCGGTCAGGACTGGTCGATCCTGACGCCGCGCCGCTCCCTTCATTGGAACGGAAAAACACTGACCGTCGGGCCGCCGGCCAGCCGCAGCGAAGCGCCTCAGGGTGATCCGCTCGAGGCCGGCTGGAGCGCCTATTATCAAAGCGTGTTCAATCCGGCACGGGTCAATCCCAAAGCGATGCGGAGCGAGATGCCTAAGAAATACTGGCCCAACATGCCGGAGACGCGAGCAATTCCACGCATGATCCGAACTGCTTCCGGAAGGACCGAGGAAATGCTCGACAAGGAGCCGGCGCCGCCGCTGAAGCGGCCGCCATTGAAATCGCTGGCGGCGATGGACCGCGACGTGACGACGCTCGAGGAGCTCAACCGGATCATCACCACGACGGAGCCGCTGGTAAAGGGCGGCGTCCGCGCGGTCCTCGGCGAGGGTCCGATTGCAGCAGCGATCGCCCTGGTCGGCGAGCAGCCCGGCGACCAGGAAGATCTTGCGGGGCGGCCGTTTGTGGGACCGGCCGGGCAGCTGCTCGACCGCGCGCTGGCCGAGGCCGGCATTGTGCGTTCACAGATCTACCTGACCAATGCGGTGAAGCATTTCAAATTCATTCAGCGAGGAAAGCACCGGCTGCATCAGAAACCCACCGCCGGCGAGATCAAGCATTATCGCTGGTGGCTGATGAAGGAACTGGAGATCGTCCGTCCACGTCTCACCGTCGCGCTTGGCGGCTCGGCAGCGCTTGCCCTGTCGGGTGGGACCATGTCGGTGACGAAATCGCGAGGGCGAACTCGATTCGGCGACTTTGAGGGTTATGTCACTGTTCATCCATCGTATCTGCTGCGCGTTCCGGACGAGGATGCCAGGCGCCGCGGCTATGAAGACTTCGTGGCCGATCTCAGGAAAGCGAGCAGAATAGCAAGTCGCGAAAGCGCAAGCGGTGAATAGCTCGTGGCGAAACGCGCCCGCCCCCTACTCACTGGTGCTGCTCTGATCTAACATTCCGGGCGGACTCTGCCGGGGGATGTGGGAACAGGGCATGCTGGTCAGGCATCGTTTCGTGTTTGCGGCGATCCTCGCCTGGGCGCTCTTGATGATCGTGCCGGATCTCTGGCGGGTGGCTCAGCCGCTGGGATCCTTCGGCTTTTACGCCGACAGCGACGGGCGCATTTACGACGTTGCCGGACCGTTTGACAGTCCCTCATGGTCGCCAGCCTATAGGGCCGGCATCAGGATCGGCGACCGGCTCGACTTTTCGCGCATGCGGTGCATTCCCTACGACGCCAAGACCTGCGGCGATCTTCTTGCGGTGGTCGGGGGATTGAACTTCGTGCTGCCCGGCCGCAGCACCACCGTTGCGCTTGTCGCAACGCCGGAAACACCGGCCCGGGAGATCACGGTCACCGCCGTGCAGCGATCGACCAACCTGCTGACACGCGGCATTCTGATTTTGAGCCAGCTTGCCGGCATTGCCGTGGTGCTGGCAGCGGCATGGCTGCTATGGACGCGGCCCGGCCCGATGAGCTGGGGCTTCTTCCTCTATATCGTTTGGTTCAATCCCGGCCAGGCCTATCTCTTCTACGCCCTGCTGCAGGAATGGCCGTCCTTGCTCCTGCTGCAGAATTTCGCGGGCTCGATCGCGGAAGCGGCGGGCTATGCCGGCTTCCTTCTTTTCGCGCTCCGGGTGCCCGACGACCGGCTCGATCCTGAGTGGCAGCCTGCGGAGCGTGCCGTGCCGTTCATTGCGGTTGCAATGGCGTTGGCACTGTTGGCGTCCTACGCCAGCGTGCTCGGCTACCGAACCGAGCTCATCACCCGCATCGCCATCTCGGCCGGTTTCATTGTCGATCTTGCCGCCCTTGCCATCCTGATCCTTCGGCGGCGAAACCAGACGCCGCAGAATCAGCAACGGTTGAACTGGGTGATCTGGGGCTGTCTGATCGGCCTTCCCGCCTATATCCTTGCCGAGCTCGGGCAAGTGACGACCCTTTTCGAGACGCCGTTCGGCGATTTCACGCCGACCGAGGACATTGTCGGGCTGCTCTACCTCGTCAATGGCGTGCTTTGCCTCTTCGTTTTCGAGGCGGTGCGGCGCAAGCGCGTGGTCAATGTGGCCATCCCGCTACGACGCGTCACCATTCTCGGTCTGGCGCTCAGCATACCGGCGCTCGTCCTGCATCACCAGATCGATCGCATCGAGGAGCAGTTCGAGCTGCCAAGCTGGGCGTGGCTTGTGGTTGGCACGGTGGTGCTGTTTCTGATCTCGCGACTTCATGAGCTCGGTGTCGATCTCGTCGATCACTTCTTCAATCGGCGGCTCGATCAAACGGCACATGCGCTCGAAGATGCGTTGTTCAAGGCACAGGACCCGGGCGAGGTCGAGCGGCTTCTTGCCGATGAGCCGTACAAGCGCCTGTCACTCACCTCGGCGGCGGTATTTCGCAAGGCCGGTGGCACCTTCAAGCTCGAAGGGCCGGCGCTCGGATGGGACGGCTCGCCGGTCAAGACGCTGAGTAGCGATGATCCGGTGCTGGGGCTGGTTGCCAAGGGAGCGCCATTCGGCGTGGCGGAGCGGAGCTCGGCACAGGATCCGCTGCCTTCCGGTTCCAACCGGCCGATCTTCGCCGTACCGATCGCCAATCCGGTGCGTTGCTACGCATTGGCACTCTATGGGGCGCATGCATCGGGGGCCGACCTCGACGTCAATGAACGGGACATGCTGGCGCGTCTCGGCAAGAACGCCGCAGCCGTGTTCGCCGAGCTCGAGAACGAGGATCTTCGCCATCGGGTGGACAGGCTGGAGAGCGAGCTGGCACGAGGGAGGGAGGCAGTAAGCAGCAGGCAGTAGGCAGCAGCTTGTAGTGCCGAGCTTAGGGTCATTGCCTAATGCCTATTGCCTAATGCCTTCTATTCCGTTATTGAACGAACGTTCAACAACCTGATGGACACGGCAATGGCGCGGGATTCGCGGTACGACATCCTGTTCGAGACCGTGCAGATCGGCCCCAAGCTTGCGCCCAACCGCTTCTACGCGGTGCCCCATTCGTCGGGCATGACCAACGCCAATCCGGAAACCCGGGCGGCATTTCGTGCCACCAAGGCGGAGGGCGGCTGGGGCGTGGTGTGCACCGGGGCCTGCTCGATCCATCCAAGTGCCGACGACCGACCGTTTCCCAACGCCACGCTATGGGACGATGCCGATATCCGGACCCACGCGGTGATGACCGAGGCGGTCCACCGCCATGGCGCGTTGGCCGGGGTGGAGCTGTGGCATGGCGGGGCGTTCTCGATGAACCGCATCACCCGGCTGCCACCGCTGTCGCCCTCGGGTGTGCCGTGGCTCGCCACCCATGTCCCGTTCATGTCGCAGCAGCGCCCGAAGGCAATGGACGCGAGCGACATCCGCGACCTCATCCGCTGGCAGGGCGCGGCTGCACGGCGCGCCGAGGCTGCCGGTTTCGACATCATCTATGTTTATGCCGGCATGGGCTATCTGCCGCATGAGTTCCTGCTCGCCGAGTACAACCGGCGAACCGACGCCTATGGCGGCTCGATGAGCAACCGCGTCAGGATCGTCCGTGAGCTGATCGATATCACGCGCGAAGCGACGGGCGGCCGCACTGCCGTGGCGCTCCGCATCAGCCTCGAGGAATTGCGCAAACGCCCTGGCCTGCATGGCGAGACCGAGGCGCACGAAGCAATCGAGCTGCTCAAGGACGATCCCGACCTGTTCGACGTCAAGATGGACACGAGCCCGACCGATTGCGCCGCCTCCCGCTATACGCCGGAAGGAAGCCACGAGCCGGTGGTCGACTTCGTGAAGCGGATCACCTCAAAGCCGGTGGTCGGCGTCGGCCGTTTCACCTCGCCCGACACCATGGTGTCGCAGATCCGCCGCGGTATTCTCGACCTCATCGGCGGGGCGCGCCCGTCGATCGCTGATCCCTTCCTGCCGCGCAAGATCGCCGAGGGCAGGGGCGAGGAGATCCGCGAGTGCATCGGCTGCAATATGTGCATCGCCAGCTGGCATGACGGCGTATGGGTCCGCTGCACCCAGAACCCGACGGCGGGCGAGGAACATCGCCACGGCTGGCACCCGGAAAAGATCAAGCGGGACGCGAGCGGCCGGGTCCTGGTGGTCGGAGGCGGCCCTGCCGGGCTTGAGGCCGGACTCACTTTGGCGCGGCGCGGCTTCGATGTGACGATTGCCGAAGCACGCGAGCAGCTCGGAGGTCGCCTTGCCTTCGAGTCGCGACTGCCGGGCCTCAATGCCTGGCACCGCGTCGTCGATTACCGGCTCGGCCAGCTGCGTGCGCTCAATCGTGTCGCGCTCTATCCGGCGAGCCCGCTCACCGCCGAGGATATCCTCAATTTCGGCGCCGATCATGTCGTGCTGGCCACCGGTGCCCGCTGGCTCGCCGATTCCTTCTCGCCTAACGAGCACCCCGCTGCCGCCATCACCGGCCCTGGCGTGATGACGCCGGACGAGATCGCGGCGGGCGCTCAAATCGAAGGACCGGTGGTGGTCTTCGACTTCGACGACTATTACATGGGCAGCGCGATCAGCGAGCAACTGGCGCGGCGTGGACTCGACGTCACCTATGTGACGCCGGCAGGCTTCGTCTCCGCCTGGACCATCAACACCAACGAGCTGCCGCTGATTCACCGTTCGCTCGCCCATCACCGCATCGCGGTCCACACCCTTCAATTCGTCAGCGGCTTCGCCAACGGCGAGGTCGCGCTCACTCATCTGTTCACCGGCGATCAGGAGACGCTCCCCTGCGGTGCGCTGGTGGTGGTCGGTCATCGGGCGCCGGTCGATGCGCTGCATGCCGAATTGGCGGCACGCCCGCGCGACATGGCGGCCGCAGGCATTGCCAGCCTCGCTATCACCGGTGATGCCTTGGCACCGGGCGCCATCGTGCATGCGGTGTATAACGGCCATCGCACGGCGCGCCAACTCGGGATGGCGCCCGAGCAGCGCGTCGTCCGTCGTGAGGAATGAATCGTGAGTCGCTCGACCACGCGGCGCGGCTCGGAACGGCGCAGTCGCAACGCGGGCGGGATCGCGCAGATTCCGTTCCGCCAGCTCGCACTCAACTATGAGCCGATCAAGGTCATCTCGGTGGATGAGGTCGAGGCCATTCACGCAATGGCGCTTGCCGTTCTCGAGGAGATCGGGCTCAAGGTTCTGGGCAGCGAGGCACGGTCGCTCTACGGCTCTGCCGGAGCGGAGGTCGACGACACGGCGATGCGAGTACGCCTCGACCGGGCGCTGGTCGAGGAGCTGGTCGCCAAGGCGCCGCCGTCATTCACGCTCGCCGCCCGCAACCCCGACCGCAATCTCAGGGTCGGCGATCGCGACCTGATCTTTTCCTCGGTGGGCGGCCCGGCCTATGTCATGGATCTCGACCGCGGCCGTCGCACCGGCAGCTATGCCGAGATGTGCGACTATATCCGGGTCATTCATATGCTGAACGTCATCCACCAGGAAGGTGGTGGTCCGTTCGAGCCGATGGACCTTCCCGCGGCCACCCGCCATCTCGATCTCTACCTCGCCGAGATCACGCTCACCGACAAGAACTGGCAACCCCAGACCTTCGGCCGCGCCCGCACCACCGATGCCCTCGACATGGTGGCGATCTCGCTTGGCCGCTCCCGCGAGTCGCTCGTCGATCGCCCGGTGTTCACCGGCATCATCAACACCAATTCGCCGCTGCAGCTCGACGTGCCGATGGCGGAAGGGTTGATCACGCTCGCCGAGCATGGCCAGGTCAACGTCATCACGCCCTTCACATTGGCAGGCGCCATGTCGCCGGTGACGCTCGCCGGCGCGCTTGCCCAGCAGCATGCCGAAGCATTGGCCGGGATCGCCCTGGCACAGATCGTCCGGCCCGGCGTGCCGGTGATGTATGGCGGCTTCACCTCCAATGTCGACATGCGTTCGGGCGCTCCGGCATTCGGCACGCCGGAATATGCCCTGGCGGCGCAGGCGACTGGCCAGCTCGCGCGTCGGATCGGCGTGCCCTTCCGCTCGAGCAACGCCACTGCGGCCAATGACGCCGATGCGCAGGCGGCTTACGAATCGGCGATGTCGCTGTGGGGCGCTGTGATGGGCGGCGCCCACCTTATCCTCCATGCCGCCGGCTGGCTCGGCGGCGGCCTCACCGCTTCGTTCGAGAAGCTCATCATCGATGCCGAGATGCTGCAGATGATGGCGACCTATCTGCAGCCCTTCGAGGTGTCGGAGCAGAGCCTCGCCTTCGAGGCGATCCGTGAGGTCGGGCCGGCCGGTCACTATTTCGGCACGCCGCATACGCTGGCGCGGTACGAGACGGCCTTCTACCGGCCGCTTCTGTCGATCTGGGACAATTACGAGACCTGGCGGGAACGCGGCGCCGAGACTGCAGCGCACCGCGCCAACACCATCTGGAAGCAGCTCCTGAGGGAGTATCAGCAGCCGCCTCTCGATCCAGCGATCGAGGAAGCGCTCATGGATTTTGTCGAGCGGCGCAAGCGCGAAGGCGGGGCACCGGCGAACTAGCTCTCCAAGCTCCCGAGCTTCGCCTCGACAAGGCCGAGACAAGCGCGCCTGGCATCATCCGGGGCCAGCGCCTCCGGGTCGAGGCACCATTCAAGCCACAGGCCGTCGATCATGGCGATGACGTTCCGGGCAAGGCCTGCGGCATCGACCGGGATCCGGCGCTCGCAAGCGACGCTTGCAATCTCCTCGGCGAGGCGCGTCCGATAGGTCCGGTAAAGCGAGCGGTGAACTTCCTGCAACTTTGGATTGTTGGCAATCTCTCCCCATAGCGCCAGCCACACGCGAAGGTTGGAGCGCTGGAAGGTCTCCGGCTGAAACGCAGCATCGATGGCGGCCCTGAGCCTCAGCAACGGTGTGGCCCTGCCTGCCGCGACCGTCACCTGGCCCATGATCGCGCCGTAGAGTGCAGAACGATAGACCGCCGCCAGAAGCTCGTCCTTGCCGGTGAAATAGTGGCTGATCAGGCCGCGCGAGACATTCGCCTCGCGGCAGATCCGTTCAATGGTGAAGCCCTGAATGCCGTGGGCGGCCAGGCAGCGTTCGGCCGCCTCGATCAGCAGACGCCGCCGGATCTCGGGGCTTTCCCTGGAGAAGCGTTTTTCCAATTCGGTGCTCGCGACGGATTGATCGGTATTGATACGTCGAACTGCGGTGGGAGAGTACCCGGCAAGCGGAAAACGTTGAACCGGCCGGTGTGGTATTTCACAATGAACAGGAAGCTTGGGAAGGTGCCAGAGATCGATGCGCGTCGCAGGCCAGATCGCCACCGTGCTGCTGCTGTCCGCGGTTCTGGCCGGCGGTTATTACGGCTATCAGCACTATCTGGTGCCCGAGCAACCCCAGGGTGCGGGCCGCGGCCAGGAACGCGCCGCGCCGCTCAAAGTCGAGGCGGTGGTTGCCAGTCAGAAATCCATGGCTCGCCGCATCGAGGCGGTGGGCTCGACCAGGGCGCGGCAGTCCGTCGAGATCGTGCCCATGGCCTCGGGGCGCATCGCCGAGATCAATTTCACCAGCGGCCAGCGGGTCAAGCAGGGCGAGATCCTGGTCAAGCTCGACGACGATATCGAGCAGGCCAACCTGGTCGAGGCGCAGGCCAAGCTCCAGCAGGCCAAGCTCGCTGTCGATCGCGCCAATACGCTCAGACGTCAGAACATCCAGACCCAGGCCTCGCTCGAGGTGCTGTTGGCGCTCCAGGCCGGCGCGGAGGCGGAAGTCGATCGTTCGCGGCGCAAGCTCGCGGACCGGGTGATTTCCGCGCCGTTTGACGGCGTGATCGGCCTGCGCCGCGTCGACACCGGGGCGCGCGTCACCGATGCGACGGTGATCGCCACCCTCGATGATCGCGAAACGATCGAGCTCGAGTTCTCGCTTCCCGAGACGGTGTTCGGCGAGGTGCGCGGCGGTCTGCCGGTGGACGCCACGGCCGCCGCATTTCCTGGTCGGCATTTCACCGGGGCGGTGACCCTGATCGACAACCGCATCGATGCCGTGGGCCGCGCCTTCAAGCTGCGCGCCGAGCTGCCCAATCCCGACCTCCTGCTGCCCGCCGGCATGTTCATGCAGCTCGCTGTCGAGCTCGAGCGCCGCGATGCGGTGACCATTCCCGAGGAGGCGGTGGTCGTCGAAGGCGATCAAGCCTATGTCTTCCTGATCGCCAATGGCAAAGCCGCCCGCCGCGATGTCAAGCTCGGCTTGCGCGAACCCGGCATCGTCGAGATCACCCATGGCCTGAAGAGCGGCGATCTGGTGATCACCCGCGGGATTCAACGGGTTCGCGAGGGCTCGCCGGTCGAGGCCAGCCAGATCTCGCCGCCGGCCACAGCGCTGTCGGGAGGGCAGGGATGACCCTTTCCGACCTCAGCATCAAGCGGCCGGTGCTGGCGAGCGTGATGAGCATGCTCATCATCGTCTTCGGCATCGCCTCGGTGCTGCGGCTGCCATTGCGCGAACTGCCCGATGTCGACACCTCGGTGGTCACCGTCACCACCGAATATACCGGCGCCAATCCGGCCACTGTCGACACCGACATCACCGAGATCATCGAGGCCGGCGTCGCCGGCATCAGCGGCATCAAGACGATCTCCTCGCAATCGCGCCAGGGCGTGAGCTCGACCACCATCGAATTCGAGGTCGGCCGCAATATCGACGAGGCGGCCAACGATGTCAGAAGCGCCGTCGCCCGAGTCCGCCAGCAGCTGCCGGACGACATCGAGGAGCCGCAGATCGTCAAGAACGATGCCGATTCCGATCCGGTGATGCGGCTCGCCGTCACCAGCGATCGGATGAATGCCGCCGAGATCACCGACTTCGTCGACCGCTTCGTCGTCGACCGGCTGGCCACTCTCGACGGGGTGGCGAGCGTGACCATCAACGGACAGCGCCGCTATGCCATGCGGATCTGGCTCGACCGCACCGCGATGGCCGCCCGCAACATCACGGTGGCGGACGTCGAGCAGGCGCTCCGCCGCAGCAATGTCGAGCTGCCCGCCGGCGAGGTTGAATCGCTCAACCGCGAATTCACCGTCAAGCTCGCCGGGCGGATCAACAATGCCCAGGCCTTTCGCGAGCTGGTGGTGGCGCAGGTTGCCGGCTATCCGGTCAAGCTCGGCGACATCGCCCAGGTGGCGCGCGGCGTCGAGGACGACCGTACCAATGTCAGGGCCAACGGCGTCGAGGCGATCGGCCTCGGCGTATTGCGCCAATCGCAGGCCAACACCGTGGCGATCTCCAAGGCCGTGCGCGCCGAGATCGAGGTCCTGAAGCCGATGCTGCCCGACGGCATGAAGATCGTGTTCGGCTCCGACGATGCGATCTTCATCGATGCGTCGATCCAACAGGTGCTGAAAGGCCTTCTCGAGGCGCTCGGCCTGGTGGTTCTGGTCATTCTGCTGTTCCTGCGCTCGTTCCGCGCCACGCTAGTGCCGGCGGTCACCATTCCGATTTCGCTGATCGGCTGCTTCGTCCTCATGTACGCAATGGGGTACTCGATCAACGTGCTGACGCTGCTGGCTCTGATCCTCGCCATCGGCCTGGTGGTCGATGATGCGATCGTCGTTCTGGAGAACATTCAGCGCCGCATCGATGAGGGCGAGAGTCCGCTGAAGGCCTCCTGCCTCGGCACCCGCCAAGTGACGTTCGCGGTGGTCGCCACCTCGGCGACGCTGATCGCGGTGTTCGTGCCAATCTCCTTCCTCGAGGGGCAGATCGGCAAGCTCTTCGTCGAGTTCGGCTTTGTCATGGCCGGTGCCGTCGCGATCTCCACATTGGTGGCGTTGACGCTGTGCCCGGCGCTCGCCTCGCGGCTGCTCAGGGCCAAGAAGGGCGGGCATCACCATGGTGCCGGCGAACGCGGCATGTTGCGGCTGTACAGGGTGGTGCTCGAGCGGGCGCTCAATGTGCCGATCGTGGTGATCATGCTGGCGCTCGGATTCGCGGCGCTCAGCATCGGGCTCTTTTTTGGCCTGCCTCGCGAGCTGACGCCGACCGAGGATCGTGGTTCGCTGTTCATACAGGTCACCGCGCCGCAAGGGAGCACGCTGGCCTATACCGACGCCGAGACCCGTGAAATCGAACGTCGACTGGCACCGCTGAGGGAGCGCGGCATCGCCCAGACAATCTATGCGGTGACCGGCCAGAACGCCCAGCCCTATCGTGCCTTTGTGGTGCTGCGGCTGGCGCCGTGGGACGCGCGCGACGAGGGGCTGACGGAAATCATGCGCGAGGTGATTCCCAAGGTCACCGGCATCCCGGGAGTGCGCGCCTACCCGACGGCCCCGGTCGGGCTGGGGCTGCGCGGTGCGCGGACGCCGTTGAGCGCAGTGATCAGCGGACCGGATTTCGACAGCGTCAAGAGGTGGGCCCGCCAGATGCTCGAGGCGGCCGAAAGGGACCCGCGGCTGAAGAATGCCGAGCTTGATTTTGAGGAAACCCAGCCGCAGCTGTCGATCGTCGTCGATCGCAAGCGGGCCGACGATCTCGGCATCAGCATGGAGACCATCGCCTCGACGCTGCAGACGCTCTTTGCCTCACGCGAGGTGACGAATTTCATCGACCGCGGCCGCGAGTACAAGGTGATTGTCGAGGCGCGGGCGGGCGACCGGATGACGCCGGACGACGTCGCCAACATCTTCGTCAGGGCAGGGGACGGCAAGACGCTGGTGCCGCTGTCGGCGCTGATCTCGATGAAGGAGGAGGCGGCGGCGCCGGCGCTCAGGCGCTACAACCGGCTGCCATCGATCACCCTCACGGCGTCGCTGGGCGAGGGCTATGCGCTTGGTCAGGCGATCGACGATTTCGAACGGCTTGCCCGCGACACCCTGCCGGCCGAGGCCAAGCTCGGCTGGTCGGGTCAGTCGCAGCAGTTCAAAGAAGCCTCGGGCGGTATCATTGTCACCTTCGTGCTGGCGCTGCTCATCGTGTTCCTGGTGCTGGCCGCTCAGTTCGAGAGCTTCGTCCATCCTCTGGTGATCATGCTGTCGGTGCCACTGGCGTTGGCGGGGGCCGTCTATGCCCTGTTCTTCACCGGCTTGAGCCTCAATCTCTACAGCCAGATCGGAATCGTGCTGCTGATCGGGCTCATGGCCAAGAACGGCATCCTCATCGTCGAGTTCGCCAATCAGCTGCGCAACGAGGGCAGGTCCATCCGCGCGGCAGTCGTCGAGGCCTCGGTGCTGCGGCTGCGTCCCATCCTCATGACGGTGATCGCCACGGTGCTCGGCGCCGTGCCGCTGGTGCTGGCAAGCGGCGCCGGTGCCGAGAGCCGGATCGCCATCGGCACGGTCATTGTCGGGGGCTTGGGCGTCGCGACGGTGCTGACGCTGTTCTTCACGCCGGTGCTTTATCTGCTGCTCGCCGGACTGACCGCGCCCGGCAACGAGACCGAGAAGGCGCTCGAGGCGGAGCTTGCGGCCGACATCCCCGTCCGCCGCCCGCCTCCCGACCTTCGCGAGGCAGCGGAGTAGGGCAAATCAGGCAGCGGGCATTTGGCAGTAGGCACCAGACGCCTAAATCCTCGCTGCTACTGCCTTTTTTCCTATCGGCCGGGTGAATTGCCACG
>JBIOYR010000022.1:0-32812 GCA_044870245.1 Aestuariivirgaceae bacterium | reverse complement strand
ATGCCGCAGCATCCTGGGTGCGACCGCGCTGCTCCCCGAGGAACGAGCCGACCGCAACATTCACGCCGTGCTCGGCCAATGCGCGAGCGATTGCCAGCCCCTGCCCTGTCAGACCACCGGTAATGACTGCGCTTCGTCCAGCGATGGTGCCCATCGAGCTACTCCTCGGGCAGAGGCGATTTCAACCAGTCGCGATAAAACCCTTCAAGATCCGGCTCGAAGTCGAAAAGGATCGGGTAACCCGGCGGGCAGGCTTCGACCTCATGCATGGTGCCGCAAGAGGGGCAGAGGAATTCACGGATTTCCATCCATGCGGGATCGGGAATGTCGTTGTTGGGATAGATTTCACGCAAGGACTCGCGGTCGTTGCGCACATGAATAAGGGCGTTGAGCTTCCAATTCTTGTGATAATCCCCGAAATCATGGCCGCATTCGCATTTGGTCACGCGGCCGTGCCCCGATTGAACGATGAACAGATGCGGGCCTACAGGCAATAGAATGCGATCGCTCCACTTCACCCGATTCTGCACCACCTCAAGGTAGGTCAGAAAGCGAGCCTCGTCCTTATAGGAGCTCATGATGTGCCTGGTCTGATGCCAGGGAAGCTGTCCGGCGATCAGATCACGAATGATCTCCGGTCCGTACGCGGTCATCGAACACCTCCCTCGGCGACTTCATGGTCGCTCGTCAATCCCCAGAAGCTGCGGAACTCGGCAGCAAAACGATCAGACAGCCGCATCGCGCTGCGATACATCTTGCGCACCTCGGGCGCGAAGTCGCTGGCCATGACACGGCGCTGCTCCTGATCGAGCCATGCGGAGACCGGTCGTGCGCGTTCGAGGCGCTGCTTGCGCATGCGCTCGCGCCGGTCGGTGGTGGCGCGCAAATCGGCCTCGAGAGCGCCGTCGCGATTTTCGGCGAGCACGATGCCATAGACCTGCTCGGCGGCCTGGCGCGTCATGAAGCCGTTCTCGACATCGGAGGCGGTCTTCACCGGGTCGCGCTCGAGCACGTCGCCGAAGCCGCCGCCGCCATTGTAGGCATGGGTGAAGATGTCACCGGCCTTGTGCGGCGCCGTGATATACGGCCCCTCAGACGTCTCGTGGTCGCCGTCGACAAGCCGCTCGAGATCCGATCTCTCGGGATCGGTACCGATCCCATGCGGCAGCGGCTGGCGTGTTGCGACCAGCTCTTCGATATTGCTGTTGCGCACCACGCGATGCATCTGGCACGTCGGCGCCGGGTAGCCGCCGCACATGCCGGCATTGTCGAAGACGCGCGAGGAATGTTCCGAGGTCACCAGGCGAAGGTGATTGGTCTTGCTGATGAGCCAGGTCGAGATGAAGGAGCAGCCACCGCGATACTTTCCAGGTCCACCGGAGTTCGGCAGGATGGAGCGGCCGATATAGAGCATCGGCATGTTCTGCTCCCAGATTTCGATATTGCCCATGTCGGACTCGGGATTCCAGCCGACATAGGCAGTGTCGAGCCCGTCCTTGATGGCGAGCGCGCCTGATCCGGCGGCGGCGCATTCGAAATGCGCCATGCCGAAGCGCGTGCCGTATTGGCTCGTTCCTCCCATCTCAATCATCGGGCTGTTGACCTGGCCGACAAACACCTCCTCGACATAGCCGCGCGCCAGGAAGCCGCGCGAGATGAGGCGCTGGAAGGCGCCATAGGCGGGGAGGAGCAAGGCCCAGGAGGTGGCGGTCGCAACCTGCTCATTGTCGGGGTTGGTCCATGTTCCCTCGGGCAGATTCAGCGACGTCGCCATCCAGGCGCCATCGTTGACCAGGCCCTCGAAGTTCATGTGCTGGGTCAGCGTCACGAACATGCCGCCATCCATGCCGGCGGGCGTGCAGTTCATCGAATGGAAGCCCCAAGGCTGCGTGCCGTCGAAGTCGAGCTTGATCCTTCCTTCGCTGGTGATCTCCATCTCGAGCGGAATGTTGTAGAGCCAGTTCGGGTCGCCGAGGGGCTGGAAGCCGGGCTTTCCTTCGGTGACGTGGCCGTAGAAGGTGTGGGCGCGGTATTTGCCGGGGACGGTCAGCTGGCGAGTCCGCGCCAGTTGGCTGCGGCGCCCCTC
Organism: Aestuariivirgaceae bacterium; assembly: GCA_044870245.1. Classification (GTDB taxonomy): domain Bacteria; phylum Pseudomonadota; class Alphaproteobacteria; order Rhizobiales; family Aestuariivirgaceae; genus DATAFF01. The sequence goes on along the minus strand of JBIOYR010000022.1, from coordinate 30,726 downwards.
CTCGATGAACTCCTTGGTGACCTGCTGCCAATAGTCGAGTCCCAGCTCGGCGATGATCGACTTCACGCCCTCGCGGATCTCGATGCAGGAGGCAACCTTGGCCTTCTCGTCGAGCACCCAGTAGATCGGCATGCGCAGATTGCGCTCGCAGCGGATGATGTAGTCGCGGCGGAGCTCGTCGTTCTCGCCGACCTTCTCGGCGCAGATGAACAGTCCTTCGGTGAAGCGCTCCTGGGCGAGGCAGACATCGCCGCCGGGCGTGATGCCGCCGACCTCGAGCTCATGGCAGACCGCGCCGGCCCAGCCGACGAGAATGCCATCGTAGTAGATCGGCATGACGTCCATGACATCCGGCACCTGCACGGTGCCGATGAAGGCGTCGTTGTTGGCGAAGATGTCGCCGTCGCGAATGCCGGGATCGTTCTCATAGCCCTCGCGGATCATCCATTTGATGAAACGGCTCATGGTGTGAACATGCACCATGATGCCGTTCGACAGCGCCACCGCATCGCCTTCGGGAGTGTAGATTGCCACCACCATCTCGCCGACCTCCCGTACGCCGGGGGAGGCCGATATGCGGCGGGCCATCTCGCGGGCCGATACGCAGAAGGCACGAAGCTTGGTGTGGAGCGCCTCGAATTTCAGCGGGTCCTGCTGGCGCAGCGTGAGCTCGGTCACGCCGTCATAGCACCCGGTCCGGCGCATCAGCTCTTCCGATTCGAGCAAGCGTTCGCGCAGCATGGCGATCACCCGTGCCTGTAGTGAAGAATGGTCCACTCGTCGACGAAAACTTCATCGCCAGGATGAACCACAAGTGTGGTGGCGGGGTGCTCGACGATGGCCGCTCCCTTCACCTCGTGGCCAGGCTCCAGACGGTCCATCTCATAGAGATCGGCGCGATGCCAGCGCCCGCCAATATAGACCTCGCGCTCGCCCTTATGGGCCGGTCGCGGATCGGAGGTGCCGAGCGATCTGCGTTCGAGCACCGGCTTGACTTTGTCGGCAGTCGCGGTGAGGCCGAGCTCGGTGATGGTGATGCCGACCGCGCCATAGCGCGACACCCGATGGTTGATCTTGGCATAGACGGCTTCGAAATGCGCCAAGGTCGCACGCATGTCGTCGGCCGTGGACATGGTGACGATCCGCGCCGGCACCTCGACATCCTCGAGCTGACCGGTATAGCGCGCCATCAGGAAGGGGACGGTGGTGATGGCATTTCGCGCGTGGCCGTCGGCGAGCATCTCCCTCACAGCGATCTCGGCGAGATGCTCCCAAGTCGTGGAGATCCGTCTGCCGGTCTCCTCGAGAAATCCGGCATCCGCCCCGGTCGGTACGTCGATCTGCGTCGACACCGAGTGGCGGCGCTTGTAATCCGCGGTGGTGCAGCCAAAGGCGGAAAATGCCGCAGCGAACTGAAAAGTGAGGATGTCGCGGAAGCCGATGCCGCGGCTGCAGCCCGCGAGATGAAGCGGCCCCGAACCACCATAGGACAGCAGGGTGAATTCTGAAGGGTGTATGCCTTGGCTGGAGATGACGCGGCGGAGCGCGGTATTCGCCTCCTGCTCCAGCATGTCGACCATGCCCTCGGCCGCCTCATGCAAGTCGACTCCAAGCCGGTCGGCGCATTTCTCTTTGAAGACACGGGTCGCCTTGGCAACATCGAGCTTGACCTTGCCGCCGAGGAAATAGTCGGGATTGAGCCGCCGCAAAATGGCATCGCAATCGGCGATGGTGGGTTCCTCACCACCGCGGTTGAAACAAACCGGACCGGGATCGGCGCCGGCACTCTCCGGTCCGAGGCTCACCTTGGCGGTCAAGGGGTCGACCTTCAAGATCATTCCGGCGCCGGCCCCGATCGAGTCGAGATGCAGGGTCGGAACGTTGAGCTTGAAACGGTCCATGATCGGCTCATGCTCGATCCGCGTCTGGCCGCGAGTGATCACCCCCATATCGAAGCTTGTCCCGCCCATGTCCGAGCAGATGAGCGAGTCATTGCCAATGAGCTTGCCGATATAGGCGGCGCCGAGAATTCCGCCGATCGGACCGGAGATCATCGTCTCGTGCAGCCGCGGATGGTTGACCGAAGTCAGGCCGCCGAAGGAGAGGAGCGTCTGGACGCCATAGCGGAAGCCGTGACGACGCGAGATTTCCTCGATCCCGGTCAGCTGCTTGCGGCCGCGGCCGGTCGCATAGGCTTCTATCAGCACGCTGTTGAGGCGCGACTGCTCGCGGATGACCGGGCGAACCTCATGGCTCGCATAGACCCTCACAGATGCGCCTGCCTTGGCGATCTCGTCGCGGACGATCTCGGCGATGCGTTTCTCATGGGCCGGATTGACATGCGAGAAGATGGTCATGATGCAGATGCTGTCGACATGTTCGGCCAGCAGCTTGCGGGCGGCGGCGACCACCTCATGGTCATAGAGCGGGATGATCACATCGCCGAACTGATCGATGCGCTCGGTGACGCCGTGGGTGCGCTTGCGGGGAACAAGCGGCTCGGGATGATGGTGGGTCACCGCGTGGAGCCGGTCGGCATAGGAGTAATCGGCCCAGGCCTGGAGGCCGCGGCCCATCAGGACCATGTCCTCGAGCCCCTTGGTGGTGATGAGGCCGAGCTTGCTGCCGGTGCGCGACAGGAGGGTGTTGAGCATCCCGGTGCCGGAATAGAGGACCACCTTGGCGCCGCCGAAGAGATGCTCGAGCGAGATGCCCCAGGCATCGGCGGCATCGGCGGCCGAGGCGATGAACCCTTCGGCCTCATTGTGCGGGGTGGTCGCCGCCTTGCCGATTTTGAAATGGCCCCGCTCGTCGACCAGAATGGTGTCGGTCATGGTGCCGCCGGCGTCGATGCCGACCACGATCGGTTGGGTCACAGACATGCGCGCTCCTGGGCAAAACGGTTTGAGGCGGTATCGATGCTAGCTGCTTGTGGCCGCGCTTGCCTATGTGCCTTTAGGCATAGAGAATGGTTGCCGTGTTGGGAGAGTCTGCCGTCGACCGCCGCATTACCGACGCGCTCGCCCGCGCCATTGCCGGCATCGGCTCCGACCAGCATGTCGAACGGATGGTCGATCTCATCCGCGAGCTGGTGCCCCAGGATCTCGTGACGGTGACGCGGTATTCGACGACGCAGCGGCCCGAGTTTGTCTCGCACCGTAATTTCTCGGATGCGATGGTCGCGCGCTATCTCGAGATCTATTATCTGCACGACCCGTTTTTCCACTTCTGGCGCCAGCAGCAACGCCCGGGTGTCGTGCCGCTCAAGAGCCTCGCCGGTCGCGACGTCAAGCGGGGCCGCTATGTGGCGGAATTCCTTGCGCAATCCGTGATCTGCGATGAGGTCGGGCTGCTGCTCGACGACGGCACAGGCTGGTGTCTCGGGATCTTCCTCGAGCGCAGCCGAAAGCCATTCAGCAGCGCCGAGATCGCGCGGCTGGAGGGGCAGTTCCCGGTGTTCGCGGCCTTGCATGCGCTCGACATCAAGTCACGTCGCCCCGGCTTCCGTCGCACCGACCAGACCCCGGCGGTCGCCCGAAAGATCGAGAAGAGCCTGCCGGATGGGCTATGGCCGGAGCTCAGCAGGCGCGAGCGCCAGCTGGTCGGACTGATCGTTGCCGGCTACCCGACGGCGCTGATCGCCCGTCGCCTGAGCATCTCGGTCGGAACCGTCAAGAACCACCGATTGAGCATCTATCGCAAGCTCGACATCACGACCGAACGCGAGCTGTTTCTGCAGTATTTCGAGCAGCTGCGATAATGCTGCGGCCTATTTCTTCCTGGCCATTTCCTCGCCGAGCTTGCGGTGATGATCGACTGCCGGGCTCTCGCCGAAGTCCTCGAGCTCGAAGACCTGACGGATCTCGATCTCACCATCCTGCTGATAGGGATTCGGGCAGCGCTTCATCCATTCGATGGCCTCCTCCCTCGATTTGACCTGGATGATCCAGTAGCCGGCGATCAGCTCCTTGGTCTCGGCAAAAGGCCCGTCGATCACCATGCGCTTGTTACCGGTGAAGCGGATGCGAGCGCCCTTTGAGCTTGGCTGCAGCCCGTTACCGTCGAGCATCACGCCGGCCTTGACCATCTCCTCATTGAACTTCGCCATCGCGGAAAGCAGTTCCTCGGCGGGCATCTTGCCGGCTTCGGAATCCTTGGTGGCTTTGACCAACACCATGAAACGCATCGCTCTCTCCTGTTTGAAACGGCTCCGGTGGGGACCGATGGGTTCGGCCTATCCACAGGTCGAACGGCGCGCTGTCAATTCGACAAATCTCGCTAGATTTTTTCGGCGACAAGCCTGCCATGAATGTTTTTGATCAGCTTGCATATTATAAGCTAACTTATTACATTCCCCGCAAAGGGAGCCTACACGATGTCGGTCAGGAGCGATTTGGCCTTTGCAATCAATGATGTAGCGCGACTCCTGCGCAACTATGCCGATCAGAAGGCGGCCCAGTTCGGGATGAGCCGGGCAAAATGGGCGGTGTTGGCGCGCCTTGACCGCTTCGAGGGACTGAAGCAGGCCGAGCTCGCCGACATGCTGGACCTGCAGCCGATCAGCCTGACACGGCTGCTCGACGGCCTCAGCAGCAATGGGCTGATCGAGCGCCGGCCGGACCCGGAGGACCGGCGGGCCAAGCGGCTCTATCTCACCGCGGCCGCGTGGCCGCTGCTCGAGCAGCTGAGCACGCTTGGCGAGGAGCTTACCGAAACCGCGTTCGCCGGACTGGACGAGGCCGAGCAAGCCGTGCTGCTTCGGCGCCTGAGCGGTGTCAAGGAGAACCTGCGGCGAGCCGTGCAGCGCAAGCCCGCATTGGACAAGCACTATGGCTGAACCCGTCCTCAAACTCGCCCCGCAGCCTGACGCGTCAGCGCCTCAGGCCAGACCGTCGCTTCTCCAGCGAAGTCGCCGTCGCATCAGGCTGCTGCTTCTCGTGGTCGTGCCAGCGATCGCGCTGGCCCTGGGTGTCGGCCTCTATCTTTCAGGCGGGCGATACATCTCGACGGACAATGCCTATGTCGGGGCACAGAAGGTGCTCATCACCCCTGACATCTCCGGCAAGGTACAGCGCGTGCGGGTCCGGGAGGGCCAGCATGTCGGGGTCAGCGATCCCTTGTTCGAGATCGATCCCGTTCCTTTTCAGCTCGCCTTGCGACAGGCGCAGAGCAAGCTCGATAGTGTCCGCACCGAGTTCGCCAACCTCAAATCGAACTACCGCTCGCTCAGCCATCTCGTCGAGCTCGGAAAAGAGGCAACCGAGCTCAAACGGCGCGACGTCGAGCGCAAGACATCGCTCGCAGCCACCAGGGCCGGCACGCAACTCGATCTCGACAATGCGAAAGCAACCCTGCTCACGGCAGAATTGCAGCTCCAGCTCGGACAGCAGCAGCTCAGCAGCACGCTCAATCAGCTCCTCGGCAATCCCGATCTGCCGATCGAGCAGTCTCCAGCCTATTTGCAGGCAAAGGCGGTTTTCGACCAAGCCACGCGCGATCTCGACCATACGGTGGTGAAATCGCCGATCTCCGGCACTGCAACCCAGGTCGACAGCATCCAGCTTGGACGATTCGTGACCGCCGGCATGCCGGTGTTCAGCGTCATCGATGATTCCGCTCCCTGGGTCGACGCCAATCCGAAGGAGACCGATATCACCTATCTGCGACAAGGCCAGAAGGTCGATATCGAGGTCGATTCCTTCCCCGACCATACCTTTCACGGCACCGTCAGCTCGGTGAGTCCGGGTACCGGCGCGCAATTTGCGATCCTGCCGCCGCAGAACGCCAATGGAAACTGGGTGAAAGTGGTTCAGCGCGTTCCGGTGCGCATCGCCTTCGATCCCGGGCAGGATCTCTCGCTCCTGCGGGCCGGGATGAGCGTCAATGTCGATATCGACACCGGTCGGCACCGAACGCTTGCCTCGCTGTTCGGCGCCAGTCCGAGCGTTGCGCAGGAAGTTCAGCATTGACAGCGATCGTCGCCACCCCGACAGCCAACCCTTCCCGCATCATGGTCACGATCTGCGCGATGAGCGCGACGATCATGCAGGCGCTCGATACGACGATTGCCAATGTCGCCCTGCCCTACATGCAGGGCTCGCTGTCGGCGTCGCTCGACCAGATCAACTGGGTGCTGACGTCCTATATCGTCGCTTCGGCGATCATGACGGCGCCGATCGGCTGGGTGGCAGATCGGTTTGGCCGGAAGCAGCTGTTCGTCATCTGCGCCGCCGGCTTCACCGTCGCTTCGGTGCTCTGCGGACTTGCCCAGCATATCGAGCAGATGGTCGCGTTCCGGTTGCTGCAGGGGGCGTTTGGCGCAGCGCTTGTACCGCTGTCGCAGTCGGTCCTGCTCGACTCCTACTCGGCCGAGGAACGTGGGTCCGCCATGGCGATCTGGGGCATCGGCGTGATGCTCGGACCGATCATGGGACCGACGCTCGGCGCCTGGCTGACCGAGAATTACAGCTGGCACTGGGTGTTCTTCATCAACCTTCCGATCGGCATTCTGACAGTGATCGGCCTCATGCTGTTCATGCCCGAGACAGAGCGTGTCAGCGAGCGACGTTTCGACTGGTTCGGCTTTCTTGCACTGGCCATTGCCATCGGCTCGCTTCAGATGATGCTCGACCGTGGCGAGCAGCTGGGATGGTTCGAATCCGCCGAGGTGATGACCGAAGCGGTGATTGCAGCGGCAGCCTTCTATTTCTTTCTGGCTCACTCGCTCACCGCGATATCGCCGTTCGTGCGGTTCGAGCTGTTCAAGGACCGCAATTTCGTGGCGGGGTGCGTGTTCATGATGGTGATCGGCGTCGTGCTGTTCGGCACCATGGCACTGGTCACCCCCTTCATGCAGCACGTCATCGGCTATCCGATTCTGACGGCGGGACTTCTGCTCGCCTCGCGCGGCATCGGAACGCTGGTCGCAATGGTGTTGGTGGGACAGCTTCTGAAGGTGGTGGAAGCACGGTATCTGGTGTTCACCGGCCTCGCTCTTGCGAGCTTCACGCTCCATCAAATGGTTGGCTTCACCGACCAGACGTCGTCGGAGTCGATCGTGGTGGCGAGCCTGATGCAGGGCTTCGGCCTGGGTCTGGTCTTCGTGCCGCTCAGCACCGTGGCGTTCGCAACACTGCCGGTGCACCTCAGAACCGAAGGGACGGCTGTTCTCACGCTGCTCCGCAACATCGGCAGCTCGATCGGGATCTCGGTGGTGATCGCACAGCTGACCAGCACGACGATCCGAATGCACGCCAATCTCGTCGAGCACGTCACGCCTTTCAACGACGCGCTCAAAGCGCCGGATGTCGCCTCGATGATCAACATGGCTGGCGATTCGGGGCGGGCAATGATGGAGATGCTGATCACGCAGCAGGCGACCATCATTGCCTATGCGAACGACTTCAAGCTTCTGATGATCTTGACGCTGATCACTATGCCGTTCGTGTTCCTGATCGGATCGGCTCGGCTGCCGTCGCCAGGCGGTTCTGCCGAGACTGCAGCCGCGTTCGACTGAACATCGAGGTGCCGCGATCAGGACGCGACAATGACCATCCAAATCACGCCGAAGCGGTCAGCAACCATGCCGAATTTGCTGGCAAAGAAGGTCTTGTTGAGAGGCATCTCAACCCGCCCACCATCGCTCAGGGCTTTGAACTTGCTCTCTGCCTCGGCATCGTCGGCGACATAGAGCGTCACCGCAAATCCACGGAATTCAGGCTTTCCGGTGCATTTGCCATCGGACAGCAAGAGAACGCTGTCGCCGATGTGGATCGAGGCATGCATGACCTTGTTCTCGGACCCCGGCGGATTCATGCCTGGTGCCGGATTGTCCTTGAAACGCATCATTCGTTCGACCTTGGCACCGAGCACCCGGCCATAAAACTCGATTGCTTCCTCGGCGCGACCATCGAAAAACAAATAGGGCGCTATTTTCATGACAGACTTCCCTGTTGGGCTGGCGAGGTGCGAACCATAGAGACGAGGGTGCTGGCCGTGAAGCGATATCGCCGAACGTTTCCGGCACGTGGGCGCCAGCTGCTGCATGCGGAATCACGCACCGGTGCGCTCAGCCCGTGTCGATCCGTCCACTGTTCCAGCAATGCCTAGCGGCCTAGGAATTTGTCGCGTATCGGGTAGCGGTGGAGGACCGACATGAGCAATGTCGTATTCGCGGCGATTTGTGCTGTCATCGCATTGTTCAGCGCACTTCAATCACGACCGCATCCATCCGAGATCGATGTGACCGAGCAGGTCGATGCCGATGATTCCTCCACAGATGGGGATGACGGTTCACACGCCTGACAGGATGACGCCTCTCGGTTGCATGGCGCAACCGGTTCCATCTCGCCCGGGGTGACGGACACGGGTTTGTGATAGGACGGCCACGATGCTGTCCATCTTTGTGGCGCAGTGTTCGCCCGCCGGTCATCAGCTTACGGCGGCTTATGACGGGTGAAGCGCGGCGGGGTTTGGACGAGGGCGCTTCTGTAAGTAATCGTCCGTAGGCGGGGCGGCGTCATGTAAGGGGCTTGGGCCGCCCCGTTTTCGGATAGGGCCGGCGCGAAGCAGGCGCGCCAACGAAGTCGCCATCACAATCAGCCGCCGGTCCAAATGCTCAGAGGGTGGCCTTGGACCACCCTCCGACGCATCAGCCTGCTGCTATGCCGCCTTCTTGTTGACCTTGCTCTCGGCGATTGTGGTGAGCTTCTTGTCGGCGGCTTTTTCTTCCTCGAGATTCTGTTGGAGCACACGCGCGCAGTCGGGCCGGCCAAGTTGCTTGGCCCAGGCGATCAGCGTGCCATAGCGTGTGATCTCGTAATGCTCGACAGCCTGCGCCGAGGCCAGCAGGGCGGCATCGAGCACTTCCTTATCGGCGATGTCGCCGGCGACCTCGTTGGCCTCCTTGATGATGCCGTCGATGGCCGGACAGTCTACCGCCTTCGGCGTCTGTCCATGCATCTGAAACACCTGCTCGACGCGTTTGACATGACCCTTGGTCTCGGTCAGATGGGTCTCGAACCCCTGCTTCAGCTGCGGGTCGGTTGCCTTCGAGATCATCGAGGGCAATGCCTTGGTGATCTGTTTCTCGGCATAGTAGATGTCCTGCAGCGTGTGAACGAACAGATCGTCCAAAGTTTTAATATCCTTGGTGAAAAGACCCATAAGGACTCACTCCTTCCCATTCATCCTGTCTGTTGCCTGACAACGTGAGGCAACCCTATCGGTTCCCCACGGAAACCCGATTTTTGGGAATTTAGTCCACCAAATGTGCCATTGGCGGCATTTCGATCAAAATGCCATTCCGCCCATGAATTTCCAGCTGATGCCGACTCGGACAATGTTGTCCGTGAACCCCACCTGGAAATTGTCGCAAAGGACGTTGGTCAGATCACAAACAGCAAATTTTTCATCGGTGTACTCGTCATGCAGGTACTCGGCACGGACAAGCAGATTATCGGTCACCGCGTATTCGAGGCCGCCGCCGGCACTCCAGCCGGTGGCATGGCCGCCATCGTCGAGGTCATTATCGCTCTGCAAGCTTCTATTGCTTTTGACATCGAAATCCGCGACGGCCAGCCCCCCTGCCCCGTAGACCAGCACCCGATCCAAAGCGAATCCGAGCCGGCCCCTGACATGGGCATTCCAATCGATGCCGTGCTGGAATCGGACACTGTCTTCCGTGCCTTCGATGTCTTCCGTGCCTTCACCGTCGGCAACCACGCCGCCGAAATCCATGTCGAGACCGAAGACGAAGCTCCCCGCCTGGAAATTCACACCGCCAAGCGCGCCGCCGACAAAACCGTCGAAATCCCGCTCATAGCTCAGATCCAGGATGTCGGTGCCTGGTTCTCTGGGGGTCCGAACTCGGCCGTCGACCGTAACGTTGGCCTGGATGAAGCCCGCGTGCACGCCGCCATAGACACCCGTCCAGTCATAGGCGACATCGCTATAGTAGTCGGAGGCGTATGCCGGCGACACCAGCATCAGCGCAAACGCAGCAGCAACAATAGCGCGCATGGTCCACCCGCTCGGCAGCTCGATTTCGAATCACCACCCCTCGTCGAAAACTCTATTCCAATCCATTGAGGGGACAACCTTTTCGGGCAACTCGCGCACAAAATTTTTCCTGTGCGCTCTCGGAGCAACAGGATTGACAACCCTTTCGCGGGCCTAATACTTAAGCATATGCTTAACCAATCGAGCGCCCTCGATCTTACCTTTCAGGCCCTTTCCGACCCATCGCGGCGCACCATGGTGGAGCGCCTGGTCCACGGGCCCGCTTCGGTCAGCGAGCTTGCGAAACCGCTGGATATGACTTTATCCGCCGTGGTGCAGCATCTGTCGGTCCTCGAGGCGAGCGGCCTGGTGCGCACCAGGAAATCCGGGCGGGTTCGCATGTGCAGCATCGAGCCGAAGGCATTGCAGGCGGCCGAGCGATGGATCGCACAGCGTCGTCACGCCTGGGAGCGTCGCCTCGACCGTCTCGAGCGCTATCTCGCCCAAACCAAACCAAAGGAGTAGCTCATGGCCAAATCCTCCGTCGTCCACGCCACCTTCGTCATCGAACGCACCTTCAAGGCGACGCCGATTGAGATTTTCAATGCCTTTGCCGATCCGAAGGCAAAAGCCCAGTGGTTTGCCGGTCCCGAGGAATGGGAAAGCGGGCCGCGCGAGTTCGACTTCCGGGTTGGCGGGCGGGAACGCAACAGCGGCGGGCCCGAGGGCGGGCCGGTCCACAGCTTCGAGTGCATCTACCAGGATATCGTGCCCAACCAGCGCATCATCTACAGCTACGACATGCATCTCGACAAACAGCGCATCTCCGTCTCCTTCGCGACAATCGAGCTCACGCCGGTCAGCGGCGGAACCCGGCTCGTCCTCACCGAGCAGGGGGCATTTCTCGACGGGTATGACGATGCCGGACAGCGCGAGCGCGGCACTCATGCCCTGATCGATGCACTTGGTGCGTTCGTGGAGCGCCGGTCGGCATCACGCCACTAGCGAGCGCTTCAGCGGGCCAGAGGAACCAACCAGAAGTCGTCTCGGGTGTTCGTGGTGGCGTATCGTCAATCGGCCCCGAGCCGTGATACCAGCCGCTTCGGTGCGACCAGCCGATAGCTCCGCTCGATCATTCGCGCTATCTCCGGCCAATCGGGCCGCCGGTCGAGCCTGATGCCGATCCATCCCTTATGGCCGACATAGGGAGGCACGAAGTAGGTTTCGGGGTCGGCGCCGACGATCATGTGCTGAAACCCCTCCGGCGCCTTCAGCCAGACCGAGACCCGCCCATCGCCACGCTTCTCCATGGCGAAGATCTTGTCACGCACCCGAAAGGTGGGGTCTCCCCAGGCCTCCCTTTCGGTTGCCTCTGGCAAGGCGAGGCAAATTGCCCTTAGCTGGTTGGTGATTTTCTTCGACATGCCTCACGTCTCGAGCATGGTGTTGTTGGGAGGACCCGTCGATGACACGAGAAGAGAGAGGCTTCGGCAATCTCTCCCGTTCGGCCATGGCCTTCGTCCTGGCCGGCGGGCGCGGCAGCCGCCTCATGGAGCTCACCGATCGTCGTGCCAAACCGGCGGTGTTTTTTGCCGGCAAGTCGCGCATCATCGATTTTGCGCTGTCCAACGCCTTGAACTCCGGCATCAGGCGCATCTGCGTGGCCACCCAATATAAGGCGCACAGCCTGATCCGCCACATGCAGCGCGGGTGGAACTTCTTCAGACCGGAACGCAACGAGTATTTCGACATCCTCCCGGCCTCCCAAAGAGTTGCCGAGGACAAGTGGTATCTCGGGACGGCCGACGCGGTGACCCAGAACATCGACATCATCAAAGGCTACGCCCCGCAATATATCGTCATCTTGGCGGGAGACCACGTCTACAAGATGGATTACGAGCGGATGCTGGCACAGCATGCGGAATCGGGAGCCGACGTCACCGTCGGCTGCATCGAGGTGCCGCGCGCCGAGGCAAGCGCTTTCGGCGTGATGAAGATCGATGCGACGGGCCGCATCACGGACTTCGTCGAAAAGCCCGCAGACCCCCCGGGAATGCCCGACAATCCACGATGGGCGCTGGCCAGCATGGGCATCTATGTCTTCGAGACGACGCGGCTGATCGACCTGCTGCGTCGGGACGCCACCGATGCTCGATCGAGCCATGATTTCGGGAAGGACATCATCCCCGCCCTTGTTCGCGACGGCAATGCCAGCGCGCATCGCTTTTCCGAGAGTTGCGTGCGGTCGGGATCGGAGGCGGAACCGTATTGGCGCGATGTCGGCACGATCGATGCCTTCTGGGAGGCCAATATCGACTTGACTGATTTCGTCCCTGCGCTCGATCTCTACGATCGTCGCTGGCCAATCTGGACCTATGCCGAGATTACGCCGCCGGCGAAATTCATCCATGACGAGAACGGGCGCCGGGGAATGGCAACCAGCTCCCTGGTCTCCGGCGGCTGCATCATCTCGGGCACACGGATCGACAAATCCCTGCTGTTCACCGGCGTCTGCACCCATTCCTATGGCGAGCTCACCCATGTCGTCGCCCTGCCTTATGTCACGATCGGCCGCCACGCTCGCCTCAGACGAGTGGTCATCGATCGCGGCGTGACCATCCCGGAGAGCTTGGTGGTCGGAGAGGACCCGGAGGAAGATGCCGGGCGGTTCCGCCGGACGCCGGGCGGGATTTGTCTCATTACCCAGCCGATGATCGACCGTCTCCGAGGTTGATCGTGCGTGTGCTGATGGTGTCTTCGGAATGCGTGCCGCTGGTGAAGACCGGCGGCCTAGCCGACATGGTTGCCGGCCTGTCGCGCGCGCTCGTCGAGTTCGGTTGTGACACTCGTGTCGTCATGCCGAATTATCCTGGCGTGGTGGAGCGGGTGCACGGCATGAAACCGATCGCCCGGTACGATGACCTGTTCGGCGGTCCAGTCACCCTGTCGACGGCGGAGGTCGACAATGGCCCAAGATTCGTCCTGCTCGATGCGCCCCACCTGTTTGCCCGGCCGGGCAGTCCCTATCTCGATTCCGACGGCAAGGACTATCCGGACAATCACTTGAGGTTTGCCGCTCTTTGCCGGGCTGCGGCACGCCTCGTCGTCGAGCAGCCCGATGGCTGGACGGTCGATGTGGTGCATGGTCATGACTGGCAGGCCGGGCTGACCAGCGCCTATCTCAGCCTCGGAGACGCCGGGCTGCCGCCCAGGGTCTTCACCATTCACAACATAGCCTTTGCCGGATTGTTTCCGGCAGGCGAACTGACACGGCTTGGTCTGCCTGTTTTGCTTTTCCATCCGGAGGGGCTGGAATTCTACGGGCAGATCTCGTTTCTCAAGGCAGGGCTGGTGTTCTCCGATCGGCTGACGACCGTCAGCCCAACCTATGCCCGGGAGTTGCAGAGCACCGAGCTCGGGATGGGGTTCGAGGGCGTGCTCCGGGCCCGACGCAATCGTCTCTCCGGCATCCTCAATGGCATAGACGAGAGCATCTGGAATCCCGAGACGGATCCGCTGATTGCAGATCCCTTCCTGTCTCGTTCGCTCGTCGGGAAGCGGGCCAATCGCGTCGCGCTGCAGTCCGCGATGCAACTCGAACCGGACGCCCGGTCGCTTCTCTTCGTGGTCGTCAGCCGCATCACCCCTCAAAAAGGTCTCGACCTGCTGGCAGCGGCGGTTCCGGGTCTGGTGGCGCATGGCGGGCAGCTTGCACTCCTCGGCTCAGGGTCGGCAGAGGTCGAGTCTCTCTTCGACAAGGCGGCTGCGGAGTATCCCGGGCGGGTGGCGGTCCGATTCGGCTATGACGAACCGTTGTCGCATCTTCTGATCGCTGGCGGCGACGCCATCCTTGTGCCCTCGCGCTTCGAGCCCTGCGGCCTCACCCAACTTTACGGTTTGCGCTATGGCACAATTCCCATCGTGGCACGAACGGGCGGTCTCGCCGATTCGATCATCGATGCAAATGAAGCGGCTGTGGCGGTCGGCACGGCCACCGGCATCCTTTTCGGGCCGGACGATCTCGCCGAGCTCGAACGGGCTATAGCGCGCAGCTTCGAGCTCTTCGCCGATCGGGTGACCTGGGAAAGCCTCATCTGCGCCGCGATGCGCCAGCCGGTGGGGTGGCGCCGTTCGGCCGAGGTCTACAAGCATGTCTACGAGCTGGCCCGCGCTGACCGATTTGGACGGCGGAGCGCCTCGTAGCCCCCACCAATCTCAATCGACAGTTTCAACGGCGGTGCCGATGACCTTGCCGCGGGTCTCGCGATAATTCTGCTCGGGATCATAGGGTATGACATCGAGGTTCAGCGTGCGTGCGGTCATCCGACCCACCGAGGCGATCAGCTGATAAGCGGCGATGATACGGTCGCGTTCGGCAGTCGCCAGCAGCACCTGGGAGTCGACAAGCTCCTGCTCGGCATCGAGCACGTCGAGGACTGTCCGCGTCCCGACGCGCATCTCCTGCTGGACACCCTCGAGCGCCTGGCGATTGGCACTGACCTGCACCCGGGCAGCACGGATGGTGGCGGTGGCTGCTATCAGGAGATTCCAGGCCTCGGTGACCTGCTGGCGGACCTGACGACGGACGTCGAGGATCTCAAGCGAACGCTGACTTGCCGTCTGCTTTGCCTCGCGCACGCGGGAATAGACCTCGCCGCCTTCGTAGATCGGCACCTTGACCTGGCCGAAGATCGCGCCTTGCTCGTTCCAGTCGAGCGCGTCGCTCGGCTGCTGATTGTGTGCGTATTGGGCATTGATCGAGATTTCAGGCAAAAGTTCGCCGCGCACCAGATCGATGTTGTGGCGCGCCGCCTCTTCATTGAAGGCAGCCGCGAGAATGTTCGGATTGCCGCGATCGGCGATCGCCAATGCCGCATCAAGAGATGGCGGTGTCTGCCTTGAAGGAGGCGGAAAGCGCAACCGTGCCGCCGTTCTTCCGATCACCCGGGCATAGAAGGCCAGCGAAGACGCCAGATCGGCTTCGGCGCGCGCCAGGGCAGCGTGGGACAGCGCCAACCGGGCGCGGGCCTGAGACACGTCCGTGCGGGTGTCCTCGCCAACCTTCAGCCGCTCCTCGGAAGCTCGCAATTGCCCCTCGAGAGCCGAGACATTCTTTTGCCTCAGCCCGAGAATGTTGCGGTCCCTGATCACGTTCATGTAGGCGCTTGCCGCATCGAGCAGAACCTGCTGCTCGACGGCAAGCAGGTTTTGCCTTCCGGCACTGACGATCGCCTCCGCGCGCGCCGTCCCGCTTACCGTGCGAAAACCGCGAAAGACCGGTTGCGACAGAGTGACGGCTGCACCGAAAGGCTGCCTGTCCTTACCCCTGCCGCGGCTCGAATTCGCCCAAACCACGCCGGCATCGGCGTCAGCGACGATGACCGGTCGCCAACCTGAGAGAGCCTGGGGTACGGCCTCGTCGGTGGCTCGCTGGCGGGCGCGCTCGGCGCGCAGCGCCGGATTGCCGCCATAGGCGAAGGCCAGCGCCTGCGCGATCGACACTGTCTCGACGCCATGGGCCGGCTGCGGAGCAACGGCTGCCGCAGTCAGCATGACGAATGCCATGCCGAGCCTAGTCCTCGTTGAGGGCATGAGCGAAGCTGTCAGTGAATGGTTGGATGAGATAGTCGAGCAGAGTCCGGTTGCCGGTGATGATGGCTATCTCGGTCGGCATGCCCGAATAGAGCTTCACCTGCGGCAGGCGCTTGAGCTCGTTTTCGGAAACCCGCACCGTTGCAGTGAAGAATGACTGGCCGGAGCGTTCATCGGTGAAGGAATCGGCGGAAACCCGGGTGACCTCGCCATCCAGGGTCGGGGTGATCCGCTGTTTGAACGCGACAAAGCGGACACTGGCCTTGAGGCCGCGATGCACGACATCGATATCGAGCGGCTGAACACGGGCTTCGATGACGAGCTCATCCTTGCTCGGGACAATATCGAGCAGGGCGCCGCCTGGAGAGACAACCTGTCCGGGAGCAAAGGCACGCAGATTGAGGACAGTGCCGTCCTGCGGGGCACGGATCTCGGTGCGGGCAACCCGGCTCGCTGCCTTGCGCAATGCCTCCTCGACCTCGGCGCGCTGGCTCTGCACCTGGCGCAATTCCTCCGAAGTTTCCTTGGCATGGGTCGATACAAGTCCCTCGATCTGTAGCTCCGCCTCGCCGATCTGCTCCTTGAGCGCGGCGATGCGGCCGACGTTGCCGGCGAGGTCGCCTCTCAGTCCGGCTTCGCGCCGCTCGATCTCGAGCACCCTGGATTTACGCTCATAGCCTTTCGCCAGAAGCGCCGCCGCGTCCTTCAGTTCGACGCTCATGAGATCGATCTGGCGACGCAATGTATCGTTCTGCTGCTCTGTCGCGGTGATCTGGCTGCGGTACTGCTCGATGCGCGAGCGCCACACATCCGTCTGCTTGGCGAGCGTTGCTGCCTGATCGGCAAAGATGCGCTGCTGTCCGGCGAACGCCGCGACCACTTTGGGATCTGCCGAACGTGCCGCTATTCGCTTCGGCAAGGTGATCGAGGCCGCTCGATCGCGCTCCGCGACGAGACGAGCTTCCTGGGTCTCGAGATCGATCATGCGCTGATCGAGCGCATCATAGTCGGCGTTGAACTCGGTTCCCTGGAGACGCATCAGGAGCTGGTTCTCGGTCACATGATCGCCATCGCGCACCAGGATTTCCGAAATGATACCGCCGTCGAAATGCTGGACAGTCTTGACATGGCTGCTCGCCTTGACGATCCCAGGCGCCATGGCGGCGCTGGTCAAAGGTGCGAGACCCGCCCATAAGGTGAAGGAGCCGAGCCCGAGCACGCAGATGCCGAGGCCGGTCTTGAGGTAGCGGTGAACCGGTGGCCCGCCGAAGGTCCATGGTTTCATCGGATGATCCTCACATGACCGGGTCCGCGCCTTGCCGTTCGCGGCTGCGCAATCTGCACCAGCACCTCGTCACGGGCTCCAACCATGTCGAGGCGCCCAGCATTCAGCACGGCAATGCGGTCGGCATGAGCGAGCAGCGCAGGACGATGGGCGATGACGATGATGGTCGAGCCGCGCTGCTTGAGCGACTCGATCGCCCGGCCCAGGGCCTCCTCACCCACGCTGTCGAGGTTGGCATTGGGCTCGTCGAGCACCAGCAGAACCGGTTGCCCGTAAATCGCCCGGGCAAGCGCGATGCGTTGGCGCTGGCCGCCCGACAGACCGGCGCCCTGCTCGCCGATGTCGGTGTCATATCCCATCGGCAGCCTCAGGATCATCTCATGCACGCCCGAGAGATGAGCAGCCTCGATGACGTCGTTGGGCGCGCCGTCAGTCATGCGCGCGATGTTGTGGTAGACCGATCCCGGAAACAGCTCGACGTCCTGCGGCAAGTATCCGATGTGTTGACCGAACTGACGACGATCCAGGGCACCGACGTCGGCGCCGTCGAGCCTCACGGACCCGGCCTGTGGCCGCAGCAAGCCGACGATCAGCCGCGCCAGGGTCGATTTTCCTGCCGCCGACGGACCGGTGATGGCCAGAACCTCGCCAGGTCGCGCTTGCAGGGTGAGGCCACGCAGCACCGGTTCGGCCGATCCCGGAGGACCATAGACCAGGCCCTCGATCGACAGGTGACCCCGAGGGCGCGGCAAGCTCATGGTCTGGACATGCAGTGAACGCTGTCGGAGGAGCTCGCATAATCGCTGCCACGCGGCACGCGCGGCGACGGTATGTTTCCAAGTGCCGATCGACTGCTCGACAGGTGCCAGAGCACGCCCCATGATGATCGATGCGGCGATCATCCCGCCGGCGGTCAGCTGATGGTCCAGGACCAAAAGGGCGCCAGCGCCGAGCACGCAGATCTGCAGCACCAGCCGCAGGAACTTCGATGCGGCACTGATCATGCCGCCGCGATCGCTCGCCTGCTCCGCCAGCGCCATGGCGTCCCGGTTCAGTCTCTGCCACAGCTTCGCCAATGCCTGGCCCATGCCCATGCTGTGGATCACCTCGACATTGCGAAAGGCCGACTCGGCGTGACGAAGTCCCGACATCGAGGCTACCTTTGCCTCCTTGAGGATGACGGCGGTCAGCCGGTCGGTGGCATAGGCGAGGCCTATGAGCAGGACTGCGCCCACCAATGCGATGTGACCCAGCATCGGGTTGAGCAGATAGACGATCGCCAGATAGACGGGGACCCAGGGCGCATCGAACAATGACAGGATGCCATTGCCACTCAGGAACCCCTTCAGAGTGCCGAGGTCGCGCAACGCTTCGGTGCGGTAGCTCCGGCCGATCAGCGCATTGTCCAATCCCTTCAGATAGACCGGTGCGGAGAGCGACTGTTCCACCCAAGTGCCGACACGCACGAGAATGCGCGAACGGATGAGGTCGAGGGCACCGAGCACGCCGACGGCCATAACGGCAATGATCGTCAGATAGAGCAAGGTCTGCCGGCTTTGCCCCGAAAGCACCCGATCAAAGATCTGCATCATGTAGAGCGAGCTGGTAAGCATCAGGAGATTGATGATCAGGCTGAAGGCGCCAACGCCGAGAAGGGCGTTGCGCGAGCGGGCAATCACATGGCTGGGCAGGTCCTTGATCGCTGCTTCAATCGGCCGGCGCGATCTTTTCGAGAACTTTGGCCGTACCGCAGGCGGAAGCCTTGCAACGATCGCCTCGGCGCGGCCCGGGACAATGCAGACGAAGGCGATTCCTCCGGCAATCCCGAAGGCCAGCAGAAGCCCGTAAACCTCGAGTATCGACAACGCTCCGACGGTGAAATTGAGCTCCCTCACCACCCCGAGCGCCACCACGAAATACCAGCTCACCGCCGAAACCATGCCAATCGCCATCACCTCGGATCGATCGAGAAGCTTCAGGCAGGCGAAGAACGGACTGCCCCTGTTGCGCATCACTGCCGGCAGGCAGAACCTCTCCACCAGGATGCCATTGATGGTGAGAATGAGGACGATCAGAATTTTGGCGTGAAGCTTGGGGTTGGTGAGCAGGTGAGGATCGTTGAACGAATAGTGCACCAGAAAGCCGAGGCCCGACAGCCACAGCAGAACAAGACCGATCCTGACAAGAGGAGTCAGCGTCTCGATGAGCTTGGCGTCGAACGAATTGACGCGCCGACCGAGGAGAAGCGTGGCAAGACGCAGGTCGAGAATGAACACCGAACCAACCGAAAGCGCTACGCCAAGAAGATGCACCAGAAGCAAGAGGGACTTGGACATGACAACACTACTCGCTCACGCAACGTCGCGGTGACGGATGCTGCAGCAACAGGGTGCCATAGACGGCGCCGTTGTTCTGCGGGCGCTGTCTGGGCACGGATTGTGAGATCAAACCGGGAGCGTCAGGGCGGCTCAGGCCATTTCGTGATGATGACCGCCATTACTGGCGCCACCGACAAGGACACCATCATCCTCGAACATATGCGGCCCCTCGGCCAAGGTGTTGTATGCACCATAGGTCACGCCGGCATCGAGCTTCACATCATCAGCGGTGACAAGATCGCCATAGACCTTGATCGTTCCAAGATCGTCACCATTATGCGCTCCAGCACCCTGGTTCGAATAAAGCGTGATGATGCTGTAGTCATCCACGCCATCGCCATTGCGGTCGCCATAGGTAATGTCGCGCATGCCGACGGTATGGCCGGCAACTTCGATCGTATCTCCGGCAGCACGATTGAAGTCGAGGATGACATCGTCGCCGATGCTCTCGACCCAGTGGTCGTGCACGGCGCCGTTCTCGCCGGTTACGCCTGCCCAATCGATCGTGCCATCGGCATTGACGTGCTTGGCAACGATCTCCTCTCGACCATTGAGGGTCAATTCGAAGCGGAATCGATCGGCATCCCGGCCCCCTTGCAGTATGTCGTCCGAGGCAGAAAACGGCTCGTTGTCAAAGACTTGCACGCCTCCTTGCGCAGCTGGGGTTTCGCCCGCGTCGGATCGGCTCAGCAGGGTGTCGTTGCCGATACCGCCTCTTACGGCGTCCGAGCCGAAGCCGCCGACCAGGAGATCGTCACCGCTGCCGCCGCTAAGCCTGTCATTGCTCGAGCCACCCCATAGGGTGTCGTTGCCGGATCCGCCATCGAGCAGATCCCGGCCGGCCAAGCCTGCAATGGCGTCCGAACCAGCACGGCCGTGCAGGACATCGCGTGAGGCGGCGCCCACCATATGGTCGTGATCGGAGGTTCCCGAGGAGTTGACGCGCGCATGTCCATGACCCACGGCATCGCGCAGCGCGGAGAGCTCGGAGGTAATGCGAGAATCCAGATATGAGAGCTGCTGGTGCGGCCTCTTCATGATCCCCTCTTCCATCAATGAACCGCCCTGTGCTCGTTCTGACGGTCAATGACGGCTGGTTTATGACCCGCCCCGGACCATCTCTGGGCGCTCGATCGGGTGCTTCAAACGTGCTCGATCAACAGCCGATCGCGCAGCCGTCCTTGCGTGGATCGGAGGCGCCTGAAAGCACATCGTTTTCCCAATCGATGGCGATTGCCTGCGCACCGCCAATAGGTGAAGGCCGCTCGATCATCTCATATCCCATGGCCTGAAGAGCCGATGTCACTTCGCTGGGCAAGCTCAGCTCGATCTCGATATTCTTGGTACCTGGCAACGGAAAGACGCGTGGCACGCTCATGGCCGATTGAATGTCCATGCCGTAATCGAGGACCTTGGAGAGGAAGGATGCGTGGCCGATCGCCTGATAGTCGCCACCCATCACACCGAACGACATGCGTACGCGGCCATCCTTGACGAGCATCGCAGGGATGATGGTGTGCAGCGGGCGCTTGCCGGGGCCGATCGCATTGACGTGACCCGGCTTCAGGGAGAAATAGATACCCCGGTCATGCAGGACGATTCCGCTCATCGGCGCTACCAGGCCCGATCCGAAAACGTCATAGAGCGAGTTGATGAAGCTTGCGGCGTTGCGATCCTTGTCGACCACGCTGATATAAACGGTGCTGCCATAAGGAAAGATCGATTGCGCCGAGCCGAGATCCGACGGGCGTCCGGCAGCGATCCGCGAGCGCATAGCCTGTGCGAAAGTCTCGGACAGGATCTCCTCGATGCCGACTTTGATGTGATCGGGATCACCGATGACCGCATCGCGGACCGAATAGGCGAGACGGGAAGCCTCGATCTCGAGGTGGTAGCGTTCGCTCGACAGCGGGTCGGGATGAACAGGCAGGGCGGAGAGGATATTGAGGATCAGGAGCGCAATGATCCCCTGCCCGTTCGGTGGGCACTCCACGACATCGTAGCCGCGGAAGTTGGTGCGGATCGGCTGCACATACTCGCCGCGCGCATTGGCAAAGTCGGCGAGCGTGTGAGGGCCGCCCCGCTTGTTGAGATAGCCGACCATATCCTCTGCGATCCGGCCGGTGTAGAAGGCATCGCGCCCAGCGGCGGCAATCAGCTCCAAGGTCGTTGCCAATGCCTCCTGGCGATGGACGCTGCCAATCTCCGGCGCCTTGCCGTCGACCAGGAGCAAGCGGCGGGCGTTGGGGTCCTGACGGAGGAAATCGGCCTGGCGCGCCCAATCGAAATGGACCCGCTCGGTGATCGGGTAACCGTCGCGGGCAAAGCGGATTGCCGGTTGCAGAATCTCCGCGAGCGAACGGGTGCCGTGGTCCCGGAGCAGCTGCTCCCAGGCATCGATCGCGCCCGGCACGGTGACCGCAAAGGGCGAGTTGCGCGGGATCTCGCCAGAGCCGACCGCGGCGCGGCAGGCCTCGAGGGTCGCGCCGGCGGGAGCGCGACCCGACCCGTTGAAGGCGACGATCCGGTCGGTGCCGCGCGGGGCGAACAGCGCAAAGCAGTCGCCGCCGATCCCCGTCGAGCCTGGCTCGACGACGCATTGGACGGCGCAGGCGGCAATAGCGGCGTCCATGGCATTGCCGCCAGCCTGCAGGACATTGACCGCCGTCAGCGTGGAAAGGGGATGCGAGGTGGCGGCCATCCCGTGCCGCGACATGACGACAGAGCGACCGGGCTTCTCAAGATCTCTCACGACAGGTCTCGCTTCTCGAATGGACAGGTTCCGGAACTTCGCACAGACTAGATGCATGTCCGAGCTCGATCTTGCAATTTCGATTGCGCTTGGTGTCGGTCTTGCGGCGGCGACCGGGTTCCGGGTGTTCCTGCCCATGCTGATCATGAGCGCCGCCGCCTATAGCGGGCATCTTCCCTTGAGCGAGGGGTTCGCCTGGCTCGGCACGCCAGCGGCGCTTACCATGCTGAGCGTCGCCGCAATCCTTGAGATGCTCGCCTACTACATACCAGGCATCGACAATTTGCTGGACAGCATGGCAACGCCGGCCGCCTTTCTGGCCGGAACCGTCGTCTCGGCAGCGGTCATGGGCGATCTGCCGCCGATCGTCAAATGGACGACGGCGGTGATCGCCGGCGGCGGCGTGGCGGGGTTGATGCAAGGCGTGACGGCGGTGCTCCGCGCCCACTCCACGGTGCTGACGGGCGGGCTGGGCAATGCGGTCATCGCCACGGCGGAGAATGGCAGCGCGATCGTCGTAGCGCTTCTCGCATTGACGGTGCCGCTGGTGGCGCTGCTGCTGGTCATCGCATTCTGCTGGGGCGCGGTCCGGCTGTTGCGCCGGCTGCTGAGCCGCGCACCGCCACCGCCGTCCAGTCCGGGCTAGGAAGCGGCCAGCTCACCAAGCCGGCTCGCCAGCTGCCTCAGTTCCCATTCGCGCGCCAGAGCGGCAGCCTTGTCCCAGGTCGGCTTCTGGTCATCAAGGACCGGCAGCGGAGCCGATGAGTCCATGGTGGCGATATGACGGAAAAGGCGAAGCTCGTCGGCCTGCGCTGCAAATCGGCCATCGGCAATGGCATCCTCGAGCGTCGGATATTTCTGCAGCAGGCTGGCCGCAGTCTTTGGGCCGATCCCCTTTGCACCGGGCAGGCCGTCCGAAGGGTCACCGCGCAATGCAATGAAGTCGGGCACCTGCCTGGGATCGACTCCATAGCGCTCGCGGACCTCCCGGGGACCGATCCGCGCCATCTCGCCTGCCTTGACTGGTTGAAGAATGGTGGTCGTGTCGGATGCGAGCTGAAAGGCATCACGGTCACCACTGGCCACGATGGCGGTGCCGTGGCGCCGCTCCTCCGCAGCGACCGCTGCAGCCAGGAAATCATCGGCCTCAAAGCCTGCGGCCTTGGCATTGGCGAAGCCGCAAGCGGCGACGAATTGCGGCAGGATGGCGAGCTGCTCGATGATTTCCCGATCGAACTCCCGGCCGCCCTGATAGGAGGCGAAGGCCTGGTGCCGGTAGGTCGGCGCATCCAGCGTATCCCAGCCGACCAGCACGGCGCGCGGCTTCTCGGTCAGATAGAGCCGCAGGAGGAAGTTGGCGAAACCGATGATGGCACCAGCCGGTCTGTTGCCGCTGCGCATGATGGTCTTCGGAATCGCATGATAGGAGCGGTGCGCAAGTGAATCGCCGTCGATAACGAGAAGCGGTGCCATCTTGTCCACCGTCAGAAGCGCTCGACCCAGGGACGAAGATCGAGCTCGAATGTCCAGGCGCTGCGCTGCTGGCGATGGAGCATCAGATAGGTCCTGGCGATCTCATCCGGCTCGAGCAGCGAATCTGGTCCGCGCTCCTTAAGCAGCGGTTCGTATCGCGGCGAGCGGATCTGACCGTCGATGATGACATGCGCCACGTGAACACCCTTGGGTCCGAGCTCGCGCGCCATGCTCTGCGCGACCGCCCTGAGTGCGAATTTCGGCGAGGCAAGGTTGACGAAACCTGCTCCGCCCCTCAAGGACGCGGTGGCGCCGGTGAAGATGATGGTGCCCTGCTCGGCCTGGGTCATGCGCTGCGCCGCCTCACGCCCAACCAGGAAACCCGAGAAACACCCGACCCGCCAGCAGCGCTCGAACTCTGCGGGGTCGGTTTCACTGACCGCGCCCCGCTGATAGGCACCGACATTGAAGACAACGAGCCGCGCGACGCCGAAAGCGCTCTCGGCATGGTCGAAGAGCTCGGCAACTTCGCCCGGGGAAGTAGCGTTACAATCGCGAAGTTGAACGGATGGCAGCGTCTTGAGCTCGGTCAGCTCGGACGCGCGCCGGGCGGCCGCCACGACGGTCATCCCCTCGTTGGCGAAGCAACGTGCCAGCGATGACCCAAGCCCCGGACCCACGCCAACGATGATTGCGACCTCGGATACCATGTCACTCTCTTCCTGACTGTCGCGAAGTATGCGACTGATGAACCCTCAGGGATGATGGGTAATGCAATGACGCAGAAATTCAACCAACCTTTGGGCGGCAATGAAATGCCCCGTTTCGGCGGGCCGGCGACGATGATGCGTTTGCCGAGCCAGCAGGGAGCGAAGGGCCTCGATGCCTGCTTCGTCGGAGTCCCGATCGACATCGGGACTTCAAATCGGTCAGGCACGCGCTATGGCCCGCGGCAGATCAGGGCGGAATCCTGCTTTATCCGGCCCTATAACATGGCAACGCGCGCTTCGCCCTTCGACAACATGATGGTGGCCGACATCGGCGACGTGGCGATCGACACGTTCAACCTGCCACGCTGCGTCGACATCATCACCGATGCCTACAAGTCGATCATCGCCGAAGGCTGCCGGCCGCTCACGCTTGGTGGCGACCATACCATCACCTATCCGATCCTTCGCGCGATCGCCGACAAATACGGGCCGGTCGGGCTCGTGCATGTCGATGCGCATGCCGACATCAATGAAGCGATGTTCGGCGAGAGGATCGCACATGGGACGCCCTTCCGGCGCGCCGTCGAGGACGGGCTTCTCGCGACGAGACGCTGCGTTCAGATCGGGCTCAGAGGCACCGGTTATGCGGCCGACGATTTCGATTGGCCGCGCAGCCAAGGGTTCCGAGTGGTTCAGGCCGAGGAATGCTGGCACAAATCGCTCAGCCCGTTGATGAAGGAGGTTCAGGAGGAGCTGGGAGACGGCCCGATCTATCTGAGCTTCGATATCGACAGCCTGGATCCGGCCTTCGCACCTGGCACCGGCACCCCCGAGATCGGCGGTTTGACGACCGTCCAAGCTCTCGAGATCATCCGGGGCTGCCGAGGCCTCGATATCGTTGGATGTGACCTGGTCGAAGTGTCACCGCCCTATGATCCGAGCGGCAACACGGCATTAACCGCCGCCAATCTGCTTTTCGAGATGCTCTGCGTTCTTCCTGGGGTCAAACTCCGATCATGAGCCCGATCAGCCATCGGTCGCCGGCGGAACATTTTCGACCATGATCGCTGCGGTGAAGGCGCTCAGCACGGCGAGGGCGGCGGCTGCAAACATCACCAGGCGGTAGGCGTCGAGCAGCGCCATGCCGCCGACCGCCGATTCTCCCGACGGACCGAATGCCAGACCAAGCGCTGCGACGGCCAAGAGGCCTCCGACACGCGCGGCGGCATTGTTGATGCCGGAGGCGGTGCCGCTCTTCTCGTCCGGAGCGGCATTGAGGACTGTCGTGGTCAGCGGCGCAACGCTCACGGTCATGCCGATGCCGATGATCACCAGACCCGGAAGGAACCCGGTCCAGAAGCTCTGGCTCTCGCCGGAGAGACCGAGCACAATGAAGCCCAAAGCTGTCATTGACGGCCCGACGATCAATGGCAGCCGCGCGCCGAAGCGGGCCACCAGGCCGCCCGACCAGCGCGATCCGATGCCCATGATGATGGAGAACGGCAGGAAGGCTGCACCGGCGCCGGTGGTGCTGTAGCCACGCTGCTCGATTAACAAGAACGGCAGAAGAAACAGGGCGCCGCTGAGCGCCGCATAGAGCAGGACGGTGAGGATGTTCGCGCCGGCGAAGTTCCGGTTGCGGAACAATTCCAGCGGCATCATCGGCTCGCTTGCTCGCGACTCGACCCAAATGAAAAGACCCGCGACCGGAATTGCCGCTGCGATCGCCATCGCGCCAGCGCTCAAATTCCCCTCGCCCAGGGTTATGAGACCGAAGCTCAGCAAGCCAAGCCCGGTGATGGCGAACAGAGCACCGCTGACATCGAGCTTGCCGGTGCTCTCGTCGCGATCCGCCGGGAGCTTCATTGCCAGAACAACCGCCAGCAACGCCAGCGGCAGATTGATGAAGAAGATTGCTCGCCATCCGATGGTGTCGACCAGCCAGCCTCCAAGCGGCGGTCCCAGCGCTACCGTCAGGGCACCGGCAGCCGCCCATGTTCCGATTGCCGGGCCGCGTTCCTCGCCTGAATAGGCGGCACCGATGATTGCCAGGCTCGTCGGCGTCAGCAGGGCCGCTGCTGCACCTTGAATGAGCCGAGCGGCAGTCAGCCAGCCAGCCGACGGCGCGATACCGCATAGCAGCGACGCCGCGGCAAATGCCACGAGCCCGATCACGAAGACGAGGCGTCGGCCATAACGGTCGCCAGCGGTGCCACCGAGCAGCATCAGACTGGCGAGAGTGAGCATGTAGCCATTGACCACCCATTGGACGGTCGCAAGGTTCACTGCGAGATCGCCTCGAATGGCAGGCAATGCGACGTTCACCGCAGAGCTGTCGATGAAGCCCAGGCTGGAGCCGAGAATCGTTGCCGGCAGCACCCATCTCCGGTCGGAAATGGGCACCGCTCCGACCTTGGGATGTGCCTCAGGCGTTTCGCAGGGAAGCCGGTGGGGACCAAACATCCGCCTAGTTCGACTTGAGTTTCGTCTTCAACGCTTCATTCGAAGCGAGATCACCCGCCGACTTACCAACTTTGTCGCGGATTCCAATATTGGCGCCGCGCCGGACCAGGAGATCGACGACGGCCACGTGACCGAGCTCGGCCGCAATCATCAGGGCAGTGCGGCCGCGATCATCCTGGTCGTCAATCCGTGCGCCGTGATCAAGAAGAAGGTCGATCGTCTCCACAATGTCCTCGACACCAGCTTCAGAGGAATAACCGGCTGCCCACATCAATGCCGTGAGATCGTTTCCGTAGCGCGCATTGGAATCGATGCCATGATCAAGGAGAACCTGCGCTACCTTCGGGAAACCGCGTCCGACGGCGTAAACCATGGCTGCCTTGCCGGTGCTGTCGATTGTCTTCGCATCGGAACCGCCCTTCAGCAGACGCTCGACCATGAGCGGATCGCCCATATAGGCTGCCGCCGCCACCGGGACGATGCCGCTTCTGCCGGGAATGTTCGGATCCGCGCCCCGACTGAGCAGGATCGGCACCACCTTGTCGCGGCCTTCGAGGACCGCCTGGAAGAGCGCCGTCGATCCCTCGACGTTGCGGGCGTCGATGGGCGCCCCGCGTTGGAGAAACAGCTCGACAAGTTCGACATGGCCGGCGGCTGCAGCGACCGCCAGAGGCATTGTGCCCAATCGGTTCTTGGCCTCGAGGGAAGCGCCATCAGCCAGCAGGGTCGTCACCAGTTCCTCGCAGCCCTTGGCGGTCGCGGTAAAGAACAGAGAGCTTCTCTGGCCGGCGACGGCACTCTCCCTGATCGAGTCATAGGATTCGGCTAGATCGGTGCAGAGGGATTTGTTTCCGGCGTTGCCGAGGGACGAGCAGGCGGCGGAAAACAACAGGACAGCGATGACCGTGGCCGCGAGACGCCTCATTGATGATGGATCCCGGCGAGATAGCGGGCCATCGTCTTCAGCTCGTCATCCGAAAAGGATGCAAGCAATGTCGACTTGTCAGGATTGTTCGCCCGCTTCCGGGTCTTGAAATCGAGAAGCGTGGTTTCGAGATAGGTCGGACTTTGCCCCGAGATTCTGGGCACCGTGCTGGTTCCCACATAACCGTCGAGATGACACTCCTTGCACATTCCGGCCGAGGCAATGCGCTCGCCGGCGGCAGCATCGGCGTCGGTCGCAGAAGTGTCGAGCAGCGGCCAGGGCTTCTCCGAGAAATATTGGGCGAGCGCCATCATGTCTTCCTTGGAGAGATCGGCAGCGATGACCGACATCTTGTCGTTCTTGCGAAGCCCGCTCTTGTAGTCCCTGAGCTCGATATAAAGATAGCCGGTGTGCTGCCCCCAGATGATCGGCGTGTCGGCCTCCTTCGGTCTGCCGTCCTCCCCATGACAGGTGGCGCAGAGCTTGGCCTTCTCTGCGATGTCCTCGCCCTGCGCACTTCCCGACGTCATCGCGATCAGCAATGCCGTCATCGTCGCGACGGAGATGAAAATGGGGGACCGGCGCTCGGTCCCACCACTTTTCGATTGCTCACTGACCGGCAGGATCATTCGGCCAGCGTGAATGCCACGATGGTGTTGCCGCGCTTGAAGTCGAGCTGGGTATTTCCACCTGCCGCCACCACGATGTACTGCTTGCCATCGACCGTATAGGAGGCTGGCGGAGCGTTGACACCGGCGCCCGCCTGGAACTTCCAGAGCACCGCACCGGTCTCGGCATCATAAGCTTTGAACAGCCCGTTGCCTTCGCCCGTGAACACCAGTCCGCCGGCAGTGGCCAGCACGCCACCGATCATCGGCTCGGGCGTCTTGACCTGCCAGCGGATCTTGCCGGTGTTGTAGTCGACGGCCGTCACATTGCCCCACTGCTCTTCTGCAGGGATCACCTTGAAGGCACCGCCCAGCCACAGCTTGCCGCCCGGATAGGGAGTGGACTCGACGTGATAGGTCATCGGCTGATGGAGGTTGATGGCATAGGTGAGATCGAGCGCTTCATTGACGGCCATCGGCGACCATTCGACGCCGCCATTGGCACCCGGGAGCATGCGAGCGCCCTCCTTCGTCGGAAGGACCCACATGTTCTCTTGAGGCACCATCGACTCGGAGAAGCGGATCAACGAGCAGTCTTTTCGATCATGGACATAGACGTGACCGGTCTTTCCGGCATGCAGCACACCGGGGACCGTCTTTCCGTCCTTGTTCTTGACATCGACCAAGACTGCCGGGCTCACCGCGTCCAGATCCCACACATCGTGGGCGATGTATTGGAAATGGCAGACATATTTGCCGGTATCGAGGTCAACCGAGACAAGGCTGTTGGTGTAGAGATTGTCGCCGGGGCGCAAGCTGCCATCGAGATCAGGCGAGGGATTGCCGACCATGAAATAAATGCGGTTGTTGTCCAGATCGATCGCCGGGTTCTGCCAGACGCCACCGCCCAAGGTCTTGTAGGGGTCACCGTTCTTCTTGAGGGCAGCCTTCTCGGCCGCGATGTCGCGATGCATGTCGCGCCCGGTCGCGTCATGGGTCACCCACTTTCCGACCGAGTTCTCCGGGATGGTGTCGAAGGTCCAGAGCAGATCGCCAGTCTTGGCGTCGAAGGCCTTGACGAAACCGCGGATGCCGTACTCGCCACCATTGGTTCCGATGAGGATCTTGCCGTTGACGGCGGTGGGCGCCATCGTCTCGGAATAGCCAAGCTCCGGATCGGCGATATCCTTCTGCCAGGCGATCTTGCCGGTCTTGGCGTCGAGCGCCACCAGCTTGGAGTCGAGCGTGCCGAGATAGACCATGTCGCCGCTGACCGCGACGCCGCGATTATTCGGGCCGCAGCAAAAGACGGTGATCGGACCCATCTTGTGCTTATAGTGCCAGAGCTCGGCGCCGGTCCGTGCATCCAGGGCATAGACGTGATCGAACGCGGTCGTGACATACATGATGCCGTTGACGACGATGGGCGTCGTCTCCATCGTCTCCTTCACCTCGGTCTGGAATAACCAGGCGGGCCGAAGCTTGCTGACATTGCCGGCATTGATCTGTCGGTTGGGGTAGTAGCGGGTCTGATCGTAGTTACCGTTAGTGTGCAGGAAGTTGTTGCCGTCGCCGGCTGCGCGATTGAGCAGATCCTGGGTGACGGTCTGCATATCGCCGTATTTGGTGGCCGCCTTGACCTCCTGGGAACTGGCCGGCGCCGTGGTGAACGCAAGTACGGCCAACCCTGCGACACCCATCGCAAGGGCCTTCCTCGATTTTCGCAGCATCTTCTAATTCCTCCCACGTTGCTCATGCGCTGAGCGAACACGCCTATGGAATAACAGGCAGGAGACGACGTCAATCGCCGTCATTCGACAGATTTTCGAAGTGTTTCACTGCCTGACCGCATCAGTCGTTATCGAAAATACCACCACCCCAGAACGGACCGCCAAAGCCGAATCCGTAGGAATAGGGAGGATTGGGATAGTATCCCTGGGCAAAACAGGGGTAAGTGCCATATGCCGGGAAATAATAGGGGCAGGGCGGATAGTAGGGGTATGGATAGAGGTGCCGACCGGATTTGGCGATGACCCGCCTCGCCCGCTTGCCCGGCGGATGACGGTGCTTCTTGCCAGTGTAATGGACCTGCGATGCCGGGGTTGCCTCGGCCTGAGCCGCGGCCTGACGGCCGAAGTCATAGGCCCCGACCGGCGCCGACCATAAGGTGACCGCCACGGCTCCGGCGATCATAATACCCACGCCATTCCTGAAGTCGCGACGGTCGACCCTGCCTGAGTTCGATTGAGCGATCATGGTTCGGCACTGCTCCCTTTCGCTTCCGGCCAATCCACTATACCTGCCAAAGCTTGCGGTTCGGCAAACCGTCCTGTAGGAACAAAAGACCAGCCTCGACGCCATGCACCGGTAGCTCAGGTGGATAGAGCACCAGACTTCGAATCTGGGGGTCGGGGGTTCAAGTCCCTCCCGGTGCGCCAATTATCACCAACCTTATTGCAGGCATCGGTTGCCGCCTGATTGCAGCTTCCTTCGACGTCGCCCCCTGCCCTCAATTAATCGTGAAATCTGCCTCCTGTCCGT